>JAOMVH010000056.1 GCA_028356795.1 Aliiglaciecola sp. | reverse complement strand
TATTCTTCACTGATATCAACGACTAATCTGCCATTATCGACATCTGATAGCGCCATGGTTGCGTCCATGTATCTATGTAATTAGACAAATTGAAACTTGACCCAACATTATCAGGTTCTGTTATAATCATCACCGTTACCGATATTGTTGGATTTGTTGCCTTTTTGGGGCTTGGAGCCCTTTAGTTGTTATAGCAATTTTTGAGCTCATCAAGTCGTGATCAATGCGTTGTTATTTAGCTCATAATTTGGAAATGAATCCGTTGTTTAAGCGCCCTTTATTACTTTTTTTAATATTCAATTTTTGTTCTACCGTATATGCCATCGATGCTGAACTTGTTGGCCTAGACGACGATAAACTTGAAGATAACATCACGGCTCATTTGAGCCAATTAGATACTCCTTCACAATGTCGTTTGTCAGAAGATAGCGTTATTACAATTGAGGACAGAATTGCCAAAGCCTCCCAAGCACTAGGCTACTACCAGTTAACTGTTGACGATATCGTGTTTAGTGACTTGCAGGAATGTGACGAGCTGCGGATAACTATCTCGCAGGGCACGCAGGTTACAATCACCGAACTTAACGTAGATGTCATTGGCGAGGGTAGTAACGAGCCAAGATTTGTCGACTACTTAAGCTCGCTTCCACTAAAACTTAACACCCCGCTAGTACATGCAAATTACAACAAAGTTAAGAGTCAGTTAGACAGTATTGCGCTCAACAAAGGCTACTTTGATAGTGCGTTTACAACCAACGAAATACGGGTAGATGAAGCCGCCAATACTGCCGCTATCATATTGACCTATGAGTCAGGTGTTCGTTATGCGTTTGGCTCAATCATTTATCCAGACGATATTTTTGCCAAAGAACTTATCGCAACTATTATTCCATTTAGCCAACAACAACCCTACGAAGCAACACTACTGGGCGAATTCAACCGAAACCTCAGCCAAACCGGTTACTTCCAGCAGGTTGTTGCCAGACCCTTACTTGATAATGCGCAAGGCAGAAATATTCCCATTGAAATTATTGCCACCGCCAGGCCAAGAGACATTTTTAATGTCGGCGGAGGGATTTCCACAGATAAAGGCCTAACTGGTAAGTTGAATTGGCAGAGACCTTGGGTTAATCGCCATGGTCACAGTATGAAAGGCGACTTGTACGTTTCGGCCCCTGAACAGTCGGCAAGTTTAAACTACAAAATTCCCATTGAAGATCCTCTGCACAACTACTTGGCTATTCAAACCGGTTACAACGCCATAGACAACAATGACTCCAATAGTGACACCGTGTCTTTGGCGATACAAAGACATTGGACCAACACAACCCAAGATTGGAATAAAATCGCTTTCCTTCGATATTCTCGAGACCGCTTTCAACAAGGAACGGAACCCCAAACCACCACAAACTTATTGGTCCCGGGCTTCACCCTTAGCCGGCATCGCAGTCGTGGAGGGCTGGATGTAACATGGGGAGACTCTCAATTACTCACCATTGAAGGTGCATCTGATGCAATTGTGTCAGACATCAACCTCGCTCGCATTACGTTCCAGACAAAATGGCTTAGAAGCTTTGGTGACCACCGAATTTTAATACGCGGTGAGTTTGGCGCGTTAAATACCAATGACTTTAGTCAGGTCCCTAACTCACTGCGTTATTTTGCGGGTGGAGACCAAAGCGTGAGAGGTTTTGGTTATGAAGAACTCGCACCACGAGAACCAGATGTTGGCGAGCAAAGAGGTAAACTGATTGGTGGCCAATATCTCAATGTAGGAAGTATCGAATATACCTATCCAGTGGCAACGGATTGGCGAGCAGCACTTTTCACAGACGTTGGTGGAGCAAGTGAAAAGCCCTTTGAAGAATTAGCTTATAGCGTCGGTGTGGGCGCAAGTTGGATGTCGCCTGTTGGTCCAATCAGACTTTATCTTGCCAAAGGCTTTGGCGACTTTGGCGATGATTTTCGCATTCACTTTGCTATGGGGCCAGCGCTATGATTTGGCTTAAACGCGCAGGTTTCATCCTTCTGACATTACTTGGGCTAGTGTTTTTTATTGGCACGCCATGGGGAACACAGCTTGTACTTTCTATCGCCAGTGGCCAAGTAGACGGCCTTGAAATTGAGCATGACAGCGGAGGCCTTTGGGGTGAGTTGGTACTTACAAATGTATCATTTGACGATACTTCTACAAAGGCGAACGTCTCAAATATAAAGTTAGATATGGGTTGGCGGTGTCTTTTCAAAGTGGAGGTTTGTGTAGAGTCATTGTCGATTGCACAAATTGACGTGCAGCTAGCCCCATCACCGAATAACGAGCCTGAAGAGCAGACTCAAGCTGAAAAAATCACTCTGCCAGTTGCCATTAACGTGAATTCGCTGCAACTAGGATCGTTTAATTTGGCGATTAAAGACTCAGTCAACGTTGAATGGCAGTCATTAGATATTGCGTTGCAAATGCATGAACTCCTGAACATAGACAGGTTTTTACTGCAACAGCCTTTGGTTACTCTGGCACAAAGTGAACCGGCTCAAACAAGCAATGATTTTCAAATTGAAGATCTAGCAAATTGGCAATACCGGCCCATTGATTTGCCCGATTTATTTATCCCCCTTGACGCCAATATAAATCATTTCCGTATCAATCAGCTAGCGATCAAACAGCAGCAGGAGCTTATTCAAAGCATTCATGCCATTGACCTTCAAGCGAGCGTCTTAGATAGCCATGTAGCGGTTGAGCGATTAAACGTCGATATGCCTCAGGGACAACTGGCTTTTGGCGCTAAAATTACGCCCAGTTATCAACTTGATTTGCTGGCAAACTGGCAGTCCGCGCCACAACAACAAACACCCATTGAGGCAAAACTCACGGTGAATGGCAACCTAGCGGATTTGAACATTGAGGCGGACGTAACGGGTAGTATTGAAGCGAACACGCAAATTAATGCCAACCTAACGTCTGAACAATTGCCGCTATCCGTCAACGCTAAATGGCAGGCCTTCGCTGTTCCTGGGCAAGCAGACATCAAAGTGAAACCCAGTGAGCTACTGTTAAATGGCGATATGTCTGAGTACCGCTTGGCATTTGATTCGGGTGTCAACATGAACAACGCACCAGAGACAGATGCAAGGGTACGAGCATCAGGCAACCTGCAAAAATTAACCATAAGCCAAGCAGATCTTGAACTGTTAGGTGGTGTTATTGGTTTTGATGGTCAAATCGATGTCAATCAAAAAGCCTTGTTCAACGGCAACATCAATATTGCCAATATTCAACCACAGCAACATTGGCCAGAATATGAATCACTGATAAATGGTAAAATTAAACTTCATGCAGAAGCGGATACAAAATATACCCTTGCCCAGGTGACATCATTGGCGATAAATGGTGATTGGCTGGGGTACGAACTAGGTGCAGACGGTAAGTTATCTTATGATTCTCGCAGTGGTGTAAACATCCCGCAGCTAGCAATATCGACAGGTGATAACACCATCAACCTAGCAGGCACCTTTGATAACCAACAACAGCTTGATTTGTTATTAGACGGTAAACTCAATGCCTTAGCCCATTTATATCCCGAACTTCACGGCAATATACAAATAGATTCTAGCGTTTCAGGTTCGCCGAGCACTCCTAAAATAGACTACAAGCTGATAGCCAAAGATATAGAATACGGCAACACATCGGTTGATCGGATCGGCGCATCGGGACTGCTAATCTGGGATCAAGAAAAGCCAATCAATATGACGCTAAGTGCATCACAACTAGTATCAAATGAAACTCAGATTGAGAGCATTAATTTGACCTTACAAGGTAATGCCCAATCTCATCAGCTGGTTACCAGCGTGCGCTCCAATGTGGTAAATATAGATTCTGAATTAAGCGGTCAATTGCAAGCAAGCAGTTGGCAAGGACACTGGCAAAGTGGACAGTTTGAGAGCCAATGGGGCAACTATTCTCTCAGTGAAAAAACCGACATATGGGCAGATTGGCAACAACAACGCTACGGCATTTCATCCCATTGTTGGCAGGATACCGCCGCCAGCCTGTGTGTGAAACAAGGACAATTACAGACACAGCGAGTGCAATTTGATATTGCGGGTGATGAACTTGAGTTATTGCAAATCCTTGCTGCCTTTATTCCACAAATAGAAGACATTTCCAGCGATACACGTTTATCATTCAATACCCAAGGGGATTGGCTACTCGATAACGCGCCTCAGGTGTCGTTGCAAGGACAATTGAGCCCATCACATATTGCACTTCAAGGCATAACACAACCACTGAACATGCAACAATTTGATTTTAACGTTGAACTCGAAGGGACTGATTTAACCACTGACTTAACGCTCAAGACACAGCGCTCTGGCAGTGTGCTGCTCACGGGAAAAATTCTAGAATATGCAGAAGCGGCCAAATTAGATGTGGAGATGCAGCTTAACAAGCTACTGCTTCAACCCTATCAAGAATTGATCCCACAACTAACTGAATTGAGCGGCGAAATTAACGGTAACTTAAACGTCTTTGGAGATAAACAGACGCCATTGTTCAATGGCGAACTGACGGTATCCAATGTAAACTTAGCGGGTGAAGCCCTGCCAGGTCGCATAGATAACTGGCAGCAGCGTGTTGAGTTTGCCGGACAAAAAGCATCTTTCGATGGTGAGTTTGGATTTGGAAATGGCCGCGGTCAAAGTACTGGCTTCCTTGATTGGTCTGATGTACTGATTGGTGAACTAGATCTGACGGGTAACCAATTTGAACTTGAATACCGAGATACCGTCAGAGCGAGGTTTTCGCCAGATTTGCAGGTCAACTTGCTGCCTGATGCCATTGCTATTCAAGGAGAGGTCAATCTTGATTACGCACGCATTAAAGTCAAAGAATTACCACCAGATGCTCAAAGTCCATCGGATGATGTGGTTCTGGTCAATGCGCCCACGGTTCAAAAAGCCCCGGCTCGTCCAGTGAATATGCTGGTTCAGATCAATATTGACCCGCTAAAAAATGATGATGTAAAACTTGACGCCTTCGGATTGAAAACCGATCTTCAAGGAGAGTTGGCGCTAAAACAAGAAGTCGGTAAGCTTTCAGGGTTAGGGGAACTTCGCTTAGTCAATGGCAGCTATAAAGCCTACGGCCAAGACTTAATCATCCGTAAAGGAAACATTCAGTTTTCTGGTCCACTTGATTCACCGAGTATTGATATATTAGCGATTAGAAGTCCTGATAAAACCCAAGACGATGTCATCGCTGGTATTAAGGTATTTGGTCAAGCGGAACAACCCAGTGTAGAAATTTATTCAGAGCCAGGCATGATACAAAGTCGTGCACTATCTTATTTAGTTCAAGGCAAAGATCTTGGTGCTGACTCAGAAAGCCAGAACGTCGACGGGCAAATGCTGGCATCTGTGTTACTAAGTGCAGGTTTAAAAAATAGCGAAAACAAAGTTGACCAATTAGGGCGGAAATTGGGTATTGAAGACTTGGCAATTGGCTCAGAAGACGGTTCAAAGGTGTCATTATCTGGCTACGTTGCGCCGGGTGTGCAGCTGAAATATGGTGTTAACGTGTTCGACTCCTCTTCTGAGGTCACGCTGAGATACCAGCTAATGCCAAAATTATTCCTGGAAGCAATTAACAGTGGTGCTGAATCTTCCCTTGAATTGCTGTACCAATTCTCCCTAGGAAAACGTGAAACAACGGCTGAGCAGCCACCAACCAACTAAGTCGGCAATCGATATTCAATGCCCACTTTCTCCCTTGTCACTCAGCGTTTGGTGAACGATAAAATTTCTGTAACACAAACCATCCGCAAAGGCTGCTGGTTGCTGTAACCAAGGTTCCCCAAAGCCAATCTTGCAAGGTGATCCCTAAAGGCCAACCATCTAAAACGGCATAATTTGTTAGGTTGTATGCACCATAGGCTGCCATGCCAAATATCGCCCCATCGAAAAAGGCGCTTGAAGCAGGAGCATGACGACTTCTCACTACCACCAAATGACTAACGGCCGCGCTGTAAAGTAGATAAAAAGTGACCCATGGCGTTACCGGAAACTCCTCTCTTAGCATGCCCTGCATGGCTTGGGCATAACTGTCTTTTGCCACCAGCCCTAGCCAAATTGCGTCCATGACCAAATAACATACACTGAATCCCAAATAGGCGAATGCATACAATTTCATTAACAGATACTCCGAAAACTATTTTTTGCGATAATAAGATAGATTGTTATTAAACGTATGCAAAGCAGAAAAAGATACACTCAGCTGAGACTGTTTATTCAGGGGATTTGGATTTATCGGCAAATACCCTTACCCGATCCACGGTACTTGAAACAACTTTTTGTAATTTAACCTGTTCAATAGAGCAATTTAATGAAAAGATCGCCCTACACAATTAGAAAATGGATAAAAAAATGGATAGTTTTATTTTAGTCAAATCAGTGCGCACTTTTATGCTTGTTACTACAGCCTGTTTATGTCTGGATGCCTATGCGCAAGATGAGACTCCTACAGAACCTGAACCGGTTAAATCTATCCTAAAAGAGCGTGAAGAATCTGATTCGCTGTCTTTGCAAAATCCATTTTCGATATCACAATATCGCTTCAACTATATTCTTCCTATTTCGTATATCAAAAATCCAAATCCTATTGGTGTGACTGAATTAGACGTTGAGAATGTCGATAATTACGAAGCAAAATATCAAATCAGCGTAAAACTACCGATTTATTTAAATGATGAAAATCAATCTGGCCTGTTCTTAGGTTTCACTGCGGTCTCGTTCTGGCAGGTATACAATAGTGAGGTATCAAAACCCTTTCGCGAAACCAACTACGAACCAGAGGTTTTTTATACGTGGCAAACCGATTACCGATTCCTAGGCATTAAATTTAACCAAGTTAACTTAGGCTTTAATCACCAGTCTAACGGTCAAAGTGGATTGAAATCGCGAAGTTGGAACCGCTTGTTTGCGTCTGCCGTGTTCAGTGACGAAGACTCGGTGTATTACCTTAAAACTTGGTATCGAATAAAAGAAGATACCAAAGACACACCCACCAGCCCAACAGGCGATGACAATCCAGATATCACTAATTTCTTAGGACATTTTGAAATCGGCTATGGTAAAAAAGTGGGCAATTTTAATATTCTCACCTTGCTTAGAAATAACCTGAAATCAGACAACAAGGGAAGTTTCGAGCTTAACCTCACCTACCCATTAAATGAGCGTTACGATGTGGTGTTGCAGTATTTTAATGGTTATGGCGATTCATTGATCGACTACAACCGTCATCAGCAACGTGTTGGATTGGGAATACAGCTGAAGTTCCTGTAATCGTTAACTAAACATTGTCTATAAGATGTGTTTAATCAATAGCAGTCATAACAAACGTGTTTCGACCATTTCGCTTTGCTTCATACAAGTTGTTATCAGCAAATTTTAACGCAGTCTTCCAGTCTTCGTCGGGGACAGCAATTGTTACGCATCCAATTGAAACTGTCACATACCCGATTTCAGAGTCAGCATGGGGTATCTTGAGACTTGATAACTCAGCTTGTATTTTATTTATGACATTCTGTGCCCCGAGAGCATGAGTATGAGGTAGTGTCACAACAAATTCCTCGCCACCAAAACGGGTGACAAAGTCGGTCGTTCTGGCTAGATTGTTTTTTAATACATCAGCGACTGCTTTTAATGCTATATCGCCGGCAAAGTGGCCGTATTTGTCGTTGTACTTCTTGAAAAAATCAACATCAATAAGAAGAATGGATAATTCTGGAACGTCGGTTCGATTGACGATTTGCGCCATAGTTTTTCTAAGTATCGCCGATTAAACGTCTGAGTTAACGAATCAGTCATAGCAGCTTGCTTGAGCTTATCCTGCATCTCATAAAATTTAAGCTGATGTATTACCCGATGCACAAGGGTATCTGTGCTAAATGGTTTTCGAATAAAGTCGTCGCAACCATTTTGCCAGAACATACTTTCTAAACTGGCATATGAATCACCAGTAACCATTATGATCGGTGTTTCTTTGAAAGTAGGTGAACTTCGCAGCTGCTGACAAATTTCAAGACCGTCAGCGTTGGGCAATTGATAGTCGAGCAAAAACAGGTCAGGTTTGAGTGCTTCCGATTTAGCCAAGGTATCTTTGCCATTAGGATCGCGATGCACTTCAAAGAGGGGATTCAAGGTTGCGTTCATTATCTCAAAGTCAATGTCGCTATCTTCGACAATCAATAACCTTTTGCCTTTGACACTTTCCGTCAACTTTGAATATCCATGGGTCTTATCTCGCATTGCTTAATTTGTACTCTTATTAAAATAACTTATCCATAGACTATAACCAAGCAGCCCATCTCAGTTAGTTAACCTTAGTCGCATTAAGATATTTTTCTAAAAAACATACTACTTTTGATAATCCAGGCAGGCGGTTCAATTCAATTTAGTCACGTTTTGTTTTGATTGTTTCCGTAGAGTCGGTGTGTAAGCATAACTTTTGAGCATAAGCTGAAAAATATTGAAAAAGAGCATGTGATGTCACCGGAAAAGAACCCGAAAAAAAGTTTTACCTTGCTGTTAAGCATTTCTAGCTTAACCAAGATCGCTGACTTGCTGATTTCACCGAAAACCACCTTGCCGTACATCCTGTCTGCAAATGGCGCGCCCGCTTGGTTGATTTCAATGTTAGTCCCAGTAAAAGAGTCTGGCTCACTTATTCCTCAATGGCTACTTAAAAGTCGAGTAGCCCAGCGTTTCAACAACCGCAGTGCACTTTGGCGAATTGGTGCTGTGATGCAAGGTTTAGGTAGCTTGTTATTAGTACTTACCATCGCCATGTTGGACAACTTACCCATGGCAATAGGCGTCATGACATTGCTGATTGCTATGGCAGGTGGACGCGCCATTTGCTCACTAAAAATGAAAGATATTCAAGCCGAAACAGTAGATAAGGGTTACAGAGGCAAATTAATCGGACTGGCATCCAGTTTGTCTGGGGGCATTACGCTTTTTTCTGCATTTGTTTTTGTATTGTCAAAGCAGCCGTTGACCCAACAAATATCCTATTCACTTATTATTGTTGGTGGGGTGATGTTTATCCTATCTCTATTGTTATCCATTCCCCTTAACGTTGCCTACGAGTCTGACAACGGAACACACAGCCAACTATCGTTAATCGGGCTGATAAGATTGGAATCAAATTTACGACACATCATTGTTAGTCGAATATTATTATTGCATAGCGCACTCGTGGTGCCGTTTATTGTGGCAAATGCTGCAACAGACAGTAACCCAAGTTCATCACTGCCCTATTTTGTCGGCTTATCGGCACTAGCTTCACTGGTATCGTCCTACATATGGGGCATATTCTCTGATAAGGGCTCCCTTACAACGCTAAGAGTGGCCAATTTGATTTGTTTTGTCGCCATGCTAATTGTGGGACTCGAAATAGAATCGATACCCAGCTACTCGGGACTTGTTTTGTTTTTTATATTGACGCTGGGGCATGCTGGCATCCGCACGGGTCGCAAGACCTACCTTTTGGACATTACAGACCGTTCGACGCGAACGGGATATGTTGCAGCGGGTAACAGCTGTGTTGGTATCGGCTTGCTTATCTTAGGCGCTTTATACGCCTACGCTTACAGCATTATTGGTACACAAATTGTGTTAATGATGGCGGTAATTATGGTAATTGGCGTATTACACAGCTACAAACTAGAGCGGGTCAGGTAAGTCACCTGACCCTATATTCAATCACTAATCTCGATTAACTGCTTCGATTCAGTATCTGAGCAGCCTGTTTAGCGAAATAAGTTAAGATACCGTCGGCTCCTGCTCGCTTAAAAGCTAACAGTGATTCCATAATCACCGCCTCTTCATCAAGCCAGCCATTGGCAAAGGCGGCACGATGCATGGCATATTCACCACTCACTTGATAAGCAAAAGTGGGTACCTTAAATGTGTCTTTGCAACGACGGACAATGTCTAAGTAAGGCATGCCGGGTTTCACCATCACCATGTCGGCGCCTTCCTCCAGATCCATTTGGATCTCTCGTAATGCTTCATCGGAGTTAGCCGGATCCATCTGATAGTTTTTCTTATTACCACCTTTGATATTCGCCGCCGAGCCGACTGCATCACGAAAAGGGCCATAGTAACTAGACGCATATTTAGCTGAATAGGCCATAATGCAGGTATTTGTGTGACCGGCTTGTTCAAGGGCCTGCCGTATTAAACCAATTCTGCCATCCATCATATCGGACGGCGCAACTATATCGGCTCCTGCTTGAGCATGAGAAATAGCCTGTTTCACTAGCACTTCACAGGTTTCATCATTCATCACGTAACCGTTTTCGTTCACTAACCCATCTTGCCCATGTGAGGTAAATGGATCTAATGCTACATCGGTAATAATGGCAATATCAGGCACCGCTTCTTTTAGTGCACGAACAGCCTTTTGTGCCAAGCCATCGGGATTAAAGGCTTCACTTGCACAGTCGGATTTGAGGGCCATGGGAGTTACCGGGAAAATGGCAAGAGCGGGTATGCCCAATTCAACCAATTGCTTGGCCTCATTGATCAGTAAATCGATTGATAGTCTTTCAATTCCTGGCATTGAAGAAATGCTTTCGGAGCGGTTTTTACCTTCAACGACAAACATTGGATAGATGAGGTCTTTCACACTTAGACGGTTCTCAGCCATTAGTTCGCGGGTATAGTCATGCTGACGCATCCTACGCATACGACTAGCAGGGTATTTTTGCTCAAACATAGATTTTTCCAATGTTAGTTAGAGGGTGTCTCGTACATTTAGTTGTTCACCTTCAACACGATTTCGACCACTTCGCTTGGCTTGATATAGCGCTTTGTCTGCCTGCTCTAACAATTTCTTCTCATCGTCATTGGTGGTCACAACGGTTGTTGCCACACCAGCACTAAGAGTAATGTTGAGCGTATTTCCATCGACATCAAGCTGAAGAGATGCGACTTGTTCTCTTACGGCTTCTGCGACTTGCATCGCACCTTCCAAATCAGTATTTGGCAAGATCAACGCAAATTCTTCACCACCATAGCGACAAGCATCGTCAGTGGTACGTTTTAAATTTCGCATCAAAACGCTGGCAACTTCTTTAATGACTTCATCGCCAGCGACATGACCATGGGTATCATTGATACTTTTAAAATGATCAATATCAAGCATCACAATGGATAGTTGTGTTTGTTCCCTTCGGCAGCGGCGTATCTCTTGCAAATACTTTTTATCGAAATGTTTTCTGTTGCAAATGCCAGTCAAACTATCAGTTAAGGTTTGTTGTTCGAGTTCATTGTTAGTTTCGGATAACTCTCTTAGGGCAATCTCTAGCTCTAGCGTACGTTCTTGGACTTTATATTCGAGTTCTTCCTGAGTATTTTCTTGTAGTTTGAGCGCTTCAATCTGTGCCTCTTTTTCCATACTCGCTTGCATCAAGGCCAGCTCTTGGGTCCGAAATAGCTCATCCCGTTGATTGCCATAGGCAATGGCCAAGGCAAACGCCAACATAAAGGTTTCAATTGCTGCACCAAGCATCAAAATGTAGTGGGCAGCGATATCCATCTTAATGATATTTGCACTCTCAAAACTCGATAAGAAGCCAGCAATAAGCAGCGCTGACCAAGCAATCAAGTAAAAGCGAGCAAGTTTCACTCCTTTGAACCACAACAACACACCTGTAGCGAATACCAAAGTGACCGTCAAACACAATAAAATCAGGTAGATTTTAATATACAGATGGTAGGGTAAAATCAAACTGGCGATGACAGCAAAAAGGAGAACTACCTTGGCGATATTAAGCAGTCGCTCCATCAATCGAGAGTGCGCTTTCACATTGAGCAATTGCTGGCTGAATATGGTGACAAACAAGATGGTAAGCGTGGCAAAAATACCCATACTGCGACTTTGCAACCACACCCAATCTGGCCAAATATATTTAAACCCTAAACCATGCAGCGTAGTCAGGGTAAGCGCCATGGAAACAACATAGAGGCTATAAGTCAAAAAAGTGATAGAGCCTGTTGTGACAAAAAAGAACAGATTGCTTAGGGTCATGGCCGCCATAAAACCGAAAAACAAACCAAGTACTAAATTGTGTTCACCATTGTAAAGCAAGTAGTCGCTTTCTTCCCAAACTCGCATAGGCAATTTGACGGTACCTTCAGTTTGAATGCGGATAAAGACATCAAGATCTTGTGTTGTACTGGGGATATTAAATAGCAGTTTTTCATTTTCAATCTCTCGATCTGAAAAGGGTAAACTATCGCCTCCATGAAACTCAGAAACCAGTTGGCCATTGCGGTAAAACCAAATTTCTACCTCGTCCAACATGGCGTAGTCTATCTCTAACAATCGCTGCTGGTTGTTAGTGTGACCAGGAATAACGGTTTTAAACCAATAGGCATTGGTGTTCATTCCATAGCTCAGGATATCGCTGGACTCTTTTTCCCAATCGCTATTAGGCTTAGCCAAGATGTCATTGATATTTAGGTTGTTATCGACATCTTCTAAATACAATGCCCCTCTGTCGATTGAATATAAGTACGAGGTAGCGGTGCCAACATTTGCGACACTAAAAATACAAAGCAACGCAAATACACAGACCAACCCGACTGACAAGGTCTGATTAAACCGCACACTTTTACCGTTAAACTTCACTGCTTAAATCCAAATCGAAAAAACGTATAGTATTTCGCCAACAGCTTTGCTTCAAGTACTGTAATTCAACATCTTTAATATCAGCGACGGTTTTGGCAATGTGTGGCAAATTTGCTGGTTGGTTGTTTCGCGATTTGCTTTTCAGCGTTTTAGGAAACAAGTAGGGGGAATCGGTTTCTAATAGCAGTTTGTCCAATGGAATATCAGCCAAAGCATCACGCAATTGATCGCCGCGTTTAGGATCACATACCCAACCCGTCACGCCAATATAGAAACCTAACTCTAAGTAAGCGTTGGCTTGCTCTCTAGTTCCAGTAAAGCAATGCACCACGCCACCTGTGAGTCGACTTTGATATTTCTTTAGTAGGCTGATTTGTTGTTCAAATGCATCTCGCTCGTGCAGATAGACTGGCAAATTTACCTGTGTTGCAAGCTCTAGCTGTTCTTCAAAAACCCTTAACTGCACATTTGCGGGTGAAAAGTTTCGATTAAAGTCCAAACCACATTCGCCAATAGCGACTACCTTGGCATGTTTAGCGAGTTGCTCTAATTGTAATAAGTACCCGTCAGCAACATCTTTTGCATTGTGCGGATGCACCCCTGCACTTGCCACCAAAGTTGCTAAGCCCGAAGAAGTCAGTTCCAGGGCTTGTTTTGACTGCTCAACATGACTACCAATTAACAACATGCCAGTGACGTCATTTTCGATAGCATTGGGTACTATCTGGTCAAACGGCAGTCGTTTGTCCGGTAGATTGATACCAATATCAAACCAGCTCGGCAAGACTATTTAACTCGTTTAACTCTAAGGCGTCGTTTGATGTCGTCACGACTCATATGAAAAGAACCCAACGAGCCCCGTTCTATGTATACAACTTCACTCACTTTGATGCGCAATGAGCCAACCTCAGTCTCACGCCATACGTGGCCATTATCCAATGTAAAGGTGCGTTTTTTGTGAGGGTTAGTAGTGATTTTTGTTACTGTGGCATAAATCTTTTGATCGGTATCTTCAAATAATTTACGTTGTTCCAAACCGAAGTCTGCGTTTCGTTGTGCCGCTTGATTCGGAGCTGGCTGCATTGCCTCTGATTGAGGTTGATTAGAGGTTTGGCTGCTCTGTTGATTCGTTGACGGCGCGTTGTTTGCTGCCAAAGGTGCAGGTACATTCATCAAATCATCCAAACCGCCATAGCGGTTCATATCATTGACAATTTGGTCGTAACACACTAATCGCTTGAGACTATTTTGTACCTGACCACATTTCTTGAGCGCTTGTGACAGGGTTTCTGCTTGGGCAAACTGTGAAGA
>JAOMVH010000054.1 GCA_028356795.1 Aliiglaciecola sp. | reverse complement strand
GAACCGAGCAAGCTGTTAGCAGTCCCGTTACTGTAATGGCTTGTTATACGTTTTTACACTTACTCTCTGTACTACTGCCACTTGCTTTAAGCTTTATATCTTTAAGCTTGGAATTAGCATTTGAAATAGCTAAATATGCGTAAGCTAGGGTATCCGGCTCTGCACAATAATCAACGTCTAGAATTACGAGCGTAAATTTAAGTTGTTTTAAGCTGCTCTCCAATTCTGCTCTATTTAAAGCCACATCGGAATTGTTTATTGAATAGCTTATTTCCTTGACGAAAATAGTAATGGTTTCATCAGCAAGCAAGTTAGTGCTAAAGAGCATTAAAAATAGTAGAGCGATAAACTGGCGCACAATACCTCCGAAACGTATAACGCCCTCGTTAATGGGCAAAATATTGTTGGCTAGAATAAGCGACGAAGGAGCAAAAGCCAACTGTATTTTGTCCTTGTTCAACAGCTTGTTATACGGAAGTTACTGGCCGTACTTTAACTCAAATAACTGTCTTAATAAGTCAGTGCGTTGTACATTTGAATGACCAATACTACCAAGTGCTATTGCAATGAGAACAATATTCATGGGTGACCAAGTAGATTGACCAAACCACATTCCCCAAAATGCCCAGCTTATTAATATTGCGCATATAGATGCAGGAACGAAACTAAGTCGATGAATTTTTTTCTCAATTCGTTGGATTTGATCTATTTTTTGATATTCAGTGAGAGCTTTGACATCTTCAATTGAATTCAATTTCATCTGCTGAACCTCCTTTACGTATAACAGCTTATTATATAGGCCTCACAGTAACACGCATACGCTTTGACTGCCCAGCACTACGATTCTTTTCTCAATATCAATAGCTTACTGTAAATGTTTGGTGTTTTACCATCAGAATTTTTTGGGTTACTGAGACTTCTCAGTAATCCCTTCCTAACCAAGCTACTAAATCAATATTTATCAATATGTTATATGTCGCCATTGGCCTTTCTCCGTGTTTACTAAGAATTCATAGTAATTGCTATCCAAAAACTGAACCTAAAACCCTCCTTGGTACAGGCTACAGAACATTTTGAAAATTTTATAATGCGAATTACTGAGAGATCTCAGTAATTGCACATCAAATTGAATTGGAGAATAGTAAATGGCATCAAGCCCGTTTCTTGAAGATATACGTAAATTAATGAGGACCAAGCATTATTCCATTCAAACCGAAAAAACTTATCTTGTGTGGATAAAGCGATTCATTCTTTTTAATCAAAAACGCCATCCAAAAGATTTAAGTGAGCAAGAAGTAACGGCGTTTCTCACTCATCTTGCTGTCGACAGGCATGTCACGTCTTCAACACAAAATATTGCACTTTGCGCTATTGTGTTCATGTATAAACATGTGTTCGAACGAGAGTTAACGCTGCTTCCGGATACCGTTCGTGCGAGAGCACCCAAGCGAGTACCTACTGTATTGAGTCACGACGAAGCGATGAATGTCATTAGTCAGATGAGCGAAAAATACCGACTGATGTTTTCCTTGCTCTACGGCTGTGGATTGAGAAAATCCGAATTGCTAAAGCTGCGTATAAAAGACATCGATTTCGCTTCAAAGAGTGTATTTGTGTTCCGAGGGAAAGGCGGTAAAGATAGAGTCACGATGCTACCCAACAAATTGCTTCCACCCATCAAGGATCAAATCGAAAAGGTTCGACATATTCACCAAAAAGACATGACAGAAGGTGGTGGCGAAACCAGTCTGCCTGCTAGCTTGGCGAGGAAATACCCTTATGCCATTAAAGAATTTAAATGGCAGTATCTATTTCCGTCAACCAACCGATGTCTACATCCAGTTGATAGTTACTATTGCCGTCATCATTTGCACTGGACTTCATTAACCAAAGCCTTGAGAAAAGCAGTCAAAGCGTCAAAGGTAACAAAACATGTGACCGCTCATACGTTCAGGCACTCGTTCGCAACGCAGCTACTCCTCTCAGGTGCTGATATTCGGACGGTTCAAGAATTACTCGGCCACAATGATTTACGAACAACGCAGATCTATACACATGTTATAGGGCAACACTCTTCTGGAACAATAAGTCCTATGGATAGATAAAATCTAGCGGAGCAAAGTCCGCTCTTAATAAGCGGCTAGCTGGATTTTTTAAAATTTTGTTTACAATTTCTAAATGTTCGAGCGCCTGTGTTTTCAGTCATGTGATCAGCCATCATGCTTAACGTGATGACCTCCTTATGGCACTTACCTCACTATTGCGTTTGTTCCATTTTAAATCCAAAACAATGAGCTTTAATGCTGACTGAATGCGGTTCACTATAGAAAACTAAATGGCGCTACTCTCTTTTAGTTATCGGGTTTCTCTTGCTCTTCATTTCCTTCAAGTTTGTTTCTAGCATTCATAATGCGTTCTTTCATATTCGGGTGAGAAGAGAGATATTTTTCTAACGCGATACTTCCCTCACTTTCTCTTGAAAGCCTTTCCATCGCCTTGGCAAAATCATCTTTTTCTTTGCCCAAACGCGTCAGCTGCCCAAGGGCAAACTCATCGGCTTCCCATTCCAATTCTTGTGAAAATTGATTCTGCGCAACGGTATTGGTTACCCCAGCAAAAAACTCCACTAGCGCGCCCAAATCACCTAAAAAGAAATCCACCGCAATGGCTGTTGAGAGAGTTTCAGCAATCAATCTCATTGAATGTTTATGTTCGACGTGGCCGATTTCATGGAGCAAGACAGCGACGATCATATCGATATCACTTTCTACTAGTTCAATGAACTCATCGGTAAAAACAATGGTGCCATTAGGCAAGGCAAAGGCATTGGCCCCCATAAACTCTGATTTGCGAAATTGAATATTGAAACTCGATGTTGTGAGTGTCAATTGATCAATAACTGCGTGCATTTCTTTTAACAATAAGGCTTGTTCTGCATCGCTAATGTCACTTTTATCCAGAACTTGGCTATCCATAATCGACATAGTACGTGAAGACGCCAATTCCACAGCGCTGTCAGGCACTATGTCAGCAAAAGCGATTGCTATAACGGGCACTAGATAGGCAAAAAAACCATATAAAAATGCGGGCACACCTATGGATGCTCCAATAATAAACCCGCGACTTTTTTCCATTGATGAGGTCTTGTCGTATTTACCGTTTTTGCTTAGCCAATAATCTGTTTGTTGTGTGGACTCCACAACCAAAAGCCCTAAATCAGGCAGACTAATTTCACGGGGGACTGAGCCAATTTTGTCAGTAATTTTTAAGGCATCATAATCAAGATCAGCAATTTTCTGATTTTCATCATCATAAATTGTAATGACATGGTCTTCGTGAAAGACCGCCTTAACAGGTGTGCCAGCAGAGCTATTTACTGGAAATAACTCTGCTTTTATTTCAAAACTAGCTGATTGTTCCAACTAAGCGATTCCAATATCGAAGTCAAACACGTCTGCGACTTCTTCACCAAGCGCGCTAGACTGGCCACGTTCGTCAATGACTTCATCTGCACCCGCTAAAATGGTCACAGAGGTTACTTGACTGAAAAACCTTGCTGTCCTGACTTTTGTCCAAGGAACAGCAAGCCCTAAGGTGCAAACGATTAATAAAAAGTTGCTCAATCGAAGTAGCACGAGATCCATGGTTGATAGTGTAGAGTGAAAGTCACACACATCTTGAATAGATGTGTTGTTATAAACGTGATTACGGATCCAAGTTTCGTAGAGGCTACTTGCTGTAAGTACGATAGAAACATAACCTACAACAAAAAACACATATCCCAAAGTGGCAAAAATTAGCGCCCCTGTGCTTTCGTTGAAATCAGCTGAATCACCAAAAGCAGCCATCCCGCCTCCCATCACTAACGCCGATACGATAGCAAATACAAAGAATAATCCCATTCCAACTGCAGCGGAAACCAGCGATGCCAAATAATACTCTTTGGCAGATATGTTGGTCACCAAGGGTTTGTTGCCATAACTTGCATTGGAATAAATAAACTCATCAATTTTTTTGAGTACCCAAGGAAAAAGTAAGTAAAGCGTAAAAACACTGGCAATGGGGAGTAAGATAAAAAGCACGAATGCCCGAGCGTACTGCCCAGAAAAATTGAAAGTAACATTACGATAGGCTGTCATTCTAAGTTTAAAACGTAAACTCATACAGATAAAAAGCGGTGCTAAAAAGACCAAGACTCCCATGGCGACTAAACCAAACAAGGGATCAAAAATATTCAACAAATAAACAAGGGTAAACAAAACAACCGCAACAACCCGTCCTTTAAGGATCTTTATAGGGTCAGCTAAGTAGTATAGTCTGCGCCCATCCACCTCTGTATTTGAATAAAAATATCGGTTGGTTCTAACGGTTGCCCACGCAGAATAAATACCCAAGGTCACAATAGTAAGAAGGATATTCACAATCCAAATATTAAAAAACTCCTTACCATCGCCATGAAAGTTCACATTCACTTTGCGGCCATCTGACGCTTTTTCTATTTGATTTGCAGGGTTATCTGGGTGCTGAGCAATAAGCGACTGAAGCTGCTCTGCTCTATCGGGATATTGTTCTGAATCTAGGGTAGTTGAGGCTTCAACTAATTCGCGAAATGTATACTGACTATAATCGATTGTATCTTCCATATTATACTCTTCCAAGGTATTCCGTATCCTCTAGGCCTGAGTCCAATACGGATTACAACTAAATTAGATTGACTCAAGTCGCAAACAGAGTACCCCAATTAGTTGAAATAAGCGAACAAAGAAGCAACAGTTGGCGTTTTCCGGGTAGCTTTTTACGCCAGTCTCCGCTATGTTTTGTTTAGTGATTGCCTGGGATTAACTCATGCGCTGCAACACAAAAGAGAAGTAAATGAGCATCATTTCTAAAACAAAACCTATGGCCCGCATTGGGATCTCCGCGTCAATATTTATTCTACTAACGGCATGCGCTACACAAGACAATCCATGCGAAGAAATATTAGAGGTTAAGCAACAACATCTAGAATGTGAGCGATTGCGAAAAAAAATGGGGAAAAGCGGTTACCCTCAACAAGCGCTTACCGCCAAATTACGTTACGAAGAAGCCTGCACCAATTTGCGTTACTACAGAGATGAATACGACACTATCTGCAAACGGGACGGCACAGCCATTGGTGAGACACGCAACGAAAAATAAAACTAAACCTTTTGTTTAGCCAGCGCGGTCGTCATTGAACCTAAGACAACACATATGGCACCAATGACTACCAACCAATTTAACTCCATTAGCTGAAATTGCTCAGGTAAAAAACGCTGCGCGCCCCATACACTCAGAAAAGTAAATACAGGCCCAGTGGCAACCACCGCACTTACTTTAGAGGCTCGCCAAACATTCAAGGCTTCGGTAAAGCAACCGTATGCCACAACGGTGTTTAAACAGCAAAATAGTAAAGCTAAACTTTGCAGCATTGTGAGCTGTCCGATATTTGATAAATTGACAAATGGCAGCAGGACTATGATACCAACACAATATATCATCAGAGTAAGCTGTTTAGAGGTAAACGAGCGCAGTAGCACTTTTTGTAACAACGCATAGCTTACCCATGAAATCGCCGCGAGCAGCACAAAAAGAATCCCGGTATTATAAGCATTGATGCGCGAAAATAGGCTATCGATGTTAGGACTAAAAAATAGCCCCAGACCAAAAAAGAGCGTGCAAGCGCCAATCACTTCTAGTCTGTTGAGGCGCTCCTTATAGAACAGCACCCCGCCCAGCATGAGCAGAATCGGCGCAATTTGCATCACTACTTGCACCGTCTCGGGACTAACGAACTCAAGACTTTTTACATTGGTAACATAATTGACGACCAATCCTAAAGATGCGGCAATTAACAAAAATTGTGCTTTAGGAAGTTGCCGTACAATGTTGGGCAACCCTGATTTGATGTATAAAAAAACAAAAACAAAAACTGCTGAGAAGGCAAAACGCACCCAAGTAATGCTTTTACTATCAAGTACCTGCAGACATATCTGAAGAAATACAGGTAGCACGCCCCATAATATTGCTGTCACTAACGACAGTAAAAATCCATCCCAACGGTTCACTCATGTAAGTCCTATCAATCAAAAAGGCGTCAATCATTCATTAAGTCATCTATGTCGTCAATCAAATCATCAATTTCGTTTATCGCTCGCCGGCGTTGCTTTTCAGTTAGTGTGCTATTTAGCTTGGTTAACAAGGTAGCAAACACGTCTCGATTATGTTGATTTGCCTTAAGATAGGTCTCACTGCGGAACTGATCAGGGTTTGCCATTAATGTTGTTAACTGTTGGGCAAAGTTGGGATTATCGTTCCTTGATAACAACAAGGTTTTAGAGGCTTCTTGTATGTTTCTGCGGTATTTAATCCATTCATCAAAGGTTGATTCAAATTCGTTAACATGTTCATCCACCAAGCGCTTTTGCCCGGTACTCAACCTACCAATCCATTTTTTCACTTGTTTTTGAGTACGTTTTCGATTTTCCTTAACGCGCTCTTCAACCGTGCTATCTTGGCGCTCTTCTATGTTTTCGAGATTGTCTTCTTCTAATATTTCGAAAAATGACTCGATTTGTTGATCAGTCAAATTCACGGCAAGTGAGGTTAGTTCAGGACTAATATGGTCGCGAAACCTCTCCCAATGACTTGTCCCTTGTTGCAAATGAAATCCCCACCTTTCAGCGGATAACTGTCCAGATTCCACATCCTGTCGCATATCAACTAAATGCTGACGGTATGCTTGAAGTTCTCGTTCTCTGTGCCACGTATGCCAAGATTCTATTTTTACGTCTAGCAAGGATTTTTGTGCTTTATCTAGCTCGATATAATCATCAACATACCAGTAAAGCATCCAGTCAATATTGTTGTATGCAAATTTAGATGAACAGCCGGAAATCAATAATGAAAACATGGCGAATAAGATAATAATTGGCTTTTTGGTCATAATGAAAACTCGTTACCTGAAATAGTAAATCCATTGAGAAGTTAGTTTGCACACTTAGCCACGCCTGCACAATAGCTCCTAATATTTGTTTACAAAGTTAATATGCAGCTCGTCACTATTTGGATTTTAAAACACGAGTAAATTTAACCAAGCTTACCGAGCAATTGATATAGATCTAAACTAATGAAAAAATAGCTATATTCAACAAATGATTACACTGCTAGGCTATGGCGTGTTGATCTTTGCTAGACAAATTTTGGGCTAAATGGAGTGTGTGAATGCGAAAAATTGCGATGTTAACTTCTGGTGGTGATGCCCCAGGGATGAACGCCTGTATTCGCGCGATAGTTCTCACCAGCTTGCGTTATGGTATTGAAGTATTCGGTTATCGCCATGGCTACAATGGCCTATTGGAGCAAGAATATTTAGGTCTTCGTGCCAAAAGTGTGGCGAATATTATTCAACGAGGCGGTACTATTTTACATAGTGCGAGATGCTTGACGTTCAAATCAGACGACTCTGCAAAAATTGCCGCTAAAAATCTAGACGCACTAGGCATTGAAGCGTTGTTGGTCATTGGTGGTGACGGCTCATTTCGCGGCGCTAAACACCTAAGTAATCATTGGAGTGGCCAAGTCATTGGGTTACCTGGCACGATAGACAACGACATTTACGGCACGGATGCGACGATTGGCTATTACACTGCAATAGAAACTGCTCTTGAATCAATCGACAAAGTACGTGACACCGCAGATGCGTTTGAACGGATTTTTCTCATTGAAGTAATGGGCAGACATGCTGGATTTATTGGCCTCAATGCGGCCATTGCCTCTGCGGCAGATCAAGTCATGGTGCCGGAATTATCGCGCAGTTGTGAGGATGAACTTGAAAACATTATTAATCATATTGAAGCGGTTAAAAAACGTCGTGGCAATGCCAGCTACATTGTTGTCATCACTGAGAATTTGTGGCCTGATGGTGTCACAAAGCTTGCCGAAGTGCTCACCCAAAAAACCAAAGTAGAATGTCGTCCTGTTATCTTAGGACACGTTCAGCGCGGCGGTTCTCCGGTTTCACAAGATCGAGTGTTGGCCACAAAACTAGGGGCATTTGCTGTCGAATCAGCATTGAAAGGAGAGTCAGGCGTGATGGTATCAGAAGTAAATCAGCAACTTAAATGCCAGCCTCTTGAGTTAAGTTGGCAGCAACAAAAAGAGCTTGATCCTTACTTAGTAAAAATTCAGCAAGATTTATTCGATTTTATTAAACGCCCCTGAAAACAACTATTTCAAGGGCGCTAACACGCTACAATGTTGCTATTTGTTTGTCTTCTTCGGCAAATCGCACTTTTTGGCCTTCTGAAAGTCTTTCGGCACCGCGAGTTACAACCGGAGCATCACTGGTTAAATTACCAAATACTTCAATTCGTTCACCCATACCGATACCGGTTTCAACTAACACTTGCTCGGCGATATTATCTTCCGTCACTTGATATACGTATGAACCTGACTTACGCAGCACAAGCGCATCACGAGGTACCGTTAAACCTTGATGATATTTGCTATGGGGTAAAGCAACTCTAACCGCTGAACCGATAGCAAATTCGCCAGGCTCAAGTTTCACTCTTATTTCCATCATTCTAGAACGTGCATTACCTACCGGCACAATCGTTCTAATGGGATGAGCACTTTGAGATTGGCCTGACTTAACCGTGACTGATAAACCTTGTTCGATAAAGGGTACAGCGCTCAATGGTGCCTTAATACTCGCCTCAATATTGGCGGTATCAACGATACGTAACAAGGTTTGACCGATTGAAATATATTCCCCCGGATTTTGTAAACGCTCAACTACCATGGCAGTAAAAGGCGCTTTAATTTCGCTTTGTGCTAATTTGTATTCCGTCAGCCTTTTATTTATGTTCGCTTGATTTAATTCTTGGCGAGCTATCTCCAATTCGGCAACAATTTCGTCCAGTTGATCTTCTGACGTATTCGCTTGCTGCGCCATACTGCTGAATCGCTTTTGTTTGCGGCTTAGTAATTTTACACTTGCCTCCCACTTTGCAATATTGGCTTGATTCTGTTCAAAGTCGAGACGTAACATTTGGTCATCGACCTTTGCTAACACCTGCCCTTCTTCAACCAAATCTCCCACGTCAGCCATCCAGGTGATCCGCCCTGGCACTTCTGTTGCCAAATTCGAATCTGTTTTACTCATTACTGTGCCAGGAACCCATATTTGTTGAGCTATCATTTCGGTTCTCACTGACTTGGCTTCGATCAATGCGGCCGGTGGCTCACTATTTTCTTGGGCTTGCCCAGTTACACTAAAGGCAAGTAAACCAGCAAGAAACACCGATTTTTTGGTGAAATTTTTCATTATTGTTCCTAATACTAAATCTGGTTGACGTTTGGCGCGTTCGCCAATACGTTTGTATGTGATTGATTTTGAGGCTGTCTTAACATCAACAATGTGGGTAACAACAGCAATGTAAAAATAGTACTAACGCTCATACCCCCGACGATTACTGCCGCCAAACCACGATAAATTACACTGCCTGCTCCGGGTAGGAGCAATAGTGGCAACATGCCGAAAATAGAAGTCAGTGTGCTCATTAAAATAGGCCGAAGACGCAGCAGTAAAGCCTGGTGCACAGCTTCTTCGCGTTGCAGGCCTTGTCGCTCACCATTGCGTGTTTGATGAACTAACAAGATGGCGTTATTGACCACTAAGCCCAGTAAAATAACGAAACCGATCATGGTTAACAGATCCATGGGCTGAAAGCTCACTAGATTAAGCAAACGCACTGCTATCACACCACCAACAGTGGCCAGCGGTATGCTCAGAATAACCATCAAGCTGTCTTTTGCGCTTCTGAAAAGCCCTGCCATAAGCACAAATAACAGCCCCATTGCGAATAAAAAGTTTTGGCTCATGGTAACGATGGCTTTGTTGAGGCTATCTGCACTGCCGCCATAATTGATTGCTCCTCCGGCTGGCATCATTGCAAGAATTTTTGGTTCAACCTCTTGTTTAATTTTTGCCATTGCTTCTTCCAATGACATTCCCTCTGGCGGGTTAACAGATAAATTGAGCGTTCGACGACGATCTATTCGCTGAATTTGACTCGGTCCTACAGCACGAACAACATCAACAAGTTCGCCCATTTGCACCATTTCACCAGACGGGGTCATAACCGGAGTTACTGATAATTGTTCAGGGTCATTCCACTGCTGGGATTTAAAGATGATATTCATTCGTTTAATGCCGTCGAAATACTCACCGACATACATACCATCGCCCATTGAACGCACTAGATTGGCAATGCGACTACGATCTAGCCCCACTTCCATCATTCGTGCATCATTGGGAAATAATTGCAGTTCGGGCTCTGCCTGCTCCAAACTAGGGTTGGCACGCACATTGGCACCGGGGAAGGCTTCCCTGAGCAAATCTAAGCCATTTTGTGCAGCAACCACTAATCCTTCTTGATCCGTTGCTTGTAACCTTAAATCGATGCTTCTGCCATTACCAAAACCGCCAAATAAGTTACCCTGCATGGTAAATGCTTGGGTATCAGGCAGATCCTTGAGAATTTCATCTCGTACCAAATTTTCAAGGTCACGAACATTGCCTTGGTCCAATGCTCGCACCCCTAATGTTCCTCCGTTTGGCCAGGTAATAATGTAGTAGTTCTTCAGTGCAGGTTGCTTTTCGCCAGCCATGTAAGGTTTAAGTCGCTCAACCACTAATGACAACACCTCTTCTTGAACAAACTTATCACTAGCACCCGCAGGGAAGTTAAAAAATGCATCTATGGCATCTCGCTTAACCGGCGGTAAATAATCCAACTTAGGCATCAGTAAATAAGTGGCAGTTAGCGGCACAATCATTAACACGGCAATAACTGACCATCTGCGTTTAGCCGTTTTATTTAACAACATGATCCGCTTGGCAATACGTTGCCACAGTCCTTTCAATCTGTCCTCTGGAAAGTCGTTACTCAACCAACGACTAGCTGCGACTGGCAACACGGTGACTGCCACAACAAAAGACATCATGACAGCAATCGCGATGGTTAATGCAAGGTCAGCAAAAAGCTGTCCTTCGACATCTTGTAAAAACATAACTGGAATGAAGATAGCAACCGTTGTTGCAGTGGATGCCATCAAGGCCCCAAAAACTTCTTTGGTTGCCCGTTGTGCACTTTTAATACTAGGCTCGTCAGGATTGTTGTGACGCACGATATTTTCTAACACCACAATGGCAGCATCAAGCACCATGCCTACCGCGAACGCCAAGCCTGCCAAGGAAATGACGTTTAATGAGCGGCCAGTTATTTGCAGCACAACAAACGTACTTAACAGGGAAATAGGAATGGCCAATGCAACAATTAAGGTGGCCCTGCGCTGACGCATGAACCACCAAAGAATAGCAATAGAAAGTAACACCCCAATGACCAAATTACTGGTCACCAGATTGACAGCTCGATAAATAAACACCGAGGCATCGAATGACTGCACCATAGTTAGCTGTTCAGGCGCGAGGGTATCTTGATTTATCATATCGACGCGGGTTTTAACCGCTTCTAGTGTGGCCAACACATTGGCACTGTTTTCCCTATCAATTCGCACTGAAACTGCAGGATTACCGTTTTGCACACTAAAATTTAAGCCTTCTGGACGCTGGATCTTAATCTCAGCAATATCTCGCAATTTAATCGGGCTTCCATCACGCCATTCCAGGATCATGTCGCCCATTTCTTGAGGTAAGTATTTTCCTTGGAAACGCATGGTGTATTTTCTTCGGCCGACATCAACAAAGCCACCGGAAACATCATTTGATGATCCCAGCAGTCGAGAAATATTAGTCAAATCAATGCCAAGCTCGGCCGCTAAATAGGGGTCAAAGATGATCTGAAACTCTTCACTGCCCCCTACTCCGCTTTCCATCCGAACCCGGGCGACACCATCAATGGATTCCAATCTCGGCCTAACAACGTCTTCAAAAAAAGTCACATAACTGCTTATCTCATTGTTGTTACCCGGTAGTTTTTGTAAAAAGAAATAGGTCAACGCAGGCGTTCCGCCTCCCCCACCACCCATCATAATGTTGGGCGACAACGCGTCTCGTGGTAAGGGAGGAATTCGGTTCATTCGACTAATCACTTCAATAAGTGTGCGTTGCATGTCCGTATCAAGACTAAATTCCAGGTTGATCCAAGCATTCCCTTGGTTTGCCCAGGCATTCATGTTTCTCAACCCAGGTATCCCTTGCAACACCTCTTCTTGGGGTTCCAATATTTCAGATTCAATCTCTTGGGGGGACGCTGCCCGCCAAAATGTTTGTATCGCAATACGAGGACGTTCAATGTCAGGAAACAGTTGAATAGGAAGTTTGATCAAACTATATAAGCCTAAAAAGGCAATAATGCCGACGGCAATCATCACGCCTGTCGCATTTTTAAGAGCTGTTTTGGTGATATCCATAATCAGTTTTTTTGCAGTAAATTATTGCTGATAACTATAAGTCGTTTTAGAACAGCAAAAAGTTTAAATCCGTTAGTCGTTGATTTATTACGACCAATGACAAAGTCACATTATGAGTTGCAAATTAAAGGGTTGAATGACATCTAGGGTGCTAAATTCTGAAGGAAAAAACCATCGGGTTTCATGTCTTCTTGACGATTCACAAGAGAATCAGCTAATTTTTCTGAATATGTTACGTCTTGCATTTATATTATCGTATGATAGCCCTAGCACACGAATTTTAGGCGACTGATTATAGTATCCGCACTTAAGCAAAAGTTTGCGTTGTTTTGTACGTTCTCGTTGTTTGTAATGCAAGCAAACACACTTTTCGCTAATGAGCACTGCAGCTTAACGTCAACAAAAGAGCCGTTTCATATGACGTTGTTCCAACCTATTCAGGAACGAAGTGAGCTTTGGCGTGCATCTCATCAATTTGCAAAAGCTGTGGCCAGCGATCTAAATGTAACTTTAGAAATCGTCTCAATTGACGACGACACGAGAGATCGATTCGCTTTTAAAAAACTAACTTTAGATACATTGGAAGGCCAGCAAGGTCGCGATTTTGTTATTAGCTTATTGTACGGTGGCGGCGAATACGAGCAATTAGAGATATTTAATCGCATCGGTATTCCATTTATCACGTTTAATAGCAGTTTGGGTCCAAAATTACTAAAACGAATGGGGCAACCTCGCCAACAGTTCAAACATTGGATTGCACATGTTTCGCCCGATGAATTCGACGCAGGCGCTAAACTGGTTGCTGATTTAATTAATCACAAAAAAGGTAAAACCATTGCGTTTTTAGGCGGTGCCACCAATTCAGTGGTCAATAGGCATCGAATTCAAGGGGGACTCAAACAAGCCAAATTAGAGTCTGTGGTTTCTATCCCGCCAATTTATACTGATTGGAGCGAGCAAAAGAGTATTGTCGCAGCTCAAACACTGTTAAAACGCGCACCCGATATTGATATGATATGGACCGCAGCGCCAGAGATTGCACTTGGTGTTAGCAAAGTAATATCGGCTTCAAACCATGACGCTGTTGTCGGCTCTTTTGATTGGACACAAACCAACTTTGATCTTATTAAACAAGATAAGCTGCAATTTACCTACGGTGGACATTTTATGGATGCCGGTTGGACTCTTATTATGATTTTTGATTATTTATCTGGTGTAGATTTCGAGAATGAGCTGGGTAACCTAATTTTATCAAATTTAGAAAAGGTCAATAAATCGAATGTAAGTCAAGCCAGCCAACGGATTTCAAGTTCCAACTGGAGCGCAATAGATTTTGGTCAATATAGCAAGTGTTTGAACCCATTGAGAAAAAAGTATAACTTTCAGTTGCCAATAGATTAATGGCTGTTCCAACTCGAGGTTAAAGCTCCTTGCGTCTAGCCCGTATTTCATATTTTAAATTAGTGTCTCCACTTAAAGGCCCTTATATTTATTAACTGGGGCTATTCAATTTTGCCGGATTTTTTTATCAAAATAAGATATGGTCCTTCCACTTCGTGTTATAGCGGCTGCTGAACCGGATAATTAACGAGGAAAGAACAATGTCAATTTTAAGAGACAAAGCCTGGAGAAGGTTTAAAAATAAAATCAATAGCAATAAAGGCATGGGAAGTGAAGATAAGCTTAAGCCAGAAAAGAATTGGAAAATGCTATATATTCGTTCCAACAAGCTGGCTCGCTCAAAGCAACTGGGATTTGAC
>JAOMVH010000053.1 GCA_028356795.1 Aliiglaciecola sp. | reverse complement strand
GCATGAAACGTTAGCCAGCTACGTTTAACATGTTTGATGGGCACGCTCCCTGAATCTGAAAATATGTGCGAAAACCCATAGCACGATCATCTGCAACAACAGCAGCATAAGACGTTCTGCTTGAGAGGCCAATGGCCGGCTCTATGAGGTCTTTATCAATTCTCCAAATCTTTCTGCACGTAGCGTATATGGTGATTTGTAACTTTCTGCTGAAAAGGAATCGTAAGTCTAGTGTAAAAAAGGGGCTTGAATTGTCATTCAGAGCGCTCGTGCACATGCCTAATCTGCATAGGATAAAAAATGAAAAAAGTAAGCATTGCAAGTTGGAGTAACCTTGAAGATCGTAAGCCCACTCACGCGTTAGTCGCTAACGTTGACTTGGTGATTATCAGATTCGACGACAAAGTGTCTGTTTTATATGGCCGCTGTGCTCATCGCGGGGCCTTGATGGCAGACGGCTATATCCAGGGTCAGAACATCATCTGTGGCGTCCACAACTGGGACTATAGTTACGATACGGGTGTCAGTGAGTACAACAATGCTGAAGTACTGCATAAGTTTAACGGCTGGGTTGAAGATGATCAGGTATGGGTTGACGAAGAAGAAATCGCCGCCTAGCATGACAAAAACCCGCAGCCCTATGACAGAGAAAGTTATCAAGGCCAATATCAGGACCACACAGGCACGGCTGATGAGCCGCATGTGTCTCTGATCCGCGAACTGGCCAGCAACGGACTGGACAAGGTCGGACATCATGGCCCGATGGACTCGATGGGGGTGTCCCGTCTCGAACTACCCACCTGGGACGACATACAGTTCAACGTTACCCAACTGGCTACAAGGCCATTAATGGATGATGTCAATGTAGGCAGTGACGTCATTATTGGGCCGAACGCGAACAAACCGCTCAAACTGGATATTCCGCTATTTGTTTCAGATATGAGCTTCGGGTCGTTATCAGAGGAAGCCAAAATCGCCCTGGCAAAAGGCGCTGAAATGGCTGGCACCGGAATTTGCTCCGGTGAAGGCGGAATGCTGCCTGAGGAGCAGGAAGCCAATTCACATTACTTTTATGAGCTGGCATCGGCACGCTTTGGATTTTCGTGGGACAAAGTTAAAAAGTGTCAGGCGTTTTATTTTAAGGGCGGTCAGGGTGCAAAAACGGCTACAGGTGGTCAACTTCCCGGTAACAGAGTGCACGGCAAGCTGTACTTATTCACAATGATGTTCTTCGGCATCGTCAATGTACAACGTCAGTGGGCAAAAGATCCTGATGGTAAGCGAAAACTCGCTGAGGGAGAGTATACCAAGATGATCAAAAATGAAGGTCGTAAATAAAGCCAAGTCAGTGAATTGATGCCTTAGGATCACCAGCGCCGGCCAGTTCAGCTAGGCGCTTTTTTCATTTGTAACGTTCTTAGAGAGTGTTAACCACATTGATTCAAAGCAATTCTCATGAAGACTTTGACTATGAAGCTAGCAGTCACCTAAATGAAATATGGGCAATGCGCTTAGCTTCTAACTTCCCCGCGGCTGCAAACACGTTTCGAATCCTTTTCATAGTAAACATGCTCACACTGGGTATGTTTGGCAACCCATAGTAGACGCCCAAAAGTATTACCTTTTATTATACCCTAGCGGGGCATGGGCTCGAACGTAGATTGAGCGATTTTCAAAAACTCACTTGCGCTTTTTGACATTGATGACTGCTTTGAATGGATAATACCAGTTGAAAACGGAATTTGCGGTCTAAAACGTCTCACGATAAGTCCTGGCAGCCTTTCAATACCCAGCCCCTGAAAGCCGATAATCGAGATCCCCAATCCCGCAGAGACAAGTTTTGATGCAGCATAAGCAGTTGACACTTCCACTCTTATGTTGAGTTTGACTTTATGTTTCTTCAGTAAATCATCTAATCTGCGTCTAAAGAACACATTAGATGCCATGGCGATAAAATCTTGACCATGCAAATCCTCGATGAAGATCTCATGCTTGCGTGCAAGAGGGTGCTCTTCAGGTAACAAACAGACTGCATCATCGACAGGAAACTCAATCACATGCAACGCTTCTTCATCGCTGGGCAGTGTTACAAAACCTAAGTCGAACTGTTGCGATAATACCCACTCTATGACTTCTTCTCTCGGCCAGTTCCACATACTAATCTTGATATTTGGAAACATTCTCGCGTACTGGCTTATCACATTTGGCAAAAATGTGGTTGTGAAAATAGGCATTGCTGCAATTCTTAATTTCCCGGTTTTCATTTCTGCTATCGATTCAGCAGAACGCCTGATGTGCTCTAAGCCGGCGTAACTTTTTTCCACCTCTCTATATAAGGCTTCACAGTCATTAGTGGGTACCAGCCTTTTTCTGTCACGCTCAAACAATTTGAAGTTAACGCAATGCTCAAAATCTGACAGTAATCGACTGACTGCAGGTTGCGTCACATGCATGATCTCAGCGGCCTTACTCACTGTGCCGGCAATCATAAACGCTCTGAACGCTTCGATTTGTCTCAGGTTTATCTGCATTTATCCCCCTCACATCTACAACAACACATATTTGATTCTATGGCCCACCTTTTACTTACTCACATTAATATAACATTTGGTAATGATTTTCTAGCAATAAATTGTTAACGACGCATCAGATTGCCTCATACATGGAGCCTGGGAAACACGGCTCGACCTTTGGCGGTAATCCCCTCGCATGTGCTATCGCCAACAAGGTGCTTGAGATAGTCACCAATCCGAATTTCCTTGAAAACGTGAGACACAGTGAGGGATTGATTCGCTCCCTCTTTGCGCAGAGCAGTGTCATGAGACTCGTCTTTTCTGAGATCCGCGGCGCTGGATTACTGTTGGGTTTAGTACTTAAGGACGACTATCAAGGGACAGCAAAGGTCATCTGCGACATTGCTGCGCACCATGGATTAATGTGTAATTATGCGGGTGATAACGTGGTTCGACTCGCCCCAGCGTTAAACATTACAGAGGTAGAAATTAGGACGGGTTTTGAGCGCTTAGAGCAAGCACTTAAAGCATTCTTGACCTCATAGTGTGCAAGGCCACACGCATCAGTGAACATTGTCCCCGCGAGAATTCACACAGAAGCAAACATTGAAGACTAGCAAATGCGGCAAACATTTCGATTAATCATCGACTGCCCTGATCAGATTGGGATAGTTGCGACAGTAAGCCAATTTCTGGCTAAACATCATTGAAGCGAATCATCATACCGATTTATCAACTAACCGCTTTTTCATGCGTCAGGAGATCTGTTCAGATTCTTTAACACTCAATATCGAAGAGTTTACTTTGGACTTCGCGCCCATTGCCAGAAAATATGACATGAAATGGCGCATTAGAGACTCGGCTCAACAGCAGCGTGTAGCGTTGTTGGCCAGTGTGGAATCACACTGTTTAATCGATATCTTGCATAGATGGCATACCGGCGAATTAAACTGCCAGATCCCCTGCATTATTTCCAACCACCCCATATGAAACAATATGCCGATTGGTATCGAATTCCGTTTCACTGGATCGTATCTAAACGTCACAACAAAGAAAGAGCATTTCAACAAATCACAAAATTACTCGAAGGCTATAGCATCGATCTCACCGTGTTAGCGCGATTCATGCAGATCTTACCTGATCCTCTATGCGAGATCGTGGCAGGTAAAGCCATCAACATTCACCACAGCTTTTTGCCTCCATTTGCCGGCGCTAAACCCTACCAACAAGCCTACGACCGGGGGTAAAGCTTATTGGCGCGACCTGTCATTATGTGACAAAAGATCTGGATTAAGGACCTATCATTGAACAGGAAGTGATGCGTATCACCCACTCAGACAGTGCAGAAGATATGGTCCGTAAAGGTAAGGACTGTGAAAAAGCCGCGCTCGCCAACGGTGTTCGTCACCATCTTGAAGAGCGGGTTATCATCCACCAAAACAAGACCGTGGTGTTTAGTTAGCTGATCGAAAAGGCCCCTAGTACGCAATGCCACAGTGAGTGGCGACTACATCACTAGCTCCGCTTTTATCTGAGTGACTTCATTTGAAGAAGGTGACGCTATTTCCTTAAAAAGCATCCTCATCATTTCAGGCACATTCTGACGTGTCATGATCATATTCTTGCCTAACAACGCGGCAAACGGATCCCAGTCGAAACATCCCAATGGAATGTTATTGAGTCTGTGAATGCCGGTTTTATGAAACCAGTTGATCACACCTTCCAGTGATATCGTCGAGTTGACAAATATACCATTTGGCAATCCGCTGTTTTCGCTTACAAAGCGTGAAAAACACGTTTCCGTCGAATCTGCTTCATAGCCACATATCTGAATGAAGTTATCTTGTGGTATTAGACCTGTATCCTCATGTGCGTCGACAAAACCTTTCACCCGTTGCTGAGTATTGTGATCGTTGCCATTACCACCAATGAACAACAGATCTGTGGTTCGTTGACCGTCGTCCAGGTCCAATCTTTCAATGATGGTTTTAGTCAACTCAAAAGACGCCGTATAGTTATCGGTGATAATGGATGGGGCCTGCGTTCCAGGCAAATCCAAATTGATTGTTCTGATCCCGGCAGGTTTTGTAATTTGTGCAATCGCATCAGGATCGGTAGCCCCTACGCAAATCAAGCATTCCGCGCCGTACGACATAAGGGAGCGCGCTGCGATCTCCTCCAGCTCAGGATCTCGCTGTGTACAGGTTATGGTTGGAAAAAATCCCGCTTCCCGAGCAAGTTTTTCAAATGTCTGGGCGATGGAGCTGAAATAGCGGTTATCGTAAACAGGAATGATCATACCCAATACGCCAGACCTATTCTTTCGCAGGGCACTGGCTTGACGGTTCGGAATGTAGCCGTGTTGGTGTGCGACTTCCAGCACCTTTTCCGCCAACTTTTCACTAATGCGCCTGCGCTTCCATGTCCCATTCAACACGGCACCTACCGTGCTGCTGGAGGTACTTGTCAATTTGGCTAGGTCGTATATGGTCGGTCGCTTGTTGATAACTGTCTCCTAAAGCGTAAAGGGGTTGATCGTCTTGACGGTTAAAATCTTATCTCGTTTATACACGATACGATAGTTTTCGCCAGTCTCTGACGACACGCCAATCACATCTTCTTTATCAATACACTGAATATACCTTGACTTGTTTTTGTGACAACGTATATTGGCACCATCGATGGTGCTATAGAGTCAAAGAGATCTTCTCATCAACGAGTAAAACGAGATTTTTTACCTGCCCAACGACTGATCATACAGCGTCCATTCGAACAAGAGCGCGTTTAGAGAGCGTGCGCAATGCAAGCACTGTTTTGCATGTATTTATGCCCTGACAGCTAAACAAACTACATAGAGGTGTTATGAGTTACTTTATTGGTATTGATGTGGGTACGGGTAGTGCGCGTGCAGGGGTATTCGATGAAAACGGTTGGTTGGTAAGTGACTCCAGTGAAGCGATCACATTATACCGCCCTCAAGTAGGCCGGGCAGAGCAGAGCTCCGCTCAAATATGGAAAGCAATCTGTATAGCTATTCAGCGTGCGCTCTCAGCCAGTAGTGTCGCGCCAAGAACAGTTAAAGCACTCTCATTCAGTGCAACATGTTCACTGGTCCTCGTCGGTAAACAAGGCTCTCCTGTATCACTGAGTCACACCGAAAATGACACTGATGTTGTGGTGTGGATGGATCAAAGAGCCGTTGACGAAGCGCAAGAAGTAAATCGTACAGGTCACTATGTTCTAGAGAGTTTAGGTGGCCAAATATCACCCGAAATGCAAGTACCCAAAATGATGTGGCTGAAAAGAAACAGGCCTGAGCTATGGGAGCAACTAGACTATGCAGGTGATTTAGCAGACTACTTAACCTACCGGTGCACGGGACGCGCAGAGCGCTCTATCTGTACGCTAGTGTGCAAATGGACGTACGATGGCGAAAAGGATGGGTGGCATGAGGATTTTTTATCGACCGTTGGACTGTCCGACCTGCTTAGCGTCGCCAATCTACCAGACAAAGCGCTAAAGGTGGGTGAGAGCATTGGGTATTTAACTCAACAAGCTGCCGACGATCTTGGCTTAACCACAGGTACATTGGTGACCGCTGGACTCATTGATGCGCACGCTGGCGCATTGGGCACGGTGGGGACTAAATCCAGCAATGTTGAACAGTATCTGGCACTGATTGCGGGAACATCTAACTGCCATCTCATTATGGCTAAGACTGCACACCCAACGCCTGGCGTGTGGGGCCCATATAAGCACGCCATTTTTCCAGATTATTACCTCACAGAGGGTGGGCAAAGTACTACTGGTGCTGCCCTTGATCACGTCGTCAACCTGTTTGGCATAGACGATAAATTAGACGAAAGCCCGCACCTGGTTGCTGGCGACCTGATTTATCAACGGTTGATAGATGACATCTATTTCGGCTCTGATGTACAGGTCATTCCAGACTTTCTGGGAAACCGTTCCCCCATTGCGTCTCCGGAACTAAGGGCCATGATCAGTGGTTTAACGATTGAAGATCCCTTTGAAACCTTCTTAAAGGTGTACTTTGCGACAGCCAAAGGGATCGCTTATGGAACCAGGATGGTCATCGAGCAAATTAATCACTGTGGAGGCGATGTGCAAACCATCTTTTTAAGTGGTGGACATAAGAAATCGCCCCTGCTTACGGAGCTTTATGCCGATGTTACCGGATGCAGAGTCGTTGTGTCTGGCTGTGAGGAGCCCGTGCTTCTCGGAGCAGCCATTTCTGCAATGACTCCCTTTGAGCAAACAAAAGATCTAATAAAAACAGCAGCAAGTGTCGGACAAATCTGCGGTGTATACCTGCCTTGTCCTAGCCGGGCAGAGGCGTATGAGAGAGGCTATCGGTCGTTTTTAAAGCATTATGAACAAGCGACCGGAGCTGAGTAGCACTGTAGAACGGATACGCTTTGCTTACTATCTTTAACTCGTTATGACCCAAAATGGCTCCGTCAGAGTCATTAAGGCAATGGAAAGAACATGAAAAATCAACTTGATGTGTTGCGCTTACTTACTTCCGTGGTGGCAGATACTGGCGATCTAGAGCAAATTAAGAAATACCGACCTGAAGATGCGACAACCAATCCGACACTCATACTTAAAGCCGCAGCGCTACCCCAATACCAACAGCTTATTGAAGAGGCCGTCGCTTACGGCCATACCAAGTCTGATGACCTGTCCACACAAATCAAAGACGCAGCAGATAAACTGGCTGTCAGTATTGGCGCTGAAATCCTGAAGTACATTCCAGGAAGAGTATCAACTGAGGTCCATGCGAAATTGTCCTATGACATCGACGGGAGTATCGCCAAAGCACGCAAACTTATCGGATTATATGAGGAAATTGGTATCGATAAGTCGCGCGTCCTTATAAAGATGGCCGCGACATGGGAAGGAATCAAAGCCGCGGAGGCTCTTGAGAAAGAGGGGATCAACTGTAATTTAACGCTTCTGTTTTCGTTCGCCCAGGCAAGAGCCTGCTGTGAAGCAGATGTCTACTTGATCTCGCCGTTCGTTGGACGCATTCTCGATTGGTATAAAGAGAACACGGGCAAGGCTCATTATGAGGCTGACGAGGATCCCGGCGTCATTTCTGTTTCAAAGATCTATCAATACTACAAGTCCCACGGTTATAACACTGTGGTGATGGGTGCAAGCTTTAGAAACAAAGAGCAAATACTCGCACTTGCCGGATGTGACCGGCTCACTATAGGACCGAGTCTGCTTGAAGAGCTCGCGCAGAGTACCGAGCCATTTGAGCGTCGACTAGATGATAATTATATACTGCGATCAAAACCTGAGCCCATGACCGAAGAGCAATTTATAGAGGCGTTACGTTTGGATGTCATGGCGACCGAGAAACTGGCGGAAGGTATATACAACTTCGCAAAAGATCAGCAATTTCTTTGCGATATGGTATCCAGCCATTTAGTAGCAGACAGTGTTGCAAGTTAACGCATAGTAACTGGAACATTTCGTGCAATTCCGGCATCTGTATTCATGGCTATTCCGTTTTTTTCTGGCAATCATTAAGTACGAAGACTCAGGTCCAATGACAGAAATTGCAACAATAAGTGACGTTCCGAAAACAAGAGCAAAGTAAAAAATCTCAGCACGACGGAATTTCGGCAACCTCGGGCGTGAATAGCGCTTCTTCGAGTTGTTTGACTTGGTGTTGATAGTTTACTTGGTTGATGAATCAAGATACGAATTAGAGAAGCAAAATGCAGTATAGGAACGTGAGTGTAGTAACTTCATTTGTTGCACTTACATTGTTTTTAGTACTTCTGCTGGCTCCGTGGCTTTTTTTCTTTTTGTTTCAAGTGGAACAGAATGGATCTGCAAGCTTTGTCGCAAGAAGAACGGCTATGTTGTTCTTAGGCATAACGATCATAGCATGGGTCAGTAGAAACGAATCCAATACCCGGGCCAGACTAGCGATCAGCTTAGGGTTTTCAGCAACAATGTTCTCATTAGCCATGTTGGGTGTTGTCGAATATTCGCGTGGATATGCTGGCACTGGTATCTTCTTGACTGTATTGATTGAAGTCGCATACCTCAAAGTGTGTTTGAAAGGAAAAAGAAGCCTAACGAGGCTAAATTAAAGTACTGGCAACTTTACATGACTCCGTTAGGTGCAGTTACGGTGTCAAAGGTTATATGTAGTATCTGTGCCAATGAGCGGTCGTTACTATTAATGAAAAGCTGAGCAGAAGAAGATCAATCGCTACTCTCCCGATGTCTATTGTAATCGCAGTTTAACAAGTAATCTGTACTCGTTCAGACTTGATTTTACGATCACGTTTAAGACAGTTCGGGTGAAAGGATTGCTTGCACATATCACGTGCGCAGCACGCAGTCACCGGTAACGATGTACTTATTGCTGGTTAACCCTTCAAGCCCCACAGGCCCTCTGGCGTGAAATTTATCAGTAGAGATGCCAATCTCAGCGCCGAGGCCATACTCAAACCCGTCTGCAAGACGTGTTGAGGCATTCACCATGACCGACGCAGAATCAACCTCTCGTTGAAAACGAACACTGTTGTCCTTGTCTTGCGTCACGATAGCATCCGTATGTTTTGAACCATAATGGTTGATGTGCTTTATAGCTTCTGTAATGTCCGCCACTATTTTTATTGATAGTATTGGCGCTAGATATTCCGTTGCCCAATCGCATTCAGTAGCCGCCTTTAGAGTAGGATAGTGCGCGACCGTTTTTTCGCATCCTCTTAACTCAGTATTCTTATTCTTCATGACGCGGATCACGTCTTTCAAAATGGTCTCTGCTGCGCATTCATGGATGAGCAGCGTCTCCATTGTATTGCAGGTACCGTAGCGTTGATTTTTTGCATTGTCAGCAATCGCGACGGCCTTCTCGTGATCTGCGAATTGGTCAATGTAAACATGACATATACCATCGAGGTGCTTCAAAACGGGCACTGTTGCGTGCTTTGCGATCTGTTCAATAAGGCCTTTTCCTCCTCTGGGAATAACCAAATCAATATACTTATCCATAGCAATCAACTGCTGCACTGCTTCGCGATCGGTAACCCCCACGACTTGTACTGAATCTTGCGGAATGCCTTCGCGCTGAAGACCTATCTTGATGCATTTACTCAGCAATAAGTTCGAATATATCGCATTCGAGCCGCCACGGAGGATAACTGCATTGGCCGTTTTGATACACAACGCAGCCGCCTCAATGGTCACGTTGGGGCGGGATTCATAAATCATACAGATGACACCAAGAGGCACACGCATCTGACTGAGCTCAATACCATTTTCAAGTTCCCGTGTGTTACTAACCGTACCAATAACCTCAGGCAACGCGATCACACTTTCTAGACACTGGATCATCTTTTCAAAACGATCGGGGGTAATTTCAAGACGATCAATAAATGCCTGTGTATAGTCTCTTGTTCGTGCTCTTTGGATCTCCTTGGCATTAGCGTCAAGAATGTCATCACGATGTGTGTAAAGTGCAGTAATGGTTTCAGCAAGAGCACGATTTCTCTGCTCTGTTGTCGTGACTGACAGCCTCTGAGAGGCTTTGGCGGCGTGCTGGGCTAGTTGAAGTGTGTAATCATCTAAACTATTCATGGTCTTTGGTTCAAGTTAATTAAGTGCTAGCAGAATGGTTGGGATAGTGGTTGTCGATTCGGCATTACTTTGTAACCATCGGTTAACACGATCGGCTTTTTAGAAAACCGTCTCACCCACTTGCTCGGCCAACAGCTTTAGCAGATAAATGCCAACGACAGAGTTCCCATACTGATTCAATTCGGGGGAGAACACGGCGACACTGTATTTGCCCGGATTTATCGCGACTATGCCGCCACCTATACCGCTTTTTCCTAACAACCCCACATCGACAGCAAATGCGCCTGATGCGTCATACAGACCACACGTCGCAAGGAGGGCGTTTATTGCCTTTACTTTTTTAGGCGACAGGATCTGCTCTTCGTCCAGGGAAGCCCCGTTATTTGCCAAAAACACGGTTGCCTTAGCCAGATCTTCGCAGTTCATCTCTACAGCGCAGTACTGACAGTAGTTCGCTAAGACCAGGTCGACATCACTGTGAAAATTACCGTACGACTTCATTAAGTACGCCATCGCAGCATTCCGGGCACTGCTCGCCAGCTCTGAGCGGAATACGGTTTGATTGACCGATATACTTGGGTTATTAGCTAACTTGCGTATCATCGTCAGTATCTGGTGAACGGGGGCCGACAGGCGTTCCTGGAGTAAATCACACGTTACTAATGCGCCAGCATTGATGAAAGGATTACGAGGAACACCGTCTTCTTCTTCAAGCTGAACGAGCGAATTGAAACGCCTCCCTGACGCTTCTCTCCCAATCCTTTCCCATATGGGATCATCGACAATCTCAAGCGCCTTGATCAGCGCAAACAGCTTACTGATACTTTGTATAGAAAACGGCTTTTGTGCGTCGCCAGCAGTATATACCTGACCTTCTATTGTACAGATGGCAATACCGACCTGGTTTGATTTGACAGTAGACAGCGCGGGAATGTAATCGGCGACACGCCCATTACCTAATTGCGTTGATGCAGTGGATACAATACTGTCTAAACAAAGCTTCATCGTTAACTGTCAGCCATGCTAAATCTATCCTTTCAGGCGCTTGGCATTAACGCATTGAAATCAACATGCTGAATTAAATCATTCATCTTTGAAAAGTCCCTGCCATACAAACTTGAAAAGAGGATGACGCCTGATTTATGAAGTGGCGCTTTGCATCCAAGAAAGTCACCCAACTTACTGATGACTAACAACCCAAATGGCACATCTTCAGTAATGTAGCGGGTATCAATGATCTTGGGTCCATAGACCGGCTTAACCTTGCTTAAATATTGATTCGTCGTTGCAATATCTTTGACGGCGTTTTTGCCATACTTTTCCATGATGCTGTCAAGCTTGAATCCCAGGGCCCGGGCAACAGCGAGTCGTTCTTGGTCGAGATCTTCAATCAGCCTGCCAACCGCCGGCGTAACATGCGCCCTTTGGCACCATGTTTCGCCTTTTTCCATCCGTGTGATATTGCACAGTGCCATGCCCATATGCACTTGTGGATTGGTGTTGCTTAACAAGACCTCGAGCGATGTTTGCTTCTTTATAACGTGGTTGCCCAAAAGCGATTGATACAACTCCAATTCAGTGTTGGCTTGCGTGATTGGCAACGTCGACATTTCAATTTCGGCCCGGATCATATTAATCACTACTTCATTAGCAGTTGGCATCTTCGCAGTGATGGGTGTTGTGTTAAAAACCGTGATTGGCGCATCGACATCACGCTTAAGTAAAAGACGTTGTAGGTACTCTGCACCGAATGAACAATACGCGCTAAATGCAACATGGTGTTCAGATGTCAGGTAAGGCGCCACGGCTTCAATGGTTGCTTTGTGTCCATAAGTGGGCAGTGCAAAAATGATAATTTCATGAGTATTGGCAAGCGTTTCAATATCCTGCTCCGTGTTGATATGAAGCGTTCCATTTATTGCACCCCCGCAATCAATTTGCTTGGCAAGCGCTCTGTTTGACGGCGACCAAAGCGTCGCGTTAGTTTTTTTTGTATCCAGAAGTGCAGCGATGCCATGCGCCACTGCGCCTGCACCAATAATACCAACTCGCATGTGTGTTCCTCAGGTATGCACTGATTGCTTAAATGAATGTGTTTAATGCGGTAAACTGTGAGGCCGCATTAAAAACGGTTTGAAATACAAAGTGACTGCTAACTAGCCGATGCGATACTCACTCAATCAGTTATAACCACGAATAAAGCAATGCCGCTCTTCTTCCGCGTTTTGATGCGCAATCGCTGGCTTTTGAGTCTGTTGTTGAGCTTCATGCGAGACGCTAGCTTCCCGTGTTTTCAACTCACAGAACGGCGCATTTGTTGTAGACTCCGCAGAGTCGCGTTGTGGGACCACTTTATCCACGTTGTTATCCTCCAATTGTTGTAGTGTTTAAAAACTGTGTTTTGATCGAGTGCCTAATATGCATTCCGATTCTGTTTTTAAATTTGTTTCATTCATATGAACGGACAAAATATCCAGTCATCAAGTTCATTCACTATTCGTGAAGCCCTGGTTTTCTCCAGAAGCCCAATAGCCTTGCAATACCGACCAATATCAGCGCCAGCATTAGGAATCCAAAGCCTACGAGTAGGGCGCCGTGACTAACCACGATCAACGGAAGTATTGAGGTAAGCAGTCCTCCACCGATGACTGGGCTGACGAATACTGAACGCATTGCATACGCTTTTAATGCATCCGACTTTACCTCTGGATCGACTGTACGCAAGAGCATCAGGCCCACCGCAGTCACCCCGGCAAGTCCGCCGAAATTGACAATCGAATGTTCAAACCACTGGTTTTTAAACATCCGTGGCCCCAGGTAATAAAAGTGAAAGAGAAGCGCGAGCGTCGCAGACACACAGACAATGACGATTGGCAAGGCGTATTCAATGATGAGCGGCACTTTTAAACTGGCAATGGAAGAGACGATCAACAGCTCTAATGCCAGCCCTTGAATGAGGTTTAGACTTCCATGATCCACAGCGTCGTCGTGACCTGTTTTGGTGATCATTAACTGAACCAGTAGTCCGCCTATCATTGCCATTGGAAACAGGGGAAGTTTTAAGCCCGTTGCTGTTTGAAGTAACCAGAGAATACCTAGCCCAAATACAATAGCTAAGGCAATGATCCCAAAGTGAAATGCCAGAGGTTCAACAACATCCTTACTCACTGTAACGCGCGAAGCGAAGGGTTGTTCATTTTTGGCATAAATACCCTGACCATTCTCTGCTTTTTGACTCGTTTGCGTGACGAACGACGTGTACCCCTTTCGGATCCCATGATTGATCATGACGATGCCGCAAAAGATACCAATAAACAGACCAACCGTTGCCGTAGCCAGTCCCATCGCGCCACCTTTATCCCAGTCAACGGAGTCATAGATTTCCCCCATACCGGCAGCGGTGCCATGTCCACCGACAAAGCCCACTTCGACGACCGTGCCAAACAGATCATTAAGATCCCATATCGGCATAAGCCAAAGCGCAGTGACCAGGAGCGGTATAGCAATTAGTAGGAAATCTCCAATGTAGGCGAATAACACTTGAGGACCGACCGTATTGCCAAGCTCTGTTGGCTTCGGAAACGTTACCCCAATCAGCATCGGCGCAAAGACGATGGTGATTAAATAAGGTGCGAGTGATGAGAATGTCCCCATCATATCAGCGGGAATGAGCTTCAGGCCATACTGCCCAAGCGCAAGGCCAATAAGCCCCGCAATAAGCGACGCCGGAATGAATAGTCGCTTGAGAAAGCCCACCTTTGCTCTCAAAATGACACCGGCGAGTAGCAGAATGCCCAATACTGATATGTGAATAAGTGGTGAGTTCATAATCAATTACTTCATTGCTTGCACAGCGTTACTCTCGAAGCGAGTCGCGTCAAATGCGTCTATACAAAAAGAGGGCTTCTCATTGTGAATGAGCTCTTTGACTATTTTCCCCGTGACCGGTGCCAGCATGTATCCGTGTGACGAGTAGCCAAACGAATGATAGATACCTTCTTCTGCACCCTTACTGATGATAGGCAATCTATCCGGTGTCAAGCCTTCTATCCCAGCCCATGTTCGCACGATGGGCACATTTCGCAACTGAGGAAAGAACTCTAACACTGTCCTTGCGGACACTTTGAGCCGGTCAAAGTCAACGCGTGTTTTTCGGGTCTCTAAGTCCAATTGACTGCGGTATCCACCACCAATTAACAGCGTACCATTCGGTGCTTGTTTAAAAGAAAGTTTTCTGTTGGTCCCAATGACCACGGGTTTCAGAAACGGCTCTATGGGCGCAGTGACCATCATGGTGGGCGCCTCAGCTGAAATAGGAAGCTTCTCACCCATCATGTCTGCCACCTTGCTACCCCACGCGCCGGAACAGTTCACGACGATAGGCGCCTCAAAGGCCAAATTGTTCTTTGTCTTCACATGCCATGTTTCGCCTACCCGCTCAATTCGGCTGACTGGCGAGCGTCGCTTGAACGTAACACCCATC
>JAOMVH010000052.1 GCA_028356795.1 Aliiglaciecola sp. | reverse complement strand
TCCGGGCAATGTAATGTGCTTTGCTGGCATGTCTTTAATGGTTTTGCAGATGTCTTTTAACGTTTGGTGTAAATTTTTGTCAATATGACTAGTACTATTGGCGTAGCTCGCACCTATATAAAAATCACTATTACTGATATCAGACAGCGCTAACCAGCCATCTTGTTTAATAAAGCCAAGCCCCCTTTTAGGGTTATTACTTTGTTGTATGCCAAAAGTATCGATTAGGGGTTTATACAGTTTTAACCAATACAGCGACACTAACCCCAAAGGTAATTCAACATGATCATCGGTTTGGCTAATGACCGCCCCAAGATGCCCTTCGGCTATGCGTAAAATCGAACGCAACAATGCCAATTTATATGTAGAAGATTTGTTGTCATTCACCACTATGTTGCGAATAAGCGGAAAGGCACCGGTACCATCATCGGGCAAAGTCAACACAACGGTTTGCCAACTTACGTCATTTCGACCGAGTTTGTCGCTTACCAACTCTGACGTTACCAACTCATAAGACAAGCCAAACTTGCTGGCTAATTGCGCCTGTTCAGACGTCGAAACCTTATACATCACACGTTCGTCTTGACATTCACCATGGCGCAACGAAATCACCAATTTACCGTTGGGTTTTAACAACGAACTGAGCTTTCGAAAAGCACGCTCTCGGTTTGAAGGCGCAATGTGCATCCACACAGCGCTAAGCAAAATCAAATCGAATTTAATTTGTAGGGCAAAGACTTTTTGTAATTCAGGTAGGGTATCGTCAAGCCAGTGAATATTAGGGTTAGACTTAGTAGAACGAGCCAGCATACGCAGGCCTTTGGCAGGTTCAACTGCCACCACACTAATGCCTTTATTAGCAAGAAACAAGGCATCACGACCAGAGCCAGCACCCACATCTAGCGCCCATCCTTTACTAGGTAAATGGTGTAACCAATCACTATGTACATCGGTAAAACTGACGTCGTCATACTGAGCACTCAAACTCTCTGCCCGTTTCGAATAATAAGTAATATTACTGCCGCTCAAACTACATCCTTACTTCCTTGCATGATATAAATTCAAATTACCTTAGTTTATAACGAGGTTCTAGTTGTGGGCTCATATTTATACGCTTTGGTTTGCAGTATGGCGCACCTGAGAGGATTGCTCCGTACATCCATGTACTTCGTCGCTTCGCGACCAGCTAAAGCTGTCCAAATTTGTTCCCGACAAATTAGTCGAACCTAAAGAGGTTGTCACCTATCAGGTGCGAATGAGGATGTTGTTATTTTTGAGCTGTAATTAGAGATCTGGATTTTACGAGACTTTGTGGCGCACCTGAGAGGATTCGAACCTCTGACCTCTGCCTCCGGAGGGCAGCGCTCTATCCAGCTGAGCTACAGGTGCGTATTAACTCTAAATACTAAACCCAAAAGAATGGGGTTGAGCTAACGCAAAAAAACCGAACTACTTTTGTTTACTACAAAAGCAACTGGCAGCGCATAATACAGTTTTGTATTGTGAATTTAAAGCTCCTTTTAAAGGGCAATAACTCAATGTGCAGAGTAAGTTACTTAATCTCTGTATCAGAGATTTTTGGCTTTCTAGACTAGGTATTTGGGCAGCCTAGGTAGAAAAACAAAACCTCAAATCGAACGTTTTCAGTTGAGGTTTGTATGTAAGCACTAACTAGTTTATGTTTTTGGGTACTTTTCTTTATTTACCATGGTGTGTTTGTATCGATATTGACGTTTATAAACGACAAAAATTGTTTGGACCGATCTTATTTTTAACAATCAAATGCGGCACAGAAAAATTCCAATGACGTATATAGCTGATCTTCGTCTACTTCCGACTGACTTGATAATGCCATGCCTTGCATGAGTGTAATTAGTACATGAGTAAGCTCGTCTGGGTTAGCAGAACCCAGTTCATTTAAGCGATTTTGTATTTTTGACTGTAATTCTAGTTGGCTGTTTTTGACCGCATCAATTATTGTGGGTTGTTTACAAAACGTATTACCTTGAAGAATCAAACATCCTGCTTTTTGGTTGTCATCAATATAATAATTAAGGGTAAACTCCATGGTGTTTCGAAACATATCAGAAGAGTTTTCGGATACACCAAGGGTACGATCTAGTTCCTTAAAAAAATCTGCTTTATACAAATTTAAGGCGGCAATAAATAGCGACTCTTTATTACCATAAGTGGCATAAAGACTTGTTGGAGTGGCACAGAGTTGCTCGCACAATTGGGCGATTGAGACGTTTTCAAAACCATACTTTTGAAATAAAGAAAGTGCCAGTTTAAGGCCTGTTTCCTGGTCTAGTTTTCTGGGCCGGCCTCGATGTTTTTTTAAATTTGTATCGGTCACTATTTAAATCCAGCGTGGCAACATTTTGTTTATGTATTAAACGATACAAAAGCTTTATTGGCAATCTTTAAATGGTTTTTGTTAAGTTTCTTAGTGTTAGGAGGTGACTCCTTGAAACTGTGTTTTTCTATTAAATGGTAGTGATCGATATAATAATCTGCCATCATTCAAAATAATTTAATGTATCGATCGCTTTAATATTTGATTTTGATCGTTTATAAAATGGTTTTTTTGTACAGTTCCAATGCGTGAATATTGTCTTTTTGTGCCTCTTTGATTTGCGCAAGCAAAATTACATCGCGTCGGTCGTTGGCCAACTTTATCGCTTTTGATAGGGCCTTTTCAGCCAGTAAAAAGTCATCATTGTTGAAGGCTAATTGACCTAAGGTTGATAGCAATTCTGCGTTATCACTATCACCTTTTAACCAATTTTCTAATTGTTTAATAGCACTATTACTTTGAAGGTTTTTAAGCTCTCGGTACAGCGAATAAAGAACTGGAATGGGTCCATTTTTTTGTGCTGTGACCAAAACAGCTTGGGCGTCTTCGTCCATCGCTTGATCGATGAGCTGTTGTGCATAAGCCGCGATTTGACCTGGCTCTTTTTTAATTGCTCGTGGTAATTTCTGCCATTTTTCCTTTAATTTTATGGCTCCTTCTTTGCTGGCAATTTCTGCAAACTCGCCTTTTGACGCTTTTAATTGCCAACCATCAAAATCGTCTCCAAGATACTTTTTCCACTTAGGTAGCTTTTCTTTAAGCAACGAATATTGTGCTGTTTGGTCCAGTGCATGTGCCCATAATTTGATAATACTCCCTTGATTTTGTGACTTTTCAGGTAAATTTTCAATGTATGTAAGTGCTTGCTTACTGTTTTCCTTGAGCATATGGTCACGAATGATACACAAATCAGCAGCTAATTTAGTTTGGGAGTTCTGTGCGGCAATTATCCATAGTTGTCGTGCTTTTTCTCTGTTGTTTAGTTGTGCTTCGGCCTCAGCAAGTGCAAGAACATTGATACCGTCGTAGTCTTCATCGACCACTTTGTTAAGCAGCTTTTGTGCTTCAGCATAATTGCCTTCTGCTAATCGGATTAATCCGGTTCTAAAAGCTTTGCGTTTTCTACGAGCGCTAAATCCAAATAGCCAATCTTGCGAACCGGCTAAAAGGTCTATCAATCGTTTAGTAAGTAATAGCGCTAACCAACCTAATATGGCCATAACGATGACAATGACAACCAAACCGAAAATCGAAAATTGAAACGTGGCGCTTTCCAACACTATGAGGAAGTAACCTTCGTAGTTTAACAGTGCGGGCCCTAACCACAGGCCGGCAATAAATAGAAAAATAATGGCGGCGATGAGTATGATTTTTTTCATAGTTCAAACTGCCCATTAGAAAAGCTATTGTTCATTCGGCTTTCCAGCATATCTTGTAAAGGGCGGGCTGCATCGAGCTGCTGAGGATAATTTTTATCGATTCGTGTGGTTTCTAGATTCGTAAGTGCCGCAATAAAACCTTTTACTTGCTCAGAATCGAGATCGTAGTGCTGAACCAACAAACCAATGGCCCTTTGCACGCTTTGTTGGAACAAAGTACTTTGCTGCGCCATAACCGCAGATTGAGACTGCAATAACGCATAGCGCAATTGTTCTTTCGCTAACCATTGTTGCTGCTCGGTCAATAAAGGCTTAATAGGTTCACTATTGGGTTGGTACTTGAAATTGCTAAGAATATAAGCCCAAATTCGACTCATTCCTTCAACTTCTTCAGGCTCTGGCAGATCAGTCTGGGCCTCTGGTAATGAAAGTGGCAAGTTGTTAACTTGCTGGATCATGCCTGAAAGCGATAACGCGATTGATGTCAGTGATACTTGATTAATCTGCTGCAACGTTTGAATATCGCTCGCAATGAATTGGCGCACAGGTAACAAAGACGGATCAGCTAAATCTTGCAGTCGACTATCGGCAGATTGCAGCATTGCAACAGCAGTTTTGACATCATTTTCAAGCCATAATTTCCTACCTGCCATACGCACCAAGTAATCCGCTTCCGCAAGTAACCAGTCTGCTGGTCTTCGGCCGGACACGTCTGCTAAGTTTTTGCGGTTCGCTTCAGCTTGTTCATAAGTATTGGCAGCCTGGTTGCTCAAAGAAGTCAGTTTCTGCTGTATTTCGGTATTCTGTATTACCAAATTAGAATTGAGCGTTTGTATTTGGCCTGCTTGGTTTTCAAGGGTTTGTTGGTGCTCTGAAATGGTGGCATTTTCATTATTGATGCTTTGCTGCCATTGCATCCAGAACCAATATCCTGCTCCTGCTGCTGCCAGTACTAGTAACAAATTTAGTAGAGTGAAAAACCACAAAACTCCGGTCTTCGCAGACTTGACCTCAGTGACTTGTTCTTGGCGAGCTGATTTGGGTTTGTGTGATTTTTTGTCAGCGACTGGATCGACTTCAACGTATGAAGCATTCTCTATTTCGAGTGCTTTCATTTGTTCTTCATTCCCGTTGGATAGGTCTTTTTGCGTCATTTAGTGCTCCAAAAAATCGTTAATGGCGTCTTTCAATTGCGCGTCGCTGGCACCGGCACTTTGAATTACATTGTTTAACCCCAGTTTAGCCGCAAAATCTACTAATCGTCGACTAACTACTATCAATGGTAGTGATTTCAGCCATGAATGATCATACTCATCCCATGCTGCCTGTATAATTTCACCACTGGTTGCAACGGCACAGGTTATTTCATGCGGTTGCCATTGTTGTGTTTCTACAGTAGGTGAGCAGCGAAGTCGTTGATATAAGTCAATCTCTCGAACGATCGCTCCTCTCGCTGTTAATTCGGTTGGTACCAATGGTCTGCCACCAACGCCTTTCAGAATAAAGACTGTTTTATCTTTGATGTTTTGCAGAGACTTAAGTGCTAACAATCCCTCTGAGTTGCTTTCATTTGGGGTTTCAATAGCGATCCCTAACGGGCCTAAATGACGGGCTGTACTTGGACCCACCGCATAGGTGTGAACACCCTGAGGCCAATTGAAAACATGATCAACAATGGTATCTGCGGCATGAGTGCTTACAAATATGCAGTGCACATCCTTTTGTTGTGCCACACAAAGGTTCGATATTTGTTGCTTGAATTTGTCTATTTCTGGCTGATTTCGCTCAATCTCAATCAGCCCAACGCCAACGGTTTGGATACCAGCTTGTTGCATAAAACGAACGCTGGCTTGTAATTTTTCCTTGGGGCGAAGCAACAAAGTAGTCATGCAGCTTACACGTAGGCTTCTTTTAGATAATCGCCAGCACCTAACTCCAATAATTGCTGCGCAACTGACTCACCAAGCTCAATAGGACTTGATGCTTCACCTATTTGTTGTGCTTTGATTATTTGTTTACCTGAAATAGAGCCGACCAAGCCTCTTAGCATCAGCGCTTCATCTTGCCAAATACAGAAACTGCCGATTGGCACTTGGCATCCGCCTTGTAGTTTTGCATTAAGGGCTCGCTCTGCCATTACACATGTTGCGGTTCGCATATCATGCAAAGGGGCCAACAGCGAAATTAGCTCAGCATCGTCATTACGACATTCAATGCCCACCGCTCCTTGTCCTACAGCGGGTAATGATAACTCGCTCGTTATTTCCTGAGTAATTCGGTCTTGCATGCCTAATCGGATTAGCCCAGCTGATGCGAGAATAATTGCATCGTACTGTCCATCATCGAGTTTCGCTAAACGTGTATTCACGTTGCCACGCAGGTCTTTGATATTTAAATCAGGGCGCAATGCGCGCAATTGAACTTGACGGCGCAAGCTAGAAGTTCCAACCGTTGCATTTTGTGGCAATGCATCCAGGCTGCCGAATTGATTAGACACAAACGCGTCAGAAGGATTTTCTCGTGCGCATATCGCATGCAAACCAAAACCTTGTGGAAATTCAACCGGAACATCTTTCATCGAGTGAACGGCAATGTCAGCACGACCTTCTTGCATGGCGATCTCGAGTTCTTTAATAAAAAGCCCCTTTCCCCCCACCTTGGCCAAAGGCGTATCTAAAATAATATCGCCTTTGGTCGTCATCGGAACCAATTCTACTGAAATATGCTGATGCGCTTTTAATAATTCGGCTTTAACGAATTCAGCTTGCCACAAGGCCAAAGCACTTTTGCGAGTGGCGATCCGTACAACACGTTGAGTCATGTCATGTCCATTAGATGTTTTGTCGATATTTTAAAGGCTAGCTTGCCGGATTGGTACACTGGATTGAAAATAAATTAGCGCTGGTATGAGGTTACGAAAATTTAAACTTAAAAAAGCAGCCGAAGCTGCTTTTTTAACAAGAGTGATTTATTACATTCTACAGGTCAACGAGTTTTGGGTATTCTGCATCGGCCTCTTTGATAAATAGATCAGTATTAGTGCGCCATTCGTTCATCACACTCATGCTGTAATTCAAATACAGTTTGCCATCTAAAATAGTAAATGCATCTTCATCTATGCCAACTAAACGGCCATCAGACATAGCGTACGCACAATAACCACCATACTGAGGAGCATATTTTTCAGGATCGGCTACAAACATGGCTTTATGCTCTGCACTGGAGAAAAACCAATCGGCGCCTCGCCATTGTGTAGAGATTTTTTTATCGCCCTTTACCGCCTTATTTTGTGTGAAATAGGCAACGGTATCGTAACCATATATTGCTTTGTTGTTGAATGTGCCTGTTTCAATGGGATCTGCGGCCAGGGCGTTGGCACTGACAAGTAGTGCTAAAGAGATAGATATCGATTTCAGGAATTTCATGGTTGCTCCAGTAAAGTATTCAAATAAGTATTGTCTACTAAACCGAGAAAACCAGTTTAAAATTTCATCACAAATGTATCACAGCCCAAATTTATACTTTCACCAAGGCCTAAACTACTATCAAAATTAGGCTAAACGTTGCTGGATCCAAGCTGACACATCTTCCAACTCTTGCATGCACACATTGTGTTGCATGACGTATTCTTTCCATTCGACCGTGTAACCATTTTGCTCTAGCACTTTGTAAGCAGCATGACCCAAAAACATCGGAACCACCTCATCTTGCTGCCCGTGAGCACAAAGAATAGGCGTGTTTTTGTTCGCTTCATGAGCTTGGGTAGACAAACTCTCAGGCTCGCTCATATAAGTGGATAGCGCTAGTATACCAGCTAGCTTTTCTGGATAACGCGTACCTAATTCCATGGCAATGACACCACCTTGGGAAAAACCTGCAAGTAAAATACGCTCGCTTGGGATCCCGTGAGCGCGCTCTACTTCAATTAGCTTGGTGACTAGAGCAGCTGATTCCTTGACCCCTTCAACATCTGCTCGGTTATTAAAATCTAAGCTTTTGATATCGTACCAAGCTCGCATAGCCATGCCGTTATTCACAGTTACTGGCCTAACAGGCGCATGGGGAAAAACAAAACGAATACCTGAATCGCTAGGCAGTTTTAGTTCTGGCACAATGGGTGCGAATCCATTACCTGAATCGCCTAGGCCATGAAGCCAAATAACTACTGCGTCATAGGTTTTTTTGGGATTTACTTCAACATACGGTAATAGTTCGTCCGACATGCTTATAGGTCCTTTTATTTTTACAATTATGAAAGCTTAACAGTTTGTTCAGCTTGCTTACTCGCCGCATCATTCATAAATGACCAAAACTCAACGCCAGTTCGCTCATCAATCCAGGTGCCTGCTTGGTAATTAAAATGGTGGCCATTGAACTTAGTGGCAACCCACAGCTGGTGTAACGGTGCTTGTTTATTCAGAATGATTTTTGTACCGTTAACGAATATCAGCGTTAAAATTCCTTCTGCGGATTCGTAGTCGATATCGACTTCACATTCATCCAATGCTTCTTCGAGCTTTATAAAAGCATCGTCAACGAGCTGATGATATTGACTATCGTTCATGAGTCTTGCGCCTTTCATTAGGTAAAAATCCAGAATATGCTAACATTGCAGAATCTTAGTAACAGCATTTTTTAAATTTTTTATGTCTCAAGCACCTGGTAATCTTTTTATCCTTGCTGCGCCATCAGGCGCTGGTAAGTCGAGTTTAATCAAAGCCTTGTTAGAGCGTCATGCAGATAGCTCAATGCATAGCAATCAAATGCAAGTGTCGGTTTCCCACACTACCCGAGCTCCACGTCCGGGCGAAAAAGATGGGGTTCACTATCATTTTGTCTCAAAAGACGCATTTGAAGCCTTAATTGACAAAGGGGTGTTCTTTGAATGGGCTGAGGTGTTTGGAAATTATTACGGCACATCTCGTGTCGTTATCGAAGAGACATTGCAGCGTGGCATTGATGTATTTTCGGATATTGACTGGCAAGGAGCCCGTCAAGTTAAGGCGCAAATTCCAGATACGGCGACCATTTTTGTGGCTCCGCCATCCAAAGATGAACTTTTGCGCCGCTTAACCGCGCGAAATCAAGATAGCGACGCAATTATCAAGCAGCGAATGGAAAAAGCGGTAGAGGAGATTTCTCATTACCACGAGTTCGATTTTATTGTCATCAACGACAATTTTGATGCTGCTTTAGAAGAGCTTGATGCGATAGTGAGTGCTCGCAGACTAAGAAAAGAGAAGCAAATCATTAGGCATGAGGAATTGTTTGATAATTTGTTGGCAAAATAAACTGGTGGAGATATCGTCAAATATCTTTCCATCAGGCCAATAAAAACGTAAACTACTCGACCTTTTTTTGTACACCTGTAGATGTACACCTTTAGAAACACCGAACACAACGGAGATAAACATGGCTCGCGTAACAGTTGAAGATGCCGTAGATAAAGTTGGCAACCGATTCGATTTGGTTTTAGTAGCAGCAAAGCGTGCTCGCCAGATCGCAATTGAAGGCAAAGACGCACACGTACCAATGGGCAATGACAAACCAACCGTCATCGCGCTACGTGAAATCGAAGAAGGGTTTGTTGATGCTTCTACGATAGAAGCCGAAGAAATTCGCGACCAACAAGAGAGTGACCAAGCAGAGTTTTCCTCTGTTGCAAACATCCTTTCTGAGTAATCCGTATGTGATCCTGAGCTTAACTAAGTTCAGGATCAACATATCGGCTGACAAGCCCAAAAAATCCCCGTATTCTTACACTATCTATTAATGGTCAGTGTGGCATAAGTGTATCTATTCGAAGGCCTTAAAAACAAACTAAGCGACTATTTCCCTGCAACAACCGTTGCGGATATTCAGCGCGCGTATGTATTGGCCCATGATGCTCATGATGGACAGATGCGCTCTAGTGGCGACCCTTACATTACTCACCCTGTTGCCGTTGCCGGTATTCTTGCGGATATGCGCCTGGATCGCGAAACGATTATGGCGGCTTTGCTACATGATGTTATCGAAGATACTGACTACGACAAAGACGATCTAACGCGCGAATTTGGTGAAACCGTTAGTGAGCTAGTTGAAGGCGTGTCTAAACTGGATAAAATCCAGTTTAGTACCAAGCAAGAAGCACAAGCTGAAAACTTCCGTAAAATGATGATGGCAATGGTACAAGACATTCGTGTCATTCTCATCAAACTCGCTGATCGCACTCACAATATGCGCACGCTTGGTTCATTGCGTCCAGACAAACGCCGAAGAATAGCGCGGGAAACCCTTGAGATTTATGCGCCTATTGCTCATCGTCTGGGAATTCACGATATAAAAAATGAGCTTGAAGATCTTGGTTTTAATGCCATGTATCCCCTTCGACATCGTGCTTTGCAAGGTGCAGTGAAACAAGCTCGGGGCAATCGAAAAGAAATTATTGAGAACACCCGCAAAGAAGTTGAAACACGACTAGAAGCAAATGGCATAGAAGCCGACGTGGTTGGTCGTGAAAAGCACCTCTATTCAATTTATCGAAAAATGAAGAATAAAGAGCTGATGTTCAATGAGGTAATGGACATCTATGCATTTCGCGTGATGGTTGATTCGGTCGATAGCTGTTATCGCGCCCTTGGCGCTATGCATGGTTTATATAAGCCCATCGAAGGTCGCTTTAAAGACTATGTCGCCATTCCTCGTACCAATGGTTACCAATCCCTTCATACTTCATTAATTGGTCCTCATGGTATTCCTGTAGAAATCCAAATTCGTACTCATGAAATGGATCAGATGGCAGACAAAGGCGTTGCCGCTCATTGGCTCTATAAAGACGATGATGATAAAGAGCAAGGCACAACGGCACAGGTTAGAGCGCGCAAGTGGATGCAATCGCTACTTGAGCTTCAACAAAGCGCCAGCTCCTCATTTGAGTTTATTGAGAACGTTAAAACTGACCTTTTTCCAGACGAAATTTATGTATTCACACCAGATGGTCGCATTATTGAATTGCCAATGGGCGCGACGCCAGTGGACTTTGCCTATGCGGTGCATACCGACGTAGGTAATTCGTGTGTTGGTGTGCGAGTGGAGCGACGAAATTACTCTCTGAACAAACCACTGGAAAATGGACAAACTGTCGAAATAATTACATCACCTCGTGCCAAACCCAATGCCAATTGGTTGAATTTTGTGGTCAGTGCCCGTGCTCGTGCCAACATTAGACACTACTTAAAACGTCAGCATTCTGAAGAAGCTGTCAGTATGGGGAATCGGTTGCTTCGCCATGCTTTGGGCACGGCCAAGTTTGACGATATCCCCCAAGAGGATAAAGATCGGGTTGTGGCTGAAACTAAGCACAATAACTTTGACGAATTACTATCCGATATTGGTTTGGGTAATGAACTCAGTGCCATTGTTGCTCGTAGATTGCTTGGTGAAACTGATGAATTACCCGACAAAAAATCAAATGTAGCAATTAGAGGCACCGAAGGGTTATTGGTGACCTATTCAAGATGTTGTCATCCTATCCCTGATGATGAAATTATTGCCATTTTGAGCCCAGGTCGTGGCATGGTGATCCATCAGGTGGGATGTAGTAATATACGCAAACTAAGTAAAGAAGAGCCACAGCGCGTGTTGCCGATGAAGTGGGATAGCGAAGCGCAAGGCGAATTCAAAGCGTCAGTGCGGATTGAGCTAATTAATCATCAAGGAACATTGGCCACTCTTACCAATGCCGTGGCTGCTTGTGAGTCCAATATTATTGGGCTACAAACAGAAGAAAAAGAAAGTAATGTCTATTATATTGATATCGAACTGACGACCAAAAACCGTGTTCATTTAGCACGGGTAATGCGTAAAATTCGTTCGATGCCAGAAGTTCAAAAAGTTTCCAGACACAGTCAAAATCGACAAAATTAAGGTAAAGTTATTATGTCAAAGTCCGTAATTCATACAGACCGGGCCCCGCAAGCTATTGGTACTTATAGTCAGGCCGTTAAATCAGGAACAACTGTTTATTTATCAGGTCAAATTCCACTGGTACCAGAAACCATGGAAATGGTGTCTGATGATTTTAAACAACAAGCTGTGCAAGTCTTCGAAAATGTTAAAGCGGTATGCGAAGCGGCAGGTGGAAACACCCATGATTTGGTTAAAGTAAATATTTTCCTCACTGATTTGTCTAACTTCGCAACAGTGAATGAAATTATGAGTCAATATTTCAAGCAGCCATACCCGGCCAGAGCGGCCATTGGTGTTAAAGAGTTGCCTAAAGGCTCTCAAATAGAAATTGATGGCGTCATGGAATTGCCCGAATAAGCAACTGGAGGCGATTGCGTGTCACCAGAACGCTATCAAAAAATTAGAGAAATACTCAGTAAACGTCAAACAACCTTGACCGTATGCATGGAACAAGTGCATAAGTCTCATAATGTATCTGCGGTAGTGAGAAGCTGTGATGCCATAGGTGTGCATAAGGTTCACGCCGTTTGGGATGACAAAACTGAACGGTTGCGCGGCGGCACGGCAATGGGCAGCCAGAACTGGGTGTATATGCAAACCCATGATGGTATCGACCAAGCTGTATCCCACTTGAAAGAACAACAAATGCAAGTCTTGGTAACTAACCTATCTGCAGATGCAGTTGATTTTCGCGAAGTCGATTACACCAAGCCGACGGCGATCATCTTAGGCCAAGAAAAACATGGTGCAACTGAACAAGCCATCGAGCTAGCGGATCAAGACATTGTTATTCCCATGGTCGGCATGGTGCAATCGTTAAACGTCAGTGTGGCGGCAGCTTTAGTGTTATATGAAGCTCAGCGCCAACGTCAAGATGCAGGTATGTATGATGTGCAGCACTTAGATGAAGCCGCCTGTCAGAAAATGCTGTTTGAAGGTGGTTATCCAAAGTTCAGAGAAATGTGCGACCGCAAGAATATTGATTACCCACAAATTGATGACCATGGAAAAATCGTCGCTAGTGAGAGCTGGTGGAAAGCGATCCGCAGTAATTAAATATTTTACTAGTGATAAACAGATCTCCGATAAGAGCACTCGGAGATGACGTATGTTGTGTATTCGGAGATGACGTATGTTGTGTATTCGGAGATGACGTCTGTTGTATATTTGGAGATGACGGCATTTTTCAACCACGTCATCCCGGTAATGCTTATCTAGTATCGTCATCTCGGCAATACTTACTTAGTATCGTCATCCCGGGAATGTCTACTTAATATCGTTACCCCGGTAATGTCTACTTAATATCGTTACCCCGGTAATGTCTACTTAGTATCGTCATCCCGGCAATGCTCTTGAGCCGGGATCTAAACCCTAGTAAAACTGTTTTTTTAAAATGTTGAAAGAAAATCCATTCTGATTAGGTCTAGGTCGCAGACCCTTATTTAATCAGGAAACTTTATGCGCTTTTTTAAACTAGTTAGTGTTTTACTTCTGACTTTTTCATTCCAAACTTTTGCCTTAGATCGCTCTGCAATTGCAGAAACAGCAGAAGATGTAACACCTTTGCTTAACGGTCAAAATATTCCAAACGCAACTTTGCGCACTGCGGATGGCTCGCCCGTTAGCTTAAAAGCACTGATGATGCAGAAACCTTCAATTATCCTGTTTTATCGCGGTGGATGGTGCCCCTACTGTAATCGTCAATTAGCCGGATTGAAGGACATTGAAAAAGACCTAGTGGATATGGGCTATCAAGTGCTAGCGATTTCTCCTGAGTCACCAAGTCGTTTGCAAGAGCAAAAACTTGAAACTGAATTTGCCGTGACATTATTGTCAGATGAATCACTTCAAGCTATCAAAGGCTTTGGCATCGGTTTTTACGTGCCAGCAGAAACCAAATCAAAATATAAAAATAACTGGAATATTCAGTTAACCGATGAAGCTGGCAGTGATCGTGCAGTGTTACCTGCGCCGGCAGTATTTATCGCTGATAAAACGGGCTTGATTAAGTTTCAATATGTAAATCCTAACTTCAAAGTTCGCCCATCTTCTGAGTTGTTATTGCAAGCTGCCAAACGAAGTTTGTAGAAACTTGCTGGCTCTTTTGGGAGCTAAACAGGTTTGAATAGTTGGCAAATGTGCTAATTCTTGCTAAACATGGTTGATGTTAAGAATTTGGATGTTTGCCATGTCGAACACTTCCCTTGTTTTTCGTCTATTTTGTGTGACTTTGCTGATCCTTATCAGTTCTGGAATGACCCATGCTTTTGAACGTGCCAAGGTTGCACAAACCTCAGAACAAGTATCCCCATTACTCAATGGGCAATTTGTACCGGATGTGATTCTCCAAACAACATTTGGCAAAGATATTCGCTTGTTAGATTTAGTCGAAAGCCGAGCCAGTATCATTCTATTTTATCGTGGAGGATGGTGTCCTTATTGTAATCGTCAAATGGCAGGTTTGATTGAAGTAGAGCAGCAAATACTCGATTTAGGCTATCAAATTATTGTTATCTCGCCCGACTCTCCTGAGCGTTTGAGGGAGCAGCAGTTTGGTGAAGAATTTGACGTGATCCGCCTATCGGATAGTTCGTTACAAGCAACGCGAGCATTCGGCCTTGCCTACTATGTGCCCGACACGGTAGCCCAGCAATATAAAACCAAACTGGGAGCAGAGTTAGTGACCGTGGATGGTGAATCTAAGCGAGTGCTGCCCGTGCCTTCGGCCTTTATTGCTGATGTCACAGGATTGGTCAAGTTCCAGTATGTTAATCCCAATTATAAGGTCAGAATTGAGCCTCAACTGTTGTATTATGCTGCCCGTATAGCAAAATAATCTCACTAATGGATATTTTAAGGCGCAAATGCAGTCTCTTGCACTGACAAAACTTACCGAACTTAAAGGCGTTGGCGCCAAAGTCGCTGAGAAGCTCACCAAACTCGGCTTGGTTACCATCCAAGATCTGTTGTTTCACCTGCCGCTTCGCTACGAAGATAGAACGCGTATCTATCCAATTGGCGATCTCCAACCGTTTCTGCATACCAGTGTTGAGGGTGAAGTGATGTCTTGTGATGTGCAATTTGGCAGAAAACGTATGTTGGTGGTAAGGCTGCGAGACAGCACAGGTACCATAACCCTGCGCTTTTTTCACTTTTCTGCGGCACAAAAGAATAGCCTTGAGAAAGGCGCGCATATCCGCGCCTTTGGTAAAGTAAGAACGGGCAAGTTTGGGCTTGAAATGATGCATCCTGAATATCGCGTCAAAAAAGATCAGCAAACCTCTGAACTAGAAGAATCATT
>JAOMVH010000051.1 GCA_028356795.1 Aliiglaciecola sp. | reverse complement strand
CCGCCGAGCGATGCTAATCATTTGGCACTGTTCATTCCTGAACCAGACAATTTAACGGGCACAGCGGCAACTCTAAACGCTAATTCTAATGGCCTGTTATCCCGTGCGCTCAGTGCGCAAAAATTTGATGGTAAACCTGGTTCTTACGCCGTGATTTATGGCCTACAGGATATTGCAACTGTCATGGTGTTTGGTGCAACTACTAGCTCATTAACAAATGTAGAATTGCATAATCTAGGCGGAAAAATAGCAAAGGCGGTTGGCACTGATTTGGATGGGGACAAGGTAGTCGTTCATGCCGATACACTAAAAAGTGATCTGACAGAGATCTCCGCACATCTAGCGTTTGGTTATCAACTACAAAACTATCGATTCGATAAATATCAAACAAAACGCACCAACAATACGGGTGAAGTGGTTTTTGTTTCTACAAATGCCCAGCAGTCTCAGGATGCTTACACAAATGACCTACAGTATTTGGCTGGTGGCATCTATTTAACCCGTGATCTCGCATCAGAGCCAGGCAAAAACATATACCCTCAAGCGTTTGTCGATCGTGTGAATGCGCAATTTAAGGGTGTTCGAGACATTGATATTGATGTTTTGACCCTGCGGGATATGAAAAAGAGAAATATGGGAGCGCTTATGGGAGTAGGGCAAGGTTCTATTCACGACCCAAGAATGCTAGTGATTGAATACAAGGGTGCAGATAAAAACGAAGCGCCCATCGTATTGGCGGGTAAGGGCATCACTTTCGATACTGGCGGTATTAGCCTAAAACGTAATAGCGGCATGTGGGCAATGAAATCAGATTTGGCTGGTGCAGCGGCCGTCGCGGGAACCGTTTATGCGGCCGCCAAGCGTGGCGAAAAGGTTAATCTTATTGGCGTTATGCCATTGGCTGAAAATATGCCCGCAGAAGATGCGATTCGTCCGGGGGATGTGCTCAATACCATGCAAGGTACAACCATCGAAGTGATTTCTACCGATGCTGAAGGTAGACTTGTATTAGCTGATGCGGTTTATTACGCACAGCAAGAGTTTAAGCCAAAACTGTTGTTAAACATTGCTACCTTAACCGGCTCAGCAGCGCGAGCACTTAGCCATGAGTACGCTGCTGTGATAACCCGAGATTGGGATCTGTCTCTTCAAATGATGAAAATTGGCGACAAAATCGGTGAAGCCGTTTGGCCGTTGCCACTACATGAAAATCATTTCGAGCAAATAAAATCTGATATCGCTGATATCAAAAACTCTGGTGCAGGTAACCCTGGAGCGAGTATTGGCGCAGCAGTAATCGGTACCTTTATTGATGAAAAGCAACCATGGGTACATTTAGATATTGCCGGGGTAGATTGGTATAACAGTGATACTGATACAGTACCTGTGGGATCATCGGGTTGGGGAGTGCGATTCATGGACCAGCTAGTAAGAGATATGAAATAACCGGTATTAACTAATAAGTGGCCATGTGGCCACTTATCCAGGATTCAGGTTAATTACGTACTGAAATTGATACCCAAACAAAATATGTGCCTTCAAAATTTATCCAAGATAGTCGAGCAATGGTTGTATTAGAGCGCCACAGCCTACACCAACACCAAAAAACAACACTAATAAGCGATGCCATTTAACTGGCTCTAAAGCTTGGGATTCAGGCTTAGGCACTTCGAAAAGCACCTCGCGTTTCACCTCAAAAGCCACACACAAGGCCATGATGGTTTCTAAAGATGCGTTGCCTTGTTTCTCAACACGCTGGATAGTGCGCAGATTCAGATCGCAAATTTCTGCCAACTGTTGTTGAGTCCAACTGCGATCCAATCGTTTATTCTTGACGATATCACCCCTCACTTCCATGATGATATCTGCTTATTTTCCAAAGAATGTATCAATGATATGAAAAACCGCCATGCTAGCCGCGAAACCACAAATGAAGCCAATTGAGGCTTTCTTTAGGACTGACATCTTGTTCGCGTGGTAGGCTTTTTCTTCGGTGGACACTAATTCATCGTTTGCGTACAAAGACACTGACAACCTCGCCATAATAATACTGGCCATCTTGAATACAATACGATAATCGGTATCTTTCACTTTGAATTGGTGAATACTTGTGCGACTGGTCAACACGCGTTTTATCGACACAGGGTGATTATTTACGTACACAGTTTCCTTTCCTGACCAGGCCGAACCGTGAACAGAAATATCATTGCCGTCATGGTCAAAGTAAAACCAAAACCCATTCTTCATACTTACTTGACTCATCGCGTCGCCTTCACCTTTGTTGCTTATCCGATTATGTTGCATTTTTTGCTCCTTGTTAATTGGATTTTCATTTGAAGCAAAAGTGGCAGTGTTGGGAACGACACAAATGTGACAATCACAACTTTATTGATGTGACAGTTAACTGTCACATGGATAAATGAATATAAAACAATTAGTTATGTTATATTGGTGGGTGGTGAATTAATCCGGTTATTGCTGTTGGGTAACCCAATGTTTCAAATTCCAATGATCGAATAACGTCCATATATAGTTTTCCGTAGAGGATTCTCTCAGTATGTGCAGGTTATGTTTTTCTAACCGATGCATAAATTCGTCGAAATCATGTTCACTACCAAAACCCATTACCAACATATGTTGGCGTGCGTTGCCTTTTAAACTGCGGATAGGATTCGTGCCAGAACATATGGGTTTGGCGTCTAAGCCTGCCAACTGTTGTGTAGCGAGTTTGACATATTCTTTGTAGGTGTTTTCTTCGCCATCAAGAATATCGTATAAGTTTAATGCGTAGATCAAGGTTATTTATCCTTATGAATGTCGGTTGCGAGCATATTTGGGCAGAGAGTCGTCTATTGTCAACCAGCGGACTTTGCTCTCTACAAACACATGGGCATCAGGGATAAGTGTCTCATTATTGTCGAGTGTGGCTAAAGCAATTTCAATCGTTTCGCTGTGATTCGCACTTTGAAATGTCATGCTGCAACCACAGTGACTGCAAAATTGCCTTTTGCTTCCATTGTCAGCAACAAAAGTCGTTAGTTGTTCTTGCCCAGTGGACCAATATACATCACTGGTAGAAGCTTGACCAAAGGTTGAAAAAGCCGCGCCATGAAATTTGCGACAATCAACACAATGGCAATGAGCCATCTGTTCTGCAAATTTTGTAACGGTAAAAACAACGTTGCCGCACAAGCAGCTTCCGTTATACATAAGGGTAGCCTTCATAGTTGGATACTGAGTGTCAGTAAATCAGTAGCAACGACAATGCGCAATCATAAAAATGGATGTCCCTTTCCATTTTTTGCGAACCAATGAGCTGTGTTAAGCACCAGGAATAATAACTGAATCAATTACATGAATTACACCATTATTGGTGTTTAGGTCGGTTTTGATAACGTTGGCATTATCCACCAATACAGAGCCACCAACGACGTTGATGACGATACTGTCACCCTGCACAGTTTTGGCTTTGTTTAGTTTTACCACATCTTTTGCGAGAACTTTTCCGGGCACTACATGGTAAGTTAATATTTGTACAAGCTTATCGCGATTTTCCGGCTTTAATAAACTTTCAACAGTGCCTTTGGGTAATTTTGCAAAAGCCTCATTGGTTGGCGCAAAAACAGTGTAAGGACCTTTGCCTTTGAGTGTATCGACGAGTCCCGCTGCTTTTACAGCAGCAACCAGAGTGGAAAAGTCACTGGAGCTGGCAGCTGTGTCAACAATATCCGCTTTATGTGACTTAGCATGATGCCCAGCTAAAGCGGGATTGATAAGAAACAGCGACGCGATTGTGATTGAGACGATGGCGAGTTTTTTCGGTAATTTGCTTACATTCAACATAATTTTTCTTCCTATTTGTGGTTAAGAGTATTCGTTACCTATTGTGTTGTAGGTCACACTCTAGTTACTTGAGGAAGCTAAAAAGGCGCTATAAAGCGCCCTTTGGGTTTACTGTGACAGTTTTTAAATATGATTACTTAAAAACGATAGCCGACACTTACTGTGTATACATAAGGGTCAATATCTACATCTACTGAGCCGCTAGCACCGTTCAAATCAAATGTCGCGGTAGTGCTAATGTCAATATAGCGTGCTGACGCATTGATAAGCCACTTTTCATCAAGCATATAGTCGAAGCCAATTTGTGCTGCAAAACCAAATGAAGCATCTAGATCTAGACCAGAAAAGCCTGCGGCTTGATTGGCGCCGGTGAATTCCTCATCAAAGAAAATGGTGTAATTTAAACCCAAGCCAACATAGGGCTGAAAAGCACTTGAAGAATCCATAAAGTGGTAATTAGCAGATACGGTAGGCGGTAAATGCTTAGTGCTACCTAGAGCACCAACGGTATTCAAACCAATGTCATGATCAAATGGCGTTGCAGCAAGAACTTCAAGCGCCCAGTTTGGTGAGACAAAATAGGCAAAATTCAAGCCTAGCTGAGTATTGTTTCCTACATTGACACCAACCCCTAAGTCACCTCCATCAACAAAAACATTTGAGCTTGACTCATCAGGGGCGACACTGGTTAACCCTGCGCGTAGAACCATATCGCCAGTTTCGTAGGCATTCGCTGTGGTTGCGCCGATTGATAATAATAGTGCCAATGCGGTAAGTGATTTTTTCATGTGTTTCTCCGTGTGTATTCGACTAAATCTGTAAAAATTGTTTGGTTATTTGGTTTGCCGGCAGTATTGAGGGAAACATGGTTAGCTGTGTTGATCTGGCGCAATAACAGGGAGTCAAACTATTGATGTAAATCAAGGTTTTGTGTGAATGACGGAATATTACTTAATTGAAAATTGACTTGGCTAAAAAGAGCGTTCATTTGGCACAGAGTCCAGTTTGGGTTGAAGCCAAAGTTGCTCGGATAGCGACAAAAATATGTCCTACTGGAGATGAATTTTCCTATAACATACTAGCCTAAAGGTGTTGCTTATCCGGGATTGGGGTTAGCTTGATTAAGTATGGGATTAAAAATGAGTAATTTGGCACAACAAATCGAATTTATCTTGGAGCTGGATAACCTAAAAACGGTTAAACGTATGACCGTAGTGAAAGGTGATGGAAATCGGCAAGAAAACAGCGCTGAACACAGTTGGCATATAGCTTTGGTCGCCCAGTCTTTTGCTGAATATGCCAAACCCAGTGTGGACTTGAATCGTGTCATTGCCATGCTACTTATTCACGATGTAGTTGAAATTGATGCTGGTGATATGTTCGCTTTTGCACAGCAGGAAAATCATGCCCAGCAAGAACAAAAAGAAATAGCCGCTGCTGAGCGTTTATTTGGGTTATTGCCGGCGCATCAGGGCGAAAAGCTCAAAGCATTATGGTTTGAATTTGAAGCTGCAGAAACCGACGATGCACAATTTGCCAAAGGTATGGATCGTATTCTTCCAGTTTTCCAAAATATGAGTAACGGTGGTGGCAGTTGGCTAAAACATAGTGTGAGTAAATCACAAGTGGTACAACGTAACCTATTCTTAAAAACCAGTGCCCCTGAACTTTGGCAATATGTATTGGAGCAAATTGATTTAGCCGTAGAAAAAGATTGGTTGAAAGATTTATAGGTTCTCATGTAAGAAGTGTGTACTTACTTGCATGTGGTTTAGGGCATAAAAAAACTCGGTGGGTACCGAGTTTTTTTGTTTTGCCATGATTATGCTAGGCCTAGTTTCTTTTCTAAGTAGTGAATATTGGTTCCACCGTTAAAGAAGTTTTCATCTGCCATAATACTTTGTTGAAGCGGTATGTTGGTTTTAATACCCTCCACAACAAGCTCATCCAGAGCGTGGCGCATTCTAGCAATCGCTACATCGCGGTTTTCGCCATAAGCAATTAGTTTTCCAATCATCGAATCATAATGAGGGGGAACAGAGTAGCCCGCGTAAATATGCGACTCCCAACGGATCCCGAAACCACCCGGTGAATGAAACATATTGATTTTACCAGGGCTAGGCATAAAGGTTTCAGGATCTTCCGCGTTGATCCGACACTCGATGGCATGACCGCGTAATTGAATATCACTTTGCTCAATTGAAAGAGGTTGTCCAGCGGCGATACGCAATTGCTCTTTGATCAGGTCAACACCGGTGATCATTTCAGATACCGGGTGCTCCACTTGAATACGGGTATTCATTTCAATGAAGTAAAAATCACCGTTTTCATACAAGAATTCAAAGGTGCCAGCGCCTCGGTAACCAATTTCAATACAGGCTCGACGGCAACGCTCGCCAATTCTTTCACGAGTTTCAGAGTTAATGCCTGGTGCAGGTGCTTCTTCAACCACTTTTTGGTGACGACGTTGCATAGAGCAATCTCGTTCTCCCAAATGCACTGCATTACCTTGTCCATCAGACAAAACTTGTATTTCAACATGGCGAGGGTTTTCAAGAAATTTTTCCATGTAAACAACGTCGTTGCCAAATGCCGAGCCGGCCTCCGCCTTCGTCATAGCAATCGACTCAATTAAATCAGCTTCTGCGCGCACAACACGCATTCCGCGACCACCGCCACCGCCTGCTGCCTTAATTATAATTGGATAGCCAATACGTTTAGCGATGCTTTTGTTGCGCTCAGGATCTTCAGATAATGGGCCATCTGAACCCGGTACACAGGGTACGCCAGCTTTTTTCATTGAATTAATCGCTGAAACTTTGTCACCCATCAGGGTAATAGTGTCAGGTTTTGGTCCAATAAATATGAAGCCACTTTTTTCAACGGCTTCTGCAAATTCAGCATTCTCTGCTAAAAAACCATAACCCGGGTGAATTGCTACGGAATTAGAGACTTCTGCGGCAGCTATGATACGCGGTATATTCAAGTAGCTTTCGGTTGCCGATGCTCGCCCGATACAGATTGATTCATCTGCCAGCAATACATGTTTAAGATCCTTGTCCGCTGTGGAATGCACAGCGACGGTTTTAATCCCGAGCTCTTTACACGCTCTAAGGATACGAAGGGCTATTTCACCACGATTCGCAATTAATACTTTATCAAGCATAATAATTTGCCTGCTTATTCAATAACGAACATAGGTTGATCGAATTCTACCGGCTCTTGGTTATCAACCAATATTTGTTTCACTACCCCAGATTTGTCGGCTTCTATTTGATTCATCATTTTCATCGCTTCAACGATACACAAGGTGTCGCCTACGTTTACTTTCTGGCCTACTTCAACAAATGCTTTAGAATCAGGCGATGAAGAACGGTAGAATGTACCTACCATTGGGGATTTTACCACATGGCCTGAAATGACCTCGCTGGCCGAGGCCACTGCTGCAGGGGCCTGCGCTGGTGCTGGTGCTGGCGCCGCAACAGCTGCTACAGGAGCAGGAGCAGCATACTGAACAGGCACTGAGCTTCCGCCTCTGTGGATACGCACTGACTCTTCACCTTCGGTGATTTCTAGTTCTGAGATCCCTGATTCTTCAACCAGTTCAATTAGCTTTTTTATTTTACGAATATCCATCTATGTTCTCTTTCTGATCTAATTAATGTGACAAGATTGTTTGGCTGCAATCAGGGCTGCTTCATAACCATAGCTACCCAAACCACAAATGACGCCTTGCGCGACATCCGATAAATACGAATGACGCCTAAATTCTTCTCTGGCATGCACGTTCGACAGGTGCACTTCGATAAACGGTATACTGACACTAAGCAGTGCATCTCTAATGGCAACACTGGTATGGGTAAACGCACCTGGATTAATCAATATAAAATCCACTTGCCCCATTGACTGTTGAATTTTAGTCACCAGTTCGTGTTCGGCGTTTGACTGCAAATGTTCAAGCTCTATGCCATGACTTTGCGCGCTCACCGTTAATGCTTGAACAATCTCGTCTAACGTCTGCGAGCCGTATATTTCAGGCTCTCGTTTACCGAGCATGTTTAAGTTTGGTCCATTTAATAATAAAAATTTCACGAAATTGCCGCTATCTTCTGTTAAAAATACTAAAGCTCTACTTTTCCCTGTAATCAGAGTAAAGTCAAACACGATTCGACCGAAAAACAATCAACTTACGTGTGTATTTGCTGATTATAGTGATCAAACCTTAATATCGCAGCAAAATACTGGTCTTATCAGCGAAGATTGCAACATGTTTTCTCTAGGTCTTGGTAATATTAAGCATTAATTGGTTATGTCTGCGAACTGATTTGGGAGGATTTCATCAATTATTTGGCACATATTCATCTAGCCCATCATACCGAGACGAGTTTAGTTGGAAATTTTATGGGTGACTTTGTCAAAGGAGCTGCCCTAGAAAGCCTTAGTGAAGATCTGCGGCTTGGCGTGGTTCTGCATCGTAAAATTGACATGTTTACTGATACTCACCCCCTTATTCTTGACTTGAAAAAGCAATTTCCGTCCACGTTGCGTCGTATGTCAGGCGTTATCTTGGACGTATACTTCGACTATTTATTGTGTCATCACTGGTCTCGTTTTTGTGCCGAGCCTTTGTTTGCAGTTCTCAGCCAGTTTTACACAGAGTTAGAAGCGTGCGAGGTAGATTTAAACGATAGGTTTAAAGGCGTTAAGGCGAGTTTAGTGGAACATCGCTGGTTGCAGAACTATCAAAATCGCGAAAGTTTTACCGCTACCTGCAAACAAATTGAAAAACGGTTATCAAAGCGGATTGTTTTTGCTGAGCAAGCTGATGCCTACTTAAAATTATCCCATCATGATATTGAAGAACAATTTGTGGCGTTCTATCCTCAACTAATGGAACACGCCCACTTACACATACGACTGGAATAGTTATGTCTGTTTATGAAATAAAACATCCTTTGATTTTGCACAAAATTGGATTAATGCGTGCTGCGGGGGTAAGTAGTAAGGATTTTCGCGAACTTGCAGCTGAGGTTGGCAATTTACTTACCTATGAAGCAACCCGTGATTTGAGCACAGAATCGGTTGAAATAGCTGGGTGGACCGGCGAACCGATTGAGACACAAAAAATTAAAGGTAAAAAAATCACAGTGGTACCCATTTTACGCGCTGGCTTGGGCATGTTGGATGGTGTTCTAAGGCTTATTCCCAATGCCAAGATCAGTGTCGTTGGCTTGTATCGTGACGAAGAAAGCCTGCAGCCTGTCGCCTATTTTGACAAGGTGGTGAATGATGTAGAACTGCGTACAGCACTTATTGTTGACCCCATGTTGGCAACTGGCGGAACGCTAATCGCAACCATAGACCTATTGAAAAGCAAAGGATGTAAAAAAATATTAGGGTTGTTTTTGGTAGCTGCGCCAGAAGGGATTGATGCGGTTGTTGCCAAGCACCCTGATGTTGATATTTATGTTGCTGCAGTTGATCAGCAACTCAATGAACATGGATATATATTACCGGGCCTTGGCGATGCCGGAGATAAAATTTTTGGTACAAGGTGACACTTATACAGGCACGTATTTTAGTTCAAAACAGCGAACTTTAATAATGGCAATGTCCATACCATTAATCCACCTTATCAGAAGCTTCTAAGCTGAGCAGATATTAAGGTGGATTGGTATAACACTATTTCCAAACAAATACTTTCTAGTTTGAGCATTGGGCATTTGTTGCCCAGCAGACCAAAAACTAGACCTGTGGAGTAATTGCATTGGCAAAAGATATCAATCAATCGTTTAGGCTATACTTTGAGTTGCTTGGGTATTCTATTCATTATGATTATCAGGCAGTTACTACTACAGATTTGTACAAAATACGTGTAAGCTCGTAAATTAAAATAGTGACAAATTCTATTGATAAATAGAATTGAATATTTGGAGTGCTTTTAAGTTTGATTAAAAGGCTTATGCGATCCGCGGGAATACCAACACAGCCATGTTTTTTAACTATAATGATCGTGGTGTTTTCGAGTGTCTTTGTCGCTCCTACTTCTCACGCCGCGCCGCTTATTAATGAACCCAAGTTTGTTCAACTCTCTACCATTCATGGGTTGTCCCAAGATACCATCAACGATTTACTGATCGATTCTAATGGATTTTTATGGATTGCCACTGCATCGGGCCTCAATCGTTTTGATGGTTATCGAATTGTTCAATTCGAAGGTGAAAACCGTTTGTTGTCAGATATGTCTGTTGAGGTTTTGTTTGAGGACAATCAAGGTGATATTTGGATAGGCTCAACGCGATCAGGGTTGTTTAAAATTGAGGTTGCGACAGGTCAAACTAAGCAAGTGGCAAATTTTAAAAGCGAAAATGAGACATTTTCAGATCGTGTAACCAGTATCCGCCAACTGGATAATAATCAGCTTGTTGTTTCAACCGATAGAGGGATATCGATTGTCAACGCTGAGTTGGAAAAAGCGTCAAGTCTGTTTCAACTCCCCATTGAACAACAAACTCCTGAGTCTCGAATTTTAGCATCGGTGTTTACGGACAAAAAATTACTGATTGGCCGCCAAGATGGGTTGTTCTGGATAGATCTAGAAAGAGATACGTCATCGATAAATGAAGTTAAATTGGGGTCAGACGCGACTTCGGTCAATTCGTTGTTTGTCGATGGCAATCAGCATATCTGGATTGGCACTAACAATGGTTTGTTTAGTATTTATGCGCAGAATATAGATGAGTTATTAGTTACTGCCCACCCACTGACCGAATCAATATTAGCGATATTAGAAACCACCACTGGCAGCCTTTACCTTGGAACGGCACAAGGTCTGTATAGTTACGATAACAATTCCAATCAGCTACAACATTATTTCGAACCTTCTGATAGCCGTTTATATTTGTCTTCTGACCGAGTTACCGCAATTGAAAGTGACGAAAAGGGAAATTTATGGATAGGTTCGCCTTTTGATGGCGCTTTGTATTGGTCCACCCAAGGTGTGAAGTTTGAGAACGTGCGTCAAAATCAAGATGACGACGTGCAGCTAAGCAATAACAGTGTGCATAGTTTTGCTCAATTTAATGAGCAAGGTCTGTGGGTTGGCACTAAGAGCGGGCTTAATTATTACGATTTTGAAGAGCATGAAATTGTAGGCAATTGGTTTACCCTAGCCCAAGTGGGTGAAAATCATTCAAGTATTCGACATTTGTCTACTTGGAAGAACAATATCTTGTTAGTTAATACGTTGCAGGGCTTGTTCCAGTTCGACGTCACAACCAAGACTAAGTCACCACCATATGTTACTTCCGACGCTGCCAAAAAATACTTGGAGCAGCAGTTGGTTAGTTTTATAAAGGGACCGCTAGATAGTTATTGGTTTACTACCCGTGATGGTTTTTATCGTTATGATCCCAATGAGGGAAGTGTCAATGCAATTGATGAGCTAAACCAGCAAATCGATATAGCTGGTACCTATGGCTTTATTGGTGTTAGCGGGGTTCACGAAAATGTGATGTGGATCAGTGGCAAACAAAAATTATGGGCTTACAACGCGCAAACCGGCGCAGTGCAAGTCGTGCATGAGCTGCAACGTTCTAGTATGGGACAGCCAGTTTTTGCTGAAAGTGTAGTCCAAGATATCGATGGTACTTTGTGGATCGCTTATCCGGGTGCCGGTTTGGTTGGCTTAGATGCTACTATTTATACGCCAAAGTACGGCTTTGATAAACAAAACTTATTGCCTAGTAACGTGGTGTATGGCTTGAAACGAGATGCTTCTGGCGCTATCTGGATGAGTTCTCATGCTGGACTACTAAAGTTTAATCCCTCTGGCCCTTACCTCCAGCAATATGGCATATCTCAAGGCTTAGATGGTAAAGAGTTTAATGGCATGGCGCACCTCACTTTGCTCAACGACAAACTGGTGTATGGGTCGCAGAAGGGTTTTACGGTATTCGACCCGCTTAACTTTGAAAACCATGATGGTTTGCCTCCCAGTGTGAGAATTACTTCAATTAAATTAAACTCGAATCCACTTGATTTACCGCTTGGAAATTTACATGGGCAAACCGTCAATCTGCACTACTATGATGCAGGTTTAACCATCGAATTTTCAACATTAGCCTATGAACATCAAGCAACCACACAATATCAGTACCGTCTCGATGGTTCAGATAGTTATTTGTATCCGGCCACGACTGACTCCCAAGTGACGTTTCCAAAACTTGATCCCGGCGACTACGTTTTTACTGCGGTTGCATTTGATCCAATAACTGGCGCGCAAAGTGTGCCGGCAAAAGTCAATATTCGAGTCGCCTACGCAATCTGGCTTTCGCCTATTGCCTATGGTGTCTATGTCTTTTTGTTCGTTAGTTTAGTTTTGTTTTGGTGGTATCGAAGAGATTTACAGAATAAGCAGGTCATGCAAGCTCACGAAGAAGCGCTGCAGAGCAAAAATAGACTGACTCTGGCACTAACAGCAAGCAATAGTAATGTTTGGGAATGGCGTGGGCAATATCAACAATTTTATATGCCACGTTTGTCTGAAGAACTGGGTTATGACTCCAGAGGCAACCTAATCAGTTATGAAAAGCACTTGGAGCTGATTCATAAAGAAGATGTCAGCCTATTTATTGCTAACTGGTCAGCATTTATTGACAAAAAAAGTGATGGGCTCGATGTTACTTATCGTCTTCGCTCTGCAAAAGGCAAGTGGCTGTGGTACCGAGATGTAGGTAACGAAGTTGTTGCCAATACACAAAGCCTTGAAAGTATGATCGCCGGAACCTATGCGAATGTGACTGAAACCGTGGCCGATCGTGAGAAGGTCAGACTATTTGGCGAAGCATTTAAGCATACTCGTGACTGGGTAGTCATTTTCAACACACAAATGGTACCTGTAGCAGTGAATGCCGCTTTTTGTGACGCATTTGGGATCATCGAAAAAGGTGATTTGAAGTCTCAGTTGACACGCCTGTTCAATTTAGATGCTGAATACCCGCCGCGCTTCTGGAAAAAGCTATCTGAGCTTCATGTGACCGGCCATTGGAAGGGTGAAGAGCAATTGGTTGTTGAACAAGGGAAAACGACTAACGTTTTGATTAATATGACGTCTGTTGCCAGTATGCGGGCAAAAGGTGAAATTGATTATTTACTCATGATCATGTCGGATATTAGTGAGCAAAAAGAAGCCGAAAGTGAACTTCGCAGGCTTGCTAACTATGATGGCCTTACAGACTTGCCAAATCGCACTTTGTTACTAGATAGAATAAAACATGGTATTGACCATGCCGCTAGACACCGTTCAAAAATGGGCGTGTTCTTTATTGACTTAGATAGGTTTAAGCAGGTCAATGATAGCCTTGGACATAAAGCGGGGGACGAGTTGCTCAAAGTTGTTGCTCAACGCCTGACTAACTTGTTACGCCAAGACGATACCGTGGCTCGCCTGGGTGGGGACGAGTTTGTTGTTATGGTTGAGGAAGTCAAACATCCCGACAGGTTAAGTGTATTAGCACAACAACTTATTGATGTACTCGAAGCGCCAATTCAATTGGGTAACCAGACTGTGAGTGTCTCATCAAGTATCGGGATTGCGATTTATCCTGGTGATGCTGCGACGTCTGAAGAACTGCTTCGAAATGCTGATTTGGCTATGTACCACGCCAAAGAGCAAGGAAGAAGTAATTTCCAATACTTTACTGAACATATGAATGAAAAAGCGCAGCAGCGCTTGTTGATGGAAAATAGATTGAAAAAAGCCCATCAAAATAAGGTGTTTATCAACTATTATCAGCCTATAGTTAATAGTGATGTAGGTCAGGTCGAGGGCTTTGAACTGCTTATGCGTTGGAAGGATGTTGATACCATGGTTCCACCCGATGAGTTTATTCCAGTTGCTGAAGAGCTCGGATTGATTGAAAATATGACGTGGGATGCATTGGAACGAGCAATGCCAGTGCTAAGCGAATGGCAGTCGAAGGAGCGCCAAATTTATCTCTCGGTGAATTTGTCAGCTCGACATTTTGAACGACAGATATCGATTGATCATATTGTTTTGCTCCTTGGTCAGTATGGTTTACCCGTTTCGTCATTACGATTCGAGATCACTGAAAGTGCTTTAATGAGAGATTATGAAAGGGCTCTGGAGTATATGGACTCTATGCGCCAACAAGGGTTTGTCATCGCTCTAGACGATTTTGGTACAGGATACTCCTCGCTTAAGTATTTAAAAGAGTTCCCGATACAAGTACTCAAAGTCGACAAAAGCTTTGTTGATGATATCGGTCATAACAAGAGCAATGAAGCCCTCGTCCTAACCACGTTAAGAATGGCCGAAAGTCTTGGTATGTACTGTGTGGCTGAAGGTATAGAGGAAAAAAGCCAAATCGAATTCTTTAAACAACAAGGTTGTTTCCACTTACAAGGTTATTATTATTCAAAACCTGTCCCCAGTGAAGACACCGCCATGCTGATCGAAAAGAGTTGGTTGACGTAACGTATAATAGTATTGGCGTTTGAATGCCATTCTGAGTATTCGGATCCCAGGATGTTATTCAAGCATAACTGAAAAAAATAACTAGGCTTAAACGTCAACAGAAGTGTGCAATATATGCTATCACCGTTAGAAAAAAAGCTAGCCGAGTTTCGAGAGAAATTCAAACAAGACTATAAACCGCAACTTGCTGAAATTATTGCACTTTGGCGTGATGTTCGTGTTAAAAAGCAAGCCGATGATATCGACGCATTCTTATTCTCTGTACACAAATTGAAGGGCTCTAGCGGGGCACTTAATTTTTTGAATCTAAGTGATCGTTTAGGGTTGATTGAGCAAGAGCTATATCCCTGTAAAGACAACAACAGCTTATTATCGACAAACTTGGTGACATTTGTTGACCGGCATATGAACGCCATCATAGCGGCGTCTAAAACCTCACCGGACCCAATGTTGCAAGTCGTCGATCCCGAAGTATCTGAGCAATCACAACCAAACACCAAAAGTGAGCTTGAGAATGACTCTCAAGATACCACGAGTAGTGGTGATGAGCACAATGCATCTAATTATTCTGATATTTCTATAGCACTCATTGATGATGATAAAGCTGTCTGTGAGTTGATGGCTAAATTGTTAAAAGGTTATGGGTTTGATGTTGAGTGTTTTAGTTCAATCTCAACCTATGCCGAAACTGAAAAAACCAAGCCAGTTGATTTGATTTTGCTCGATTTAGTGATGCCGGCAGTGAGTCAACAAGATGTATTTGATTTTGCCGCACAGCAACATCAAAACGGTGTTGTCGTATATGTTATGTCATCGCTTAACTCCTTTGATGCAAGGTTGGGAGGAGTGCGGGCCAAAGTTGAGGATTATTTACTCAAGCCGGTTAATATCATCACGTTAGTTTCTAAAATTCGAAAAACGTTTAAAATTGATTTAGCCAAACCTCACAAAATTTTGCTGTTAGATGACCAAGCAATTATTGGTAATTTTTA
>JAOMVH010000050.1 GCA_028356795.1 Aliiglaciecola sp. | reverse complement strand
TCGTCGAAAAGTCCTATGTCGCAAGTTTCAGCCTCTGAATCGTTGCGGATTCTGTTAATTGATGAAGATACGGAAAGAGCAGAGTCAGTTGCGTCTGTACTCGATGATTCGATTTATACAGTTAGTCATATGTCTAGCTCTGATGGACAATTGTTGCGTCAGGTTGACCAACTTCAACCAGATATCATTGTTATCGATATCGAGTCCCCCTCCCGCGATATTTTGGAAAGTCTGCATACCATCAATAACTATAATCCTAAGCCCGTTGTGATGTTTTCGAGTGAAGAAGATACTCAGATGATCAATCAAAGTATTGAGTCGGGCGTAAGTGCTTATGTGGTGGGTGATATGGATCCAAGTCGAGTCAAACCGATACTTGATGCCGCTGTAGCGCGATTCCGTGAATTTCAAAAATTGAAAACAGAACTGACAGACACCAAAAATCAATTGGCAAGTCGAAAAATCATTGATCAGGCTAAACGTCTTTTAATGAAACATAAGAGCCTAAGTGAAGATCAGGCGTTCAAAGCGATTCGAAAAACCGCGATGGATACTGGTCAAAAACTTGAGGATGTTGCAAAAACCATCATTTCGATGCTCAACTCATTGCCGTAATTGAATTATGATAACACCAGAAAAAACAACGCTATCAATAGGATTTATTCCCTTAACCGATTCGGCACCATTAATCGTTGCAAAAGAATTGGGTTTCTTTCAACGATGGGGCTTAGACGTTCAGCTAAAGAAACAAAACTCTTGGGCAACGCTGCGGGATAAGTTGCATGCTGGAATTCTCGATGGTGCACAAATGCTAGCTCCCATGCCAATTGCCAGCACATTAGGTTTGGGTACAACAAGCCACCACGTTATTGCACCTCTGGTATTGAGTTTAAATGGAAACGCAATCACCTTCACGGAAGAACTTCATCAAGAAATTTTGACTGCCAACGGCTTAAATGAGTTGCCTTTGCCAATGAGTGCAAGCTTGCTAGGCCGGGTCGTCGAAGATCGAAAACAAAAAGGTGTTGAGAAACTCACGTTTGCGACGGTATTCCCTTACAGTTGTCATCACTACCAATTACGCGATTGGTTAGCCGATGCAGGGCTAAATGAAGACGATGTGGCTATTATGATTGTGCCACCTGTCAACATGGTGCAAGCCATGGAAAACGGTGATATCGACGGTTTCTGTGTGGGGGGGCCGTGGAACGCTAAAGCGGTGCGCGGTGGGATCGGTGTTACTGTCGTTACTTCGACGGAAATTTGGCCTGATGCACCCGAAAAAGTACTTGGACTAATGGCGCAATTTGCAGAATCAAAACCAAATACCGCAATTGCATTGTGCGCAGCGTTAAAACAGTCTTGTGATTGGTTAGAGTCGATACCCAATCGATTCGAAGCTGCGACGCTACTTTGCAAACAACGATACCTTGGTGAAAATTTGGAAGTTATTGCTCCTTCGTTAATTGGTAGTTGTTTGACGCGGTTACACGAGTCTCCGCGCAACATTATCTCATATAACCAATTTTCTAATGACAGTCTCCCATGTATCAATCAACCATTACCTAAACACGGAAAATGGTTGTTTGAGCAGATGCAGCAAGCAGGTCAATCGGCAATAAGTGAAGAAAATAGCAACAAGGTTAACAGTATTTACAGAGAAGATATTTATTTGAAAGCGGTTGAATTGATTCAGCTGAGAGATTACTAGTACCCCGTATTTCAGTGCAAAGAGCACTTAGTTTGTGCATCGGTGCACTAATTTGGTCTGAACTAACACTGTACCCACAAATTGAATTTATCTAAGTTTTTGAAATTTATAGATTATTAAAGTTGGCATTAGATCTGCTAACGTAGACTTGAAAAAGAAAAACTATAACAACGTGGTGGGTTATATTTCCGCCACTATAAACCAGATACTTCATATCTCGCACAGCTGCGAGCGATAAGTAAGGCAATGTAGCCCACGTCAATCTCTTTTTGTAAGAGTGCACGTGGGTTTTTTTTTGGAAAATTCGGAGTGTTTTATGACTAGATCAACTTGGTTGGGTTCATGTGCAAAAGTTGCTTCTTCTGTGCGCATCGGATTCAAGTCTGCAGTATTGGCTGCTGGACTGATTGGGGCCTCAAATGGGCACGCGGAAGAAGTGGGATATCCTGAAAAAGAAGAATTGAAATTTGGCTTCATCAAGCTAACTGACATGGCGCCATTAGCTGTAGCCTATGAAAAGCGATTTTTTGAAGATGAAGGCCTATACGTCACACTTGAAGCACAAGCTAACTGGAAAGTGCTTTTAGACCGCGTTATTGACGGACAGCTCGATGGTGCACACATGCTAGCGGGCCAACCTTTGGGCGCAACCATAGGATATGGAACACAATCGCATATCATCACTGCATTTAGCATGGACTTAAATGGTAACGCAATCACAGTTTCCAATGATATTTGGAAGCAAATGAAGCCAAATATTCCCCATGAGGGCGGCAAGCCAGTGCACCCAATTAAAGCAGATGCACTCAAACCTGTGGTTGAAAGCTATAAAGATCAAGGTAAGCCTTTCAAAATGGGTATGGTATTTCCTGTATCTACCCATAACTATGAGCTTCGCTATTGGTTAGCCGCTGGTGGTATTCACCCTGGCTACTATGCGCCTCATAAAGGTGATAGCAGTGGTCAATTAAGTGCTGATGCCTTGTTATCGGTAACGCCTCCACCGCAAATGCCAGCAACAATGGAAGCCGGAACCATCTATGGTTATTGTGTGGGTGAGCCTTGGAACCAACAGGCAGTGTTTAAAGGTATTGGGGTTCCTGTTGTCACTGACTATGAAATTTGGAAAAACAACCCTGAAAAAGTATTTGGTGTGAGTAAAGCTTGGGCTGATAAAAATCCAAATACGCACATTCGAGTTGTAAAAGCCATGATCCGTGCGGCTATGTGGCTGGATGAAAACAATAATGCGAATCGTCAAGAAGCGGTGAAAATGTTAGCTAAGCCAGCCTATGTTGGTGCGGATGCTGACGTTATTGCGAATAGTATGACAGGGACATTCGAATACGAAAAAGGCGATAAACGTGAGGTGCCTGACTTCAATGTATTCTTCCGTTACAACGCAACCTATCCGTACTATAGCGATGCTATTTGGTATCTGACTCAGATGCGTCGATGGGGGCAGATTAGCGAACAAAAACCGGATACTTGGTACAAAGATATCGCTAAAAAAGTGTATCGCCCAGATATCTATGCACAAGCAGCTAAAGCGCTGATTGCTGAAGGAAAAGCGAAAGCCAGTGACTTCCCTGAATTTGCGAGTGAAAGTGGATTTAAACCTGCGCAAACTCACTTTATAGACAACATCGCGTTTGATGGTTCGCAGCCTAATGCTTATCTAGAAAAATTCGATATCGGTTTGAAAGGCGATACCCAGCTTTAATTGTTGGGCAACGTTATTGCAAAGATAGTAGGAGAAAAGTATGTCTCGGCAAGCAGCAATCACATTTATGTCTGCTAAAACTAAATTGGTCAACTTCAGCAGCGTTAAAGCGTCTTTGGCCAGCGCGATTCTGCCCGTCTTAGGACTATTAGTGTTCATCGGCTTATGGAACATGTTAGCCAAAAACATTGATACGTCACTAGGACAATTTCCCGGGACATCCGCTGTTTGGGAACAAGCTCAAGTATTACATCAAGAGCACCAGACTCAGCAACAGAAAGCGGAGGCTTTTTATGAGCGCCAAGAGAAACGAAATGCGGATAGAGTCGCTAAAGACCCTAGCTATCAGCCAAAAATTCGTGAATTTACCGGCGCTCCAACCTTCTTTGATCAAATATGGACAAGCCTTTATACCGTTATGGTTGGCTTTTTCATGGCATCACTGATCGCGGTTCCTTTGGGGATTGTGTGCGGGTTGAGTCGCTCGGCTTATGCCGCGATTAATCCCTTGATTCAACTCTTTAAACCTGTTTCACCCCTGGCATGGTTGCCTTTGGTGACCATGGTTGTTAGTGCTGTATATGTCAGTGATGATCCCATGTTTTCGAAGTCTTTTATTACCTCTGCCACCACGGTTGCTTTGTGTTGTCTTTGGCCAACCCTTATTAATACCGCCGTTGGTGTTTCGAGCATAGAACAAGATCTAGTTAATGTGAGCAAGGTACTTAGATTGAATGCCATTCAGCATGTTTTAAAAATCGTATTGCCTTCGTCTATTCCGTCGATTTTTACTGGACTGAGGTTATCCCTTGGTATTGGCTGGATGGTATTGATAGCAGCAGAAATGCTGGCGCAAAACCCAGGTCTTGGAAAGTTTGTTTGGGATGAGTTTCAAAATGGCAGTTCAGAGTCACTTGCTAGAATTATGGTAGCGGTACTTACCATCGGCATTATCGGGTTTATTTTGGACCGCCTGATGTTACAGCTACAAAAGTGGGTTAGCTGGGACAAATCAACGGCTATGCGTTAACAGGAGAATATCATGAGTAATAAAATTCAACTTGAACTAAGCCAGGTCGGTATTGATTTTCCCACGCCCAAGGGACCTTTTACGGCGCTAAAAGACGTCAACTTGAAAATCGCTGAGGGAGAGTTTATCTCATTAATCGGACATTCTGGCTGCGGTAAATCAACTGTCCTAAATTTGGTTGCTGGACTGTATCAGTCCACCACAGGTGGCGTCATTCTAGAAGGACAAGAAGTGAATGAGCCAGGTCCTGAGCGTGCGGTGGTGTTTCAAAACCATTCATTGCTACCTTGGTTATCGGCATATAAAAATGTCGAGCTTGCTGTCAAGCAAACCCAAAAAGGCCGTAGCAAACAAGAAATTAAAGAATGGGTAGAACACAATCTTGAACTTGTGCATATGAGTCATGCAGCCGATAAATTACCTTCTGAAATATCAGGGGGTATGAAACAACGAGTCGGTATCGCCCGTGCCCTTGCTATGGAACCAAAAGTTTTACTCATGGATGAGCCATTTGGTGCCTTGGATGCACTAACAAGAGCCCACTTACAAGACTCAGTGATGGAAATTCATGCCAAGCTCGGAAACACAGTGATTATGATTACACACGATGTGGATGAAGCAGTATTGCTATCGGATCGCATTGTGATGATGACAAATGGCCCAGCGGCGACAATTGGAGAAATCCTGCCAATTGAATTGGAACGTCCTCGCAATCGTATCGCATTGGCAGATGACACGAGTTACAACCATTATCGCCATGAAGTACTGAAATTTTTATATGAAAAACAACGCAAAGTTGAATCTGTTGAAGACCACAGAAAGCAGCGTCAAAAGAATCAGTCGGATCTTTCGAGCGGTAGGTTAAAAACCGGTACCAATCAAGAGTAAATTCTAAAATACATAAAAAATCAAAAACTTCGCCTAAACTTGATACTTAGGTATGGGTAAGTTATGCTCAAAATTGAAGGAGAGACACATGAAAACACTATCAAAAAGCCTTATTTCAATAGCGGTATTTTCTGCAAGTGCAGGTACTCTTGTTCGTCATCAAGCAGGTGCGAGTGAATTGTCTGAAGCCGTCGCTTCAGGAAAAGCATCTATTAATCTTAGACTTCGTTATGAAGACGTAAGCCAAGATAATGCCGCCGAAGATGCAAGTGCACTTACATTACGCACTTTACTCTCTTATACAACCGGAACCTATAAGAACTTCTCTGCCAAGATTGAAATGGAAGACAATCGCATTGTATTTGGCCAAGGTGATTATACCGTTGGACCAACAGGATATAACCCGGGAGTCTACTCAGTAATTGCTGATCCAGAGCACACTGAATTAGATCAAGGTTATGTTCAATACGCAAATGATGGTGTTACGGTTAAAGTAGGAAGACAGGTTATTACGATGGATAACCATCGATTTATCGGACACGTTGGATGGCGTAATGACAGACAAACATTTGATGGCGTAAGCTTTGGTTATAAGCCGTCAAAAAATCTAGATGTAAAATATGCTTATATTAGTCAACGCAACCGAATTTTTGCAGAAGCAGCCGATTTAGATGCCAAAGATCATTTGCTAAACGTTTCTTACCAAATATCGGTAGGTAAATTGACTGGCTACAGCTACATGTTAGAAGTTGATAACGATACCGACAATGCATTAGATACGATTGGTGCGCGCTTTACTGGTAAAAGTAAAGTCGGTAGCACAGGGATTCTATATACCGCGGAATTTGCAAAGCAATCTAGTGAAACAGCAACCACGGATTTTGATGCTGACTACCTTTTGTTAGAAGCTGGTGCAGTCATATCTGGGATCACAGCAAAAGTTGCTTACGAATCTCTTGGTTCTGATAACGGTGCTTACGGGTTTTCAACGCCACTGGCGACACTGCATAAATTTAACGGTTGGGCAGATTTGTTTTTAGGTACACCCGCTCAAGGTTTAGTGGATACCTCATTCACTCTTACGGGTAAAGCTGGGAGCGGAAAATGGTTGGTGTCTTATCACGATTTTGAAGCTGATGAAGCCTCCGATACGATTGATGACCTTGGCAGTGAAATCGATCTTCAGTACACGGGTAAATTTTCTAAGCACTATTCATATGGATTGAAATATGCAGCTTATTCAGGTGAAAGCGGTCGTGTTGATACCGATAAGCTATGGTTGTGGGTAGGCGCTAAATTTTAAATTAACGAAAATTAACGAAGGTCAAATCTGTTTTTATTTACCATATGCGCTAATCTAGGGCATGGAATAAATGGATATATCTAAATGCACCATTATGGGTTGGGTTGGTCCATAATGGTGCATTATTTCATTTGTAGATCTCATTTATCTTATTGCGGTTATTGAAAAATAAGGCATGTAGCGTAGTGGATATATGGCATGAAAATTGTTTTTAAAATTTTCTTAATTACGATTTTATTTAATCTTTGATTATATTTCAGGAGGACACAATGTCATTAGAAAAGGCTTTAGAGCTGATTAAAGAGAGCGAAGCGAAGTTTATCGACTTACGTTTTACCGATACCAAAGGTAAAGAACAGCACGTTTCAATTCCATCTCATCAAGTTGATGAAGACTTCTTTGAAGAAGGCAAAATGTTTGACGGTTCGTCAATCGCTGGATGGAAAGGAATCAACGAATCTGACATGGTGTTAATGCCTGACCCTGAGACTGCGGTACTTGACCCGTTTTCTGAAGAGACTCAAATTAACATTCGCTGCGATATTCTTGAGCCATCTACGATGCAAGGTTATGAGCGTGATCCGCGCTCTGTTGCAGCCCGTGCAGAAGAGTACCTAAAATCAACTGGTATTGGTGACGAAGTATACTTTGGTCCAGAGCCAGAGTTTTTCTTGTTTGATGATGTGAAATTCCACACTGATATGGCCGGTTCTTTCTACAAAATTGATTCTGAAGAAGCGAAGTGGAATTCAGGCGCTGATTTTGAAAACGGTAACCTAGCTCACCGCCCAGGTGTTAAAGGCGGTTACTTCCCAGTACCTCCAGTTGACTCTGCCCATGACACACGTGCTGCTATGTGTATGGTTATGGAAGAAATGGGCTTAACAGTTGAAGCGCATCACCATGAAGTTGCAACAGCTGGTCAAAATGAAATCGCGTGTTTGTTTAACACCTTAGTTAAAAAAGCAGATGAAATTCAAATATATAAGTATGTAGTTCATAACGTTGCTCACGCTTACGGTCAAACTGCTACCTTCATGCCTAAGCCTCTTGTGGGTGATAACGGTTCTGGTATGCACTGTCACCAATCAATTAGTAAAGACGGTAAAAATGTGTTTGCTGGTGATAAGTACGCTGGTATGTCTGAAGAAGCGCTTTACTACATTGGCGGTATTATTAAGCATGCTCGTGCAATCAATGCTTTCGCCAATGCGTCAACTAACTCTTATAAACGTTTAGTACCTGGATTTGAAGCGCCAGTTATGCTTGCATACTCTGCTCGTAACCGCTCTGCGTCTATCCGTATCCCATTCGTAACGAGTGAGAGAGCGCGCCGTATTGAAGTACGTTTCCCTGATCCAACAGCTAACCCTTACTTGGCATTTACGTCAATGTTGATGGCTGGACTAGACGGAATCAAAAACAAAATTCACCCTGGCGATGCCATGGATAAAGACTTGTATGACCTTCCTGCTGAAGAAGCGGCTGAAATCCCACAAGTTGCCAGTTCACTTGAGCAAGCGCTTGATGCACTTGACAATGATCGTGACTTCTTAACGGCTGGTGGCGTTATGACTGACGACATGATCGATGCTTATATTGAATTGAAACGCGAAGAAGTAACCTTGTTGAATATGACAACTCACCCTGTTGAGTTCGACATGTATTACAGCGTATAACTGAAAAGTTATTGATTTACATACCAAGCCCGCCTAGTGCGGGCTTTTTTTTGTCTGTGAAAGCGCTACACTTAAATAATGAAAAAATTGATTGTGATATTCACATTGCCAATAGCACTTCTTGCAAGCGCAGGAGAGCTTTATAAGATTGTCCATAAAGATGGCTCAGTAACCTATACTGATACGCCTCAAGCCGGTGCAGTAGAGGTGGATATGTCAAAATCAAACAGTGCCGTAATGCCAGCTCTTAATAAGGGCACTTCACAATTACCCAGCAAACGTGTGGCTAAGGCATTTCCTGATTATTCCCTGAGTATCGTTTCGCCTTCAGATCAGCAAACGATTAGAAATAATTTAGGCAAGGTAACCGTCAATGGCCGAATCACTCCCATTGGTAATGGTAAGTTTGAACTTTACCTTGATGGCGCTCTAGCACAGACTAGCACAGCTCCTTCGTTCCAGTTGCAAAATGTGGTTCGCGGTGAGCATAGTATTCAAATCAAATTTATTCACCATACAGGCAAGATCCTTGCATCGTCTGAACCAAGTGTGTTCTTTATGCATCAAGCATCGGTGTTAATTAATCCCAACTAGCGTTTTCGGGCCCTAGATAGGGCAATCCGCAGCAAAGTATCAAGACGCAGAAATAAATATGCACTATTATAGTGCGTGACTCTTTTTGGGGATTCGTTGATTTGTCAGACAAGATATTAGCGCTGCTGGATAGTACAGCGACAGCCATTTTGGTGGTAGATGAAAAGCTGGAAATTACCTATGCCAACATGGCTACGCAATCGTTGCTAGAGCAAAGTGACAAGCAACTACTTGGTCATTCGCTCACCCAGTTCGTCTCCCATTCAAGCTTCACTGAAGAGCGTTTGCAGCATGCTATATCTCATAATGAAGGGTTTTCTGATTCCGAGGTATTGTTCGCTTTCTTTGATGGGCGTCATATATTAGGCGATGTCTCAGTAACACGTTTTGAATATGACGATTCACCTGCCTTATTGGTTGAAATTAAGGCCATTGATCAACAAAAACGTATTAGTCAAGAAAGCCAGCAATGGGCCCAGCAGCAGGCTGCTAGAGAGTTAATTCGAGGGCTTGCACATGAAATTAAAAATCCATTAGGCGGTGTGCGAGGAGCTGCACAATTATTAGAGAAGCAATTGTCTAACCCCTTGTTGAAAGAATTTACTCAAGTGATTATTGAACAGTCAGACCGTCTAACTAATTTGGTCGATCGGTTGCTGGGCCCCAACTCCTTGCCCCACTTTCGCTGGAGTAACATTCACCAAGTATTGGAAAAAATTAGAATGTTGGTGTTGTTCGATGACATACAGGATGTGGCAATTCAACGGGATTATGATCCGAGTATTCCTGATATGTTGATAGATCAGGACATGCTGCAACAAGCTGTACTGAACATAGTGCGAAACAGTGTTCAGGCACTAGAGAAACTGGATTACCCGGGAGAAATCAGCTTAAAAACTCGTATTAAAAGACAGCTAACGATACATGGTGTAAAGCACCCCTTGGTTGTACAAGTAAAAATTGCTGACAATGGACCCGGCATTCCGATAGAGCTTAAAGATACGCTGTTTTATCCCATGGTTACGGGCAAAGCAAATGGCACCGGACTAGGGTTATCTATTGCTCAAACACTGGTAGATCACCACAAAGGCAAAATAGACGTTGAAAGTTGGCCGGGACACACTGAATTTAAAATATATTTACCTATTGAAAAGAAGGAATCTGTTAAATGAGCGCTGAACCAGTATGGGTCGCGGATGACGATAGCTCAATTCGTTGGGTATTACAAAAAGCATTGCAATCGGCTCAAATCCCTTGTTTTAGTTTTGAAAATCCCGAAGATCTATTGTTACAACTCCACTCAGGTCAACAACCTGAAGTAATTGTATCTGACATTCGAATGCCACAAATGGATGGTATGGATTTATTGCGGGAAGTTCACAAGTACTTCCCCGATATTCCAGTGATCATCATGACCGCACATTCTGACTTAGATAGCGCAGTTAATGCCTATCAAAGTGGTGCATTTGAATATTTGCCGAAACCGTTTGATATTGATGATGCGGTTAGTTTAGTCGAACGTGCATTAGCCCATGCACGTGAAAAGACCCCTACAAAAACTACTGAGCCGGAAATACAAGATACAGAAATTATCGGTGAAGCTCCTGCCATGCAAGAGGTGTTTAGAGCTATTGGTAGGTTATCCCGCTCAAGCATTTCGGTATTGATTAATGGCCAATCAGGAACGGGTAAGGAGCTGGTCGCACAAGCATTGCACCGCCATAGTCCAAGAAAAACAGAGACCTTTATTCCCTTGAATATGGCCGCAATTCCGGCAGATTTAATCGAGTCAGAGTTGTTCGGCCATGAAAAAGGCGCATTTACTGGTGCTCAAGCCGCGCGCCAGGGTCGCTTTGAACAAGCTGACGGTGGTACTTTGTTTTTGGACGAAATTGGCGATATGCCGTTGGATGTTCAAACTCGTCTTTTAAGAGTGCTAGCTGACGGACAATTCTATCGAGTTGGTGGCCATAACCCGGTCAAGGTTGATGTACGTATTATTGCTGCGACTCACCAAGATCTCGAGCAACGCGTTATCGAAGGAAAGTTTCGTGAAGATTTATATCACCGCCTAAACGTGATCAAAATCCATATTCCACAACTTTCTGAAAGACGCGAAGATATTCCGCTGTTGGCAAGGCATTTCCTGATCAGTGCGGCAAATGAACTAGCGGTAGAAGTCAAAACACTAAGCAAAGACGCCGCAGGTGCACTTACTCAGTTGGCATGGCCGGGTAATGTTCGTCAACTTGAAAACATGTGTCGTTGGCTAACCGTGATGGCAAGTGGCCAAGAAATTTTAGTCTCGGATTTGCCTCCCGAGATAAGTAGCGTTAGCCAAACGGTCAGTAGCTCGAATGCCGAAACAGATTGGCAAACACTTTTGGCTGATTGGGCAGACAGGCAATTACATTCAGGTAAAAACAATATTCTTGATGAGGCAACCCATGATTTTGAAAGAATCATGTTGGAAAGAGCATTGCAGTACACTAATGGACACAAACAAGATGCAGCTAAAAGACTTGGCTGGGGGCGTAATACGCTCACTCGTAAACTCAAAGAACTGAACTTCTAAGTCATTGGTTTATGTCATTGTGTTGTTTGCAGCTTTGCTGCATGCCAGCTGGAATGGATTATTAAAACATAGTCAAAATCGTTTAAGGTCACTGTTTATAAATCGCCTTATAGCAGTGCCCATTGGGTTAGCACTAATCTTTTATTTACCTAGTATCGATGGACGTGCCTGGCCATACTTGTTGCTGGCCAGTGCAATACATTTAGTTTACTTCTGGAGTCTACTCAGGGCTTACAAGCATGGTGATTTTTCCCAAGTTTATCCAATCTCAAGGGGGATCGCGCCTTTACTAATCTTGCTTGTCGGAGTGATCTTTTTGTCTGAATCGGTCTCGTCTATGAGCGCTTTTGGTATCGTATTGATCAGTGCTGGTATCATGTTGTTGGCCAAGAATAATCAAAAGCACAATCGTAAACCCATTGCTTTTGCCCTCATAACGGGCTGTTGTATTGCCTCTTATACCTTGGTGTCTGGAACCGGCGTTAGATTGACTCAGTCGTTTTTAGTTTATGTGGCATGGTTAGAAGCAATGTCAGGTTTGTTATTCGCCAGCTTTGTTTTGCTAATGCACTATAGGCAACTTGATATTAAAAACATCAGCTGGCCTGTCGCTCGCATCGACATGCTGTCGGGTGTGATGGCCACTGGCGGGTTTGCGGTAGCGCTTTGGGCCATGACTAAAATTCCTATTGCTGCGGTAGCTGCACTTCGAGAGACGAGTGTTGTTTTTGCGGCATTAATTGGTTGGCTGATCCTTGGAGAAAGCTATGGTAAAGGTCGGGTTATGGCCGCAGTGTTAGTTTTTCTTGGTGTTGTTGCATTGGTAAGTTTGGAATAGGGCTTACCGGTAACGATGGGCCAATCATGTATATAGCAGGACGTTTTTGTTCTAGTAATTTTGATATTTCTTTCTTAATTGATCACCCATATGAGAGATATAAAAATCGAGCTCTTGTTTGGCATTCTCATAAGCATTGGTGAATTCAGGTGAACCGGGGTTATCCAACAAACGTTGAAAGGCTGAATCGGTTTTATCAAGTAGTTCGGTAAAGTGTCGGTTATTGGCATCCATGCTATTTTGTGCTTCTTACATTAGATTGAGTTTCGTGCTTGATAGTGTGGTCAAAAAAACGGCATTTATCAAATGCTTTTAAGGTTTATTTTGTCATCACTTTTACCAAGATTTGGTAATAGCCAGAGCAATGATAGCTAGAAGCACTAATACCGGGGCCTCGTTTAAAAATCGATAAAATTTGGCGGTATGCTGGTTTTCATCTCGTGCGAATATTTTTAATAGTCGGTACAAATAAAAGTGATAACCATAAAGCAAAATAACCAGCGTGATTTTCACATGTAACCATTTTGAAGCAATAAACCAATCTGAGCCATACAAGTAAATAAGCACTAAGCCGAACACCAATGTGAGCAATGCAAAAGGGGTTACAAAAAACCACAGACGTCGCTCCATAATTTTAAACTGATCTTTAACTTCCTGACTTTGGGATTGTGCATGGTAGACAAATAGACGAGGCAAATAGAAAATACCGGCCATCCAAGCGACCATAAAAAATACATGTAAAACCTTTATCCACAATAACAACATTGCTTGCCCTTAAAATTTTTCTTTGTGTAAATAACTGCTTAACGTATTCCAGGTTATAACACCCAAAATGCTCGACGGGGTGGTTTCATATACATATACCGCCCCATCTCGGTTGGCCTGCAGAATCTCATACACTTCGGCAAGTGTCGCTTGAGATGGCACACCCTCCATATCAAAAAACGCCAGTGCGCCACTATCATGATTCAAACTCAGTTCATATTGCACAAGAGAATACTGCACATCAATTTCGAATGAGGACCTTAAGACAACCGGATGAGTCGGCGCTGTATCCAGGAAATCCAGAATATATTTGTCTGGTGCGTCGATGAAAAGTTTATATTCCCTGTCCATAACCGCTAATACGCCGGTTTTTTGCAATGTCTCGCGGATAGGAGAAATGGTGTATGACAGTTTTTGGTATTCTAATTGACGAATAAAAATCGAACGGTTACCTAACAATTGGGTTGATGTAACGTATGCAGGCACTATAACCAACATTGCCGGAAGAATAATTTCAGGGTTGTAGGCCAATTCCATCACCGACGACAACGCTGCCAGCGGAGCATGTAATACAGCCGTCAACATGCCAGCTATGCCAAGTAAAGCAAAGCTATTACTGTAATCAACATTGTCTGCAATGACATAGCCCAAAGGAATAGCTAGTACTGCGCCACTAAGCATACCAATTACATACACCGGACCTATTAGACCGCCGGGCACACCCAGCCCAATTGCGGCTAGCGCCAATATGAATTTTGCGATCAATATTGCCAATAACAGCCAAATAGTCTGACCACTCACAAAGGAATGTGTCACATCTAAACCGGCTGACATGGACTCAGGCAAAAAGAACCCAAAAACGGCGGTGATAAGTGCAGCAATTAAGATTCGCCAAACCATTTTAACTGGCCGGAAAAGTTTGATGACGTTCATCAGTTGATTATTAAATAAAGCGGCAATAAAACCTAAAACAATCCCAAAGACAATCAGGTAAGGATAATGCCATTGACTGATATCTTGAAAGGATAAGAATGATAGCTCATGAACTTGACCAAAAACTGCGCGCGTCATCAACGAACCGCAAGCGGCGGCGAGCATGACGGGTATGAAAATATGGATGCGATATTCTCGCAGTACCACTTCCATGACAAAAATAACGGCAGCAAAGGGCGTATTAAAAGACGCCGATATGCCAGCCGCGATACCACAGCCAGATAAGATACGAATACTGTTATAGGGAAGCTTTAAACCATGCCCAATAAGACTACTTCCGGCCGCACCTAAGTGCACAGATGGGCCCTCTCTGCCTACTACAAAACCACTTGCTAAGGCGAACATTCCACCAAAAAATTGATTGACAGTGGTGCGAAAAGGGATGTGACCATAACGTTGCTTTAGCCTGTGAATCACAAACGGAATACCCATGCGGTAGTGCTTGAAACCAGTCAGGAATGCGAACAAAATAATAAAGCCCGCACCAATAAATGGCAGCGCGAATCTAAGTATCGGCTCCACGTCAGAAAATTGGTTAAGTTCTTCGAGATATAGGCGTTGAAGCCATTCCACACAAAGGCGAAATAGTATTATCAATGATGCAGCAGTCATACCGCCAGCAATCCCCAACAGGCACAATTGAATTGATGTGCGAGGGTTAGCGAGTTCTTGTCTAAATGATTTTAATGTCATTATCTGTTGGGCTTAAACAATCAATGAGTGATAATGGTCAATGTAATGGCCACTTTTCTATGTCACTATATCACAAGTGCTTGTTAACCATGATAAAATTATTAAAAGGGTATATTTTTCCGTGATTCCTGAAGATATTCGCAAAACGTGGGGAGCGTTTAAATTTTATTCTCTGTTGATCATCGCCTTTACGGCTGCGATATATATCGCTTTTACTTATGGTAATCAGCACTTTGAGGCACAACAGGCCGACATCGCAAAACTCAAACACACGATGGAAAACCTATCATCAGAAAACCAAAAGTTATCTCGTCAACTTAATATTTTGGGCGTGGAATTGGAAGTTCAGCGACTCGCAGCACAAAAATCACAGATTGAAATTCAGACCGGTTTAGATAGGGAAGCTCAATTACGGCAAGATATTCAGTTTTATCAAAAAGTGATGGCACCTGAACTAAAACAAGCCGGATTTTTAATTGAAGCTTTCGAGGTTAGTAAGTCTCTGAGCAAAAACGCCTACCGCTTTGAACTTGTTTTACTGCAACAAGATAAAATTAAAAGTGTGGTGAATGGCACTGTTAAAGTGACTCTCATAGGGAGTCAAAATGGATTGCCCAAACAAGTCAATCTTGAGCAAGTTCTTATCGAGGACTCAGCTCCACTTAAGTTTAGTTTTAAATACTTTCAGTCATTAACCGGTGAAATGATTCTACCAGAAGGATTTTCTGTAGAAAAAGTCGCTATCAATGCGCAGGTTTTCCAGTTTAAACGCAGACGAGGCCAATTGGATAAAGTGTTTGATTGGTCAGTTGAGTCGTTTTCAGTCAGTACTGAATAGTTGACTAAATTACTAGGGTATTGGATAATTGCGGCATTATTAGGGGATTTCCCCGTATTCATATATTTTTGAGGTGAAAAATGTCAGTAGAAATGGCCTTGCCTATCGAGCTTTCTGACGCTGCATCGGTGAAGGTCCGAGCGTTAATTGAAGAAGAAGAAAACCCGAATTTGAAGCTGCGAGTTTATGTTACCGGAGGTGGTTGCTCTGGTTTTCAGTATGGTTTCACCTTTGATGAGAAGGTCAACGAAGGTGACATGACGATTGATAAAAATGAGGTCACCCTTGTGGTTGATCCCATGAGCTTACAATACCTTGTTGGTGGCGTTGTCGACTATACCGAAGGATTAGAAGGTTCTCGTTTTCTCGTTAACAACCCAAATGCCACTACAACATGTGGCTGTGGTTCTTCTTTTAGCGTGTAACTCACTAAGTCATTC
>JAOMVH010000005.1 GCA_028356795.1 Aliiglaciecola sp. | reverse complement strand
CGATGAAAAAAATGAGCATGATAAAAACCACATCTAACATAGGGGTGATGTTCACACTTGCGTCCTGATCCTGAGTTTGTGTAGTAATGAATTTACGCATGGCTAGGTTCCTTGGGCTCTTTGATCGATAGGTTTTCTTGGAATGTCAATTTCAATGCCTTGGCTTTATCAATTAAATAATGGCTGATCATTAGTCCAGATATTGCTACTACCATTCCCGCCATGGTTGATACGGTAGCTTTTGATACCCCACCTGCAGTGGTTCTGGCATTGTTGTTTCCAGTCACTGCCAGCGCATCAAAAATCTCTAACATACCCATTACTGTGCCAAGTAACCCCAACAAAGGGCAGACCTTTACAATGGTGCTAATTAATTCTAAATTTCGTGACATTTCTCGATGTACTCGACTCACCAGCAGTTGTCTAAACTGGGTGGTATGCCAATCAGACATGCCATCGCGTTTTTGCCATAAACTCGCCAGAAGCTTTTGCTTGTGGGGGAAAATCACGAACAAGAAAACCAAGCGTTCCAGAATCAACGACCACATAACTGCTGCCATCACAATGATAAGCAATAAAATGTCGCCTCCCAGTTCAAGCATGTCGCCAAACCAGGGGAATATGTTGTCTATCCAAGCAAACATGGCTGCCTCCTACGCATCATCTGAGCGAAGTGCTATTAGCGCGACCGCTTCTTGTTCAATGATTTGAGTAATCTTGGTTGCTTTGCTGTTCACCAAGTTATGCAGCAGCAAGGTTGGGATCGCAACAACCAATCCAAGTACGGTAGTCACCAAGGCCTGAGATATGCCCCCTGCCATCAATTTGGGGTCTCCGGCACCAAACAAGGTAATCGCTTGGAAGGTGATGATCATGCCTGTTACTGTGCCCAGTAAGCCTAATAGGGGCGCGACCGCGGCACTGATTTTTAGGAAAGACAGACCTCGGTTAATCGGTGGAAGTTCTCTTAATACTGCTTCGCCGAGTTTGATTTCAAGCTGTTCGAGCTTTTCCGTTTTGTTGTCTTGGAAAACTTTTAATACTCTTCCCAAGGGGTTGTCACTGGGTTGCTCAAGGTGGGCAAGTTGAAGGCGAATTTTGCGATCCAGAAGCAATAAGTAAATAAAGCGACCAATGGCCAACAAGACAACTAGCGCACCGAGGGTGACGATGACATAACCAATCACGCCGCCTTGTTGCACACGTTCAGTCAAATTAGGCGCAGTGCCCATTAGTGCAATAAGTTGACCGCGAATCGGGTCAATAGTGAACGGCACAACTTCGCCTGGGCTGTCAGCAATACTTTTAGCGCCCGCCATGTAACGGCTTGAGGGCTGGCGAGGAAACTCTACTATTCGTCCGGTTTCCGGGATGCGTTGGATATATTTTTCGGCTGAAATCAAGTTGAAAGTACCGACGCGAATCAAGTCGGTTTCGACTTCTTGGCCATTTTGTAAAAGAACCGTTTGAGTCGATTGCACAACTTTACCCGACTCAGTCATTTCTCTTTGTAGCTCGTACCAAAGGGCCTCGATTTCCTCAACCGATGGTAGCTCAGTGATTTGCCCCATTTTTTCTGAAAAGGCATTTAAACGTTCGGTGCGCTGCGGGTAGTGTAGTTGCACTAATGAGTTATCAAATTGGCCTTGTGCATCGTTTGAAACCAATTGTAATACCCCAAAGAGCTCTTTGAGTGAGCCTAGTCGCTCTGTCAATCTTTCTTGTAACAAGCCAATTTGCTGTTCGTTGACTTCAAATTGTTGCTCGCGGGAAAGACTTAATGCTTCTGCTTTGGCTCTATTATTTTTAACTTGGCGCAACAGGGATTGCTGTTCTTGCCGATTTTGATTGAATGCGTCAATACGCTGTTGATTGACTTCTTGGTCTTTTCTGTTGCCTTGTTTAACTTGCTCTAGCAATTCGTCGACCGACAAAGGACGTTTCTTTTGCTCTTGTGCTACTGAGTTTCCGCACAAGACGAAACAACAGAGGATCAGTGCGCTAAATAGTTTGATTGAAGTGGTCATTTAGCGTTCCTCGATGTTGGCTAGTATGGGTAAGGTGATGAGTTCAGGCGATATCTCTTCTCGGGCAATCTTCAGGCCCTTGGTGATATGTCGTTTGTATTGACGTTCCGTAAGCGGCTGCCAACTGTTAGTGTCGCCGTTCCAAAAGCCCACTTGCTCGCCCGCCAAATCTCGGTACATCAAACCAATACGGCCAATTCTTAAGAAATCGACCGCAAACTGGCTATCACCCAAATCTACGCGGCCTTTGTATGACTCGATGGTATAGCCGTATTCATTTTCAATTTGATAGGCTTCAAATATACGCCGTGTTTTTTCTGATGTGGTGTATTCAGCTTTGTTAAGCAGCTCTCTTAAACCGTCAACACGCGCTTGTCGCTCTTTCAGTAGAAATGGCAGGTCGACACCAACAAAACTATCTAACGCGTCAACCATACGAACAAGTAGCGGCATAATTTGACGTTCAATCAAAGTGGCATTGTTGATGGAGGTGTTGATTTTGAGAATTTGCTCTTCTTGGTCGTCCAATTGACGCTTCAACATGTCGTTGTACATGTTCAAACCATCAAGTAGATGCAATTCATCTTGATAACTTTTTTCTAATGATTGTGTTTTTTCTACTGTTTTATCGATACTGGCTTGAGCGTTTTGGTTGTTTTGAAGTCTTTGCAGTCCCTCGTCAACCAACTGTTCAGTCTTGTCTTGACTAAATGCAGGTATCGCAAAATTGATAAGTGTGGCACAAATGATTAATCGTCGAATGAACATAAACCTTCTTTTCTTGTTGTTTTCCCATATATTATTAATAGGCCAATCAAGAGGGACAAATCTAGTCTCCACAAACCCATAGTTTGTTCTAGATCAGTTTTTTAATAGAAATACAGCTAAAAGAGGATGCCTTTAGTCGTAAAGAGCATTAAACAAGGTTAATCAAAGTTAGGAGATGAAATGACGCCTCCTCAATTAAGAGGAGGCGGACATAAATGACAAAAAGACAGAGGTTTGTAGTTGAACGCTAATACTGTCCTATCAAATTTTTGCGTTTGGCGACTTGTTCAAAATGTTTGAAAATTGCACTTCCAACAAATAAATAAAGGGCGGAATTGAGAGTCACAATGGCGACATCGTACATCTGCAATGGGCTACCATTTAACACCCAATCTCTGGCCAACGACACGCCGGGTGTAAAGGGTAACAATGTAATAGGCCCAAAAGGCAAGCCTTCTAATGCCACTAGTGCCATTAACGCAAGTGTTAACATTTGTCCTAAGGTATCGACTCGTTTAAACACTAGCGCAAAACCACTTACGATTAATCCCAGGCCCACCAAAGATGGGGCGGCCAATAACAATGCAGCAAAAAACTTTAGAAAATGGATGTCTAACCAATTTCCTGTCAACCACATGACTAAATAGGTAACTAGAATTAAGAACATAAACCCTGATGCAATATCCACAATTACCTTCACAAATAACAACTTGGTGAAGCTTTTGGGTGCAATGAATAGTTGTTCGATATAGCCTTTTTGTGTGTCGTCAATCACCGTTTTGGTGATGGATGAATAGGCGGTAGTGGCAAAAGTCCAGAGTAAAAAACCAAACATTAGGCCGTCTAGAGACTGCCCTTCTTGCCCTTCATAAGCGAAAGATTTAATCCCATAAAATAGGCCAACGAAGAGTCCACAAATCACTACCAAACTCAATACAGTTTCAAACCAATATTGCCGCATATCAAAGTACTGAAGTTTTAATTCATTTTTAAACAGTAGTAACCAGCTCATCACGATTTTTCCTCCTGTTTTGCCGCTTGGGTCAGTGAGCGAAAAGCATCTTCCATTTGCAATGGCGTAATTGATAGTTCAGTGGGGCAAATATTTTGGGTATGAAGCCAAGATAATAACGGCATAACTTGCTCCGGCGTTTCATAATCGACCCTTAATACATTTTGTTCAAATTGCAGCTGATAGCGACCAGCGCACAAGTCATGCAGATTTTTTTCGAGTTCCACCTCATCGACACTGTTTGCTAATTGTGCGCGCAGTTTGTAGGAGTATAAGGTGTTTTTTAACGCGTCTATGGTGCCACTAAAAATGACCTTGCCTTGATCGATTACAATCACTTTTTGACAGATTTTATCGATAAAACTCATGTCGTGAGAGGTGATCAAAAATGCCTGACCAGAATCGCTAGATTGCTGACCGATAATATCTTGAAGCTCTTGTACCGTATCTAAATCTAGACCCAGTGTGGGCTCATCGAGCAGCAACAACTTAGGCGAATAGGCCAAGGCACTCAACAACGCCGCTTTTTGTTTGTTGCCCGTCGACAGCTTGAGTACTTCGAGCTTGGCATATTTGTCTAGGCCTAATCGTTGTTGTAATTGAGCAATATTGTGTTTAACCGCTTTTCCTGAATGGCCTCGAAGTGCAGCGAAGTATTCGGCATTTTGCGATGCCGTCAAACGCCAATTAATGTTGCGACTGCCTCCCAGAACTGCACCAATTTGGGACAAATATTGGCGATTTGATTGGATGGATTGCCCACCAAACTGAATATCTCCAGCATCATATTCAATTAATTGGCAAATAGAATTAATGGTAGTGGTTTTACCCGAGCCATTGGCACCAAGCAGTGCAACGATTTCGCCAGGGGCGATATTGAAAGAAACATCATCGAGCACGGTTTTATCGGCGTATTTTTTGCTTAACTGCGTAACACTGAGCAACAGCTTTCCTTATTTGTGAGTGTTTCGCAATGATAAGGACTTGAACCTAAATAGAAAGAGCTTAATACCGGCTGGGTGAAAAAGGTTGTAACAATATTTGTGGTATCTAAATTCATCACTTATCTTGTTGTAAATAAATTGTTAACAATTGTGCCGGAGGCGTGTATCAACAAAATAATCATTCCCACCATCATTGATATTGAAGCTAGTGGTTTTGGTAGCGAGAGTTATCCAATTGAAGTGGGTGTGGTGACCTATTTGTCGCAACGTTATTGCCGTTTAATAAAGCCAGAGCAAGATTGGCAACATTGGTCTGGTGATGCCGAAAAATTGCATGGTATTAGCCGTGATCTTCTGCATGATAAAGGCATAAGAGCAAACCAAGTTTGTAGTGAGTTAAACGAGCTTTTGTTAGGGCAAACCGTATACTCAGATGGCTGGGTGGTAGACTATCCGTGGCTAATCAAGCTGTTTTACGTGGCGCGGATGGAAATGAAGTTTACCCTGAGTCCCCTTGAGAACATTTTGACCGAGGGACAAATGGAAAAATGGCATGATACCCAAGAAGTGATATGCGCTAACAGCGAGTGTCAGCGCCATAGAGCGAGTAGCGATGCAGAGATGATTCAAAACGTCTATATGCAAACTCAGCAATACACAAAATCATCTTCTACACCGATTCAGTTTTAACTAACCCTTTGACTTAGCCGCCAATTCTTCTACTTCCCGCCATACTCTTAACAAGTTTGTACCTAAGATCTTAGCAATATCCTCTTCGCTATAGCCTTTATCTAGCAAGCCTTGCACTAAATTAGGGTAGGTTGATACATCCTTTAGCCCTATGGGTAAGGAATCACCTACACCATCATAGTCAGAACCAATGCCCACATGCTCGATGCCAACCAGTTTCACCACGTGTTCTACATGTTCAACTACGGTGTTCACATCGGCAAATGGAAACGGACTGGTTTCTCGATAACGCTTTTCAAAATCCACTAACTCGGGGCTATCTTTGCCAAATTTTGTTTCAAGCTCTTTACGCTGTACCCCCATTTTTATCCGCCAAGCGCGGGAAACGGGATCGACAAAGGTAGAACCAAAATTAATCATGATCACGCCACCATTGGCTGCTAATGCTTTGATCATGTCATCATCCATATTGCGCTCAAACCCTGGAGTAAAAGTACGTAGTGATGAGTGTGAGGCAATAACCGGCGCTTGACTGATTTCAACGGTTTGATAAAAAGCGGCATCGGAGACATGTGAAATATCAATCATGATCCCCAAATTGTTCATTTCTTTGACCATGTCTTTACCAAAGGGGCTTAAGCCTTTCCATTTGCGGCGCAAGTCGTAGGACGAATCTGAAATATGGTTGGCTAACGAGTGTGCCAAGGTGATATAGCGAATTCCGCGGTCATAAAACTGTTTTAGTGTTTCAAGACTGCCTTGCACCGGCGAGCCGTTTTCCATGCCCAAAGGCAACGAAATTAAACCCTTGGCGAAGTGCTCTTCCACATCAGCCACTGACGTGGCAATGGCAAATTTGTCTGGTGCACGACCAACAATGGCTTCCACATAATCAATCAGTCGATGAGCTAATGCCGTTGACTGGTCTGAATCATCTAACGATGCAGGCACATAAATTGACATAAAGGGCGCATTTAAGCCGCCAGCTTTGGCTCTTGGGTAATCAAAATCGCCACCATCAGTGGCTTTAGTGACATCAACCCATTTTTCTTGCAATCGATAGGGCACATCAATATGCCCATCAACTAGAATATATTTTTGCGCCAGCTCTTTGGCTTTGGATGAAGCATGGAACTCTTTATGGTCAGCAACTGCACAGCCACTAAGCGCCAAAGCAATTCCCAATCCGAGCAATTTTTTCATGTGTTGTGTTCCTTTATATTCTAGTTTTTATTATTCAAATGGGTTTCTAAGAAATCAGCAAGTTGTCGATACAACATAACGCGATTGGTCAACTTTCTAACTGAGTGCCCTTCGTCAGGCATACGCAAGTAAGTAACTGGAATGTTTTTTTCTCTCAGAGCTGACACCATAGTATCTGATTCTGTCACAGGATCTCTAGGGTCATTTACACCATGTTGAAAGAACATGGGCGCAACAATATTTTCAACCGTATTGATGGGCGAGTTAACCGCATAAAACTCTTGCCATTTAGGATCTGTGATATCACCGTATTCGATTCTGTCTGATGCCTTCAAGCCAGGAGAAGCGGTCTGCAGTGCGCGGACCCAATCCGCGACTCCGACAAACGATGCGCCAGCGGCAAATGCATCAGGGTAGGCGCCCATAACGGCATTGACCATGTAACCACCATAAGAGCCGCCCATAGCGGCTGCGTTATCTGCATCAACACGTCCGTCTTTTTTTAGCCAAGCCAATGCGTCAACCAGATCTCTGACGCTGTCCAAGCGTTTTTCTTGGTTGTCTAAGCGAGCATAAGTTTTACCAAACCCAGTTGAACCACGCACATTAATATCGAGCACTGCGATACCTTTGCCCACCAAATATTGGGTTAAAGGTTGCCAACTAGGACGGGCTTGTCCAGTGGGGCCACCATGAATATCAATCACCAGAGGTGGCATGCCTTTGATGTTTTTAGGCAGGTATAGCAATCCTTGCAGCTCAACGCCATCGCGGGCAGGGAAGCGGATAACTTCTGGCGTTTGCAGTGTCCGAGAATCAATACCAGCCAAGTCTGGCTCTCTAATCAATGTGCTTTCAGCACTGTTAAGATCTAAGGCATATAAGGAGCCTGGCGTTGCTGGGCCATTTAAGGTGATGATGGCCGCTGATTTTTGGCTGCAAGATGCGTACAAGGTGCCTTGGGGTAAATCTACTTTCTTAGGTGAAAAAGATTTGGTGGGTGTGACGAAGGCCGTTTCAAATCCATCGTCATTAATACTGTAAAGCAGCGTATCACCGCCAGCACAGAGTTTGACACCATGTAACTCTGCATCGGTTTTAACAATTTCATCGGTGCGATTTGTGGTCATATTATGAAAACGAAGACTGAGTAAATCACTGTCGTCATTGCTGATAAAATAGAAGCCGCTACCCGAGGCGTTCCATTGAAAATTATTGAATGCGGCAGATACAGTGGGTTTAAACAAGGGTTGTATTTTTTTGCTGCTGGTATCGAGCAGGTATAGGTTCTCACCATCTTCACCAACGGTTTCGGTGACTAACATTTGGTTAGTGCCTGGGCGCCACTGAGCGGGGAAAAAGCCAAATTCAGATTGATAAACCAGCTCTGATTTGCCGTTATTTAGGTTGTGCACGTAAATATCAAAATCTCGGCCATTTCGCTCAGTAGAAGCGTAGCTAAAGCGCTTACCATCTGCGTGAAATGCGCCAAAAGCACGATAGGCTTTGCTACTGGCCTTTACTAAAGACTCACTGGTACCAGCGATATCAATCATGTAATAGGCTTCGCGTTCATCGCCATTGTTGTCGGCACCATAGATTATTTGTTGTCCATCTGGATGCCAGCGGAAGAAGGTGATGCCGTTGCCAAAGGTCAACTGCTTTGCTTGGCCACCCGTAATTGCCATGATCCATAGTTGCGAGATACCCGTGACATTGCTACTAAACGCAATATGAGTTCCTTGAGAGTTGACTCTACCACTTGAGGCGCCGCGAGAGAGTAAAAATCGTGATACATCAACAGGTCTATCACTCGCAGTTCCTATGCGGAGGGGGTCGGGTGTGTGTTCGTCTTGAGGAAATGGCCAGTGCTGTTGAGCGTCGATGCTAAATGCAGTTGAAGTTAAAAAACTTAACATTATGATTTTTGTTATTCGTTTATGCATGTTACCTCCGGTTGGTCGTATCAGATTAAGTTACTCTAACCTGTGGGTAAAGGATCTAGAGTCAATCTGCTGTGTCATTGAACGTATTTTTTAGGATGTCAGTCTTGATATGTTCTAGTGGCTGCTAACAAAGGCATAAAAATGTGACAATAAAACACATTTATAATATAAAATGGTGCCATTGTTCACTATTTACTCGATATACAAGGTGTTGTCTGTGAAGAAAGTTTTGAAATGGTTAGGTATCGTCGCCACGTCTTTGGTGGCGCTTGTTGTGGGCTTAGGATTACTAGTGCAATGGTATTTATTACCTCGGGATGAATTCAATATCACTGATGTACCTGCTGCTCCTAGCTATGCCAATGAAGATTTTTGGGCATCACTGCCTACTAAACAAGATACCGCTGATCTGGTGCCTGTTGGGCTTGATCAAAGCAACGACATGGAAGATAAACAAGTTGATGTGTTTTTTGTTCATTCCACCGGATATGTCGGGCCTGGTGGCTGGAACTCAAATATGGCCAAGACCAATTCTGAAGCCCAGTCCCTTGAATACATGTTATCGAGCATGGCAAGTGCCTTTAACGGTTGTTGTGACATTTATGCACCAATTTACCGACAGGCCCATTTATCCGCGTTTGGCTCTGCAGACACACAATCTAGTTATCAGGCATTGGATCTCGCCTACCAAGATGTTGCCAGCGCGTTTGACTATTTCTTGGCCCACCAAAATAAAGGTCGACCTTTTATGATTGTCGGCCATAGCCAAGGTAGTCATCATGCTTTGCGATTAATCGCTGATAAAATTGATGGAACAGATTTGCGCCATAAAATGGTAGCGGCCTATACCATTGGCTACTGGTTGCCTTTGGATATGTTCGAACGTGAGTTTGAGAATATCTCGTTATGCCAAAGTGCCACCCAGACTGGGTGTATTGTGTCTTACGATACCTATGGTGAAGGCGGTTATTTATCTCAAGGTTATCGTCACTGGTACTCGTCGGGATGGGAAGATACATTGGGCAAATCTATCGCGTGCGTGAATCCTCTTAGCTGGCAAACAAACACACAAAAAGTATCTGCCGATCATCACAAAGGGGCCTTCCCAGTTGAGTTTAAGCGTACCTTTTTATACATGTTGTTGGCCAAAAGCCCAGAGTTCACCTACCAAGAATTGGAATCAGTAACACAAAATCTAACTTGGGCGCAATGTGATAAGAGCGGTGTGCTACATATTCAAAAACAGCAAGATAATGCCTTTTCTAATCATTTTGACGGTCAAGATGGCAGCTATCATGTGCTCGATTTCAATTTGTTTTACGGTAATATTCGCGCCAATGGCATTGAACGAACTAACGCGTTTCTAAGTCAACCATGAAGGTTTTCGATCGCTAATTGGGATGGCAATAGAGTGGCAAGTTGCCACTCTATTTGCACTTAGCCTAGAGGTTATTCCACTGCGACCAAATGATAAATAAGCGCGCTATTGGGCGCTAAACGAGGCAATTGCTTGCCCAAGTTCATCAGTGCTTCGCCACTAAATACCTGACCATCCATCTCTGGCAAGTTAGTGTCAAAGTTAAAAATAGACGATTTTGGCCAGAAATCCCCCGCTCGAATTGGCCAAATGATGTGAAGCTTGTATAAGGTTTCGGGAGCCAGCCCTTCAAATTTGAATTGATCAGGTAACCCAGCGGTATGGCTTCGTATTAAGCTATATGAAAACAGCGCTTCGGATTTATCTGGAGCAATCATTCCCACACCCATAGCATAATCTGGCAGTGATAGCCGGTACAGATCACCGGAATGAATCAAGGCTCTGTGCTGTTTATATAAATCAACCATAGCTTTGAGTTCAACTTTTTCATCGTCAGTCAATTCACGCAAATCCATTTCCATGCCCATGTGCCCAAATAGCACCACAGAGGCGCGCATTGACATACTTAAGTTGCGATGAGTGATATGACAATCCCTTGGACCAACATGACTACCCATTAGCTCGGCAGGGAAGAAGTAGGAAAAGCCCTTTTGAATTTTCAGCCGCTCAAGGGCATCGTTTGAGTCTGAGGTCCATACCCGATCTGTATGTTCTAGTACGCCATAGTCAGCCCGTGCACCACCGGAGGAACAACTCTCAATCTCGACATTAGGGTGACTGGCTTTTACTTTGGCTAGTAAGCGATATAGTGCGCGAGTTTGTCGATGCACGGCAGGTTTAAAATGCTGGTCGCCTGGTTGGTTGATATCACGGTTCATATCCCACTTGATGTAAGCAATGTTGTATTCACTCAATAAGCTATCGAGCCGTTCAAACAGGTAATCAAAGACTTCGTCACGGGTGAGATCTAGCACCAACTGATTTCTAAAACCAACATCTTGATTGGGAGGTGTTGACAGGATCCAGTCTGGGTGAGCACGATATAAATTGCTGTCGGGGTTGACCATTTCAGGTTCAAACCACAAGCCAAACTCCATCCCCAACTGGTTTACATGATCGATCACTGGTGTCAGTCCATCGGGGTAAATACCCTCATCTACGTACCAATCACCCAAGCCGGCTTTGTCGTCGTTTCTGCCAATGAACCAACCATCGTCCAATACAAATCGCTCTACACCCAATTCGCAGGCACGGTTAGCGAGATCTTTGAGAGTCGCTACATCGTGGTCAAAGTAAATTCCTTCCCAGGTGTTGTAATGCACCGGGCGAGGTTTAGCCAGCGCACTATATTTAAGTAGATTGCGACGTACATATTGATGAAATTGACGAGACAACCCGGATAGCCCTTGATTGGTATAACTGGCATAAAGTTTGGGCGATTGATAACTTTGATTAGTTGTCAGTGACATTTCGCCTGGATAAAGCAATTCGCCCATTTGCACAAATGCGCGGCCATCTGCCATTTTTTCACTCAGTAGTCGATGGTTGCCGCTCCAACCTAGATGGAACCCGTATGCTTCGCCTTGCTGTTGATCACAAGTTTTGGTGTGCATGATCAAACCAGGGAAAGCATCATGGGAAGTTCTACCACGGCGATTTTCACGCAAATAGGAACCAAAAAATTGCTTTACATGCTGCTCATGGAACTCGCCTGCCCAATGCCCTTCAAACCCTAAAATCTGATCTGCACTGGCTGGCACAGGAAGGGTTGCTGCGGTGCACCATTCTAAATTGACAGGACTTGTTCCTTTATTGGTGACTTGGGTATCCACACTAAACACATCGGCTTGGTGATCCAATATGATGGTATGCACCAGCGCTATCTTGCGGGCTTCATCCCAGTTGGTGATCACAACATGGTGAGGCGATAGTTGGTTTATGTCATTAACAACCGTAGCAACAGCCCATTGCGCGTCATCACCAAATAACTTGATCCCTGGGTTTCCGGTAAATCCTTCGCCTGTGGTGGTGGTCAATGACCGTTTTGCTTCTCGAGCCGGAGATGCCGGCACTTCTTGTCGTATTCTTAGTGTCGTTAGCATCTGTGGCGTGGTGCTTTTGGACAAGGATTTACCCCAGTAAATAACTTGTGGCGCACCTTGACCAAATGCCAGCATCAGGCTTGAGTTTTTTCCTTGTAGATGAATAAACTCAGGAAAAACTTTGTTCATAGAAAACCCACTCAATTGAAAAATTATGGTTGCGTTACTTTGCTCTGAATTGTAAACATGTTTTAAAACATATAAATAGTATTAATTGATTTTGGTTATAAAAAAGTATAGTAATTTTAAATGGTCTAGCATATCAGCATAGCGATCAAATCATAGTTTATGAGTATCAAGGCTTTGCTATGTTATTGATATAAATTAATATTTTTTGTTTTTCTTAATCTGTCGAAGCCTGTTTCTTACCTTTTTACATTCCTTAAGTGAACTATTTCATTGAATTTTTCGCGCAATCTACCAACCGCGTATATCTTATATAAGTGTTAATGGTATGTTGACACATTATATAAATACTATTTAACATACATATATGCAGGCAGTTCGAGAGTTATGTTTGCAATCGATGCACAAAATGCAGCAGGACACGGCCGTATTTGTGCAGATAAACAAAAGCAAAAATACACAATTTAACAGGACAACAGGGGGCTTCTGATGAAAAGAAGTTATCTTAGAACTGCCATTAAGGCAGCGTTACTAGTACCTACTACCGCTACAATGGTTTCCATGCCTGCTCTTGCTCAAGCTCCAGCCTCAGCTGATGATGTAGAAGTCATCCAAGTGACTGGTATCGTGAGCAGTTTGAAACGGGCTATGTCTGATAAGAAAGAATCGGCGATCGTTTCCGATGGTATCGCTGCAGAAGATTTGGGTAAGTTTCCAGATTTGAACGTGGCAGAATCGCTACAAAGAATTACTGGTGTTTCTATCGATCGTAACGGTGGTGAAGGCCAGTTTGTTACCGTTCGTGGTTTTGGGCCTGAGTTCAACAGCGTTTTAGTGAACGGACGACAAATTGCAACCGAAAATCCAGGCCGAGAATTTAGCTTCGATGTTTTGGCAGCAGAGATGATTACAGGTGCGTCTGTATACAAGAGTTCCAATGCCGCCCTACAAGCAGGTGGAATAGGTGCCACCATCAACACAACAACGGCGCGACCGTTTGATATTGATGGGTTTAAAATTGCTGGCACGGTAAAAGCGACTTACGAGGATTTAAATGAAGAAACTTCTCCGGGAGCGAGTGTTCTTATTAGTAACACCTTCAATGATGATACTTTCGGTGTATTGTTTGCAGCCTCTCATCAAAAACGAAAGGTAGATATTAACTCGATTGGTACCGCAGGCTGGCGTCCAGGTATTGACGTATACAATGTCGACAATGAATTGCTTGCTGAAAATATCTACATACCTCGGAATATGGATCATGTTTCTGATGTTCAAGATAGAACCAGAACCAACGCATCTTTGGTGCTTCAATATGCACCGTCTGATGACATCACTATTACATTTGATGGGTTTATTTCTGAATTCGAAGTTGATTCTCAAGTGCATGATTTAGCCGCGTGGTACGAGCCAAATCGTGTGGGTAGAGTTGAAGTTGATGAAGCGACACGCACAGCAACATTGATCTCTCAAGAGGGTGGCAATGCAGCGAGTGACTTTGTAGAAAGTACTCGTGGCAGACGCGATGTGTCTATCGAAGCTTTTGGTCTGAACGTTGAGTGGATCATCACCGATGAGCTTACGGGTGTATTTGATCTATCTACTTCAGCAGCTGAAAACGACACCTCTGGCGGTGACGCGTACTTCAGCGTTATTGGTATCGTCAATAATTACACATCAATACTCGAAAATGGGCGCCTTAGAACCGACCATGATAATTTCACTGCAAATGGTATTCCTGATGCGAGTTTAGGGCGTGCGCACGTTTATGCTCAAGAGGGAGACAAAGATGAAGATGAAATTACTGAATTAAAAGCCGATTTTAGCTATACACCTGACTCTGAAACCATTACTCGGGTAAATTTTGGTGCTTATTATCAAGATCGTGAAAAAAGCATCCAAAATTACCGGCATGGAACACAGGGTTTTGATCTGTTCGGGATATATGGCGGCTATCGTGTTGCAGTGCCAGATGGAACCTTGCAAGAATACACCGCGAATAACTTCTTTTCTGGCGTAGCTGATACGTGGTACACCTATGATGCGGCTGGTTTCTTCAATGTATTGGAAACAAATACTGATATGCAGTTGGCAAATGACGCTACGCTAGGTGTACCTGCTGGCACTACGGCATCAATTATTGCACTTAACAATGGTTGGGCACCCACACTTCAAGATGACTTTTCAATTATAAGCGAAGAAGTTACCAGCTTTTATGTGGATGTGTTGTTAGAGGGTGAACTTGGTGAAATGCCGTGGACCGCGCAAATTGGCGGACGTTACAGTAAAACGGATACGTCTGTAGATGGTTTAGAACGTATCTTAGCCGATGTGGTTGCTACCAGTGATACGACATTGTTCGCCAATGTATTTGCTGGCGGAACTAGTCCAGTCACTGAGGCGAGCAGTTACAATGACTTCCTGCCAAGCGTCAATCTTAAACTTGAAGTAGTTGATGATATGTTAGTGCGTTTTGCATTTTATGATTCATTGACAAGGCCAACACTTTCGCAATTGACACCGGTAACCAATATCGGGGAGCCACGCGTGCAAAACTTAGTCGCCAGTGGCGGTAACGCAGCACTTAAGCCATTCAAGTCGACTAACTATGATATTTCTTATGAGTGGTATTATGGGGACGCGAGTTTTGTAAGCTTTGCTTACTTTAATAAGTCTGTTGAAGATTTTATTACTATTGCCCCTTCAGATGAGACTTTTGTGTTGTCAGATCGAGCAAATACTGATGGCAATATCTGTGGTAATTGCGCGCCGGGTGATTTACCTCCAGGTATTGATCCTAACAATTTAGCCGACGAGCTCGTAGGTGCTTCTGAAGTATTCTTCGTAAGTAGACCACGTAATGGTGAAACGGCAGATGTTGATGGGTTCGAATTGGCCATTACTCATGTTTGGGAAAATGGTTTTGGCGTTACTGCCAATGCTACATTCGTAGATAGTAATGCCAAAATCGATACCTCATCTTTCCAGAGTTTTGCTTTGGAGGGCTTGGGTGACTCACAAAACTTGGTGCTTTTCTATGAGCAGGGTCCCGTACAGGCTCGTTTGGCCTATAACAATCGCGACAACTTCTTACAAACCTTGAGAAATCCAACAACGGGTGAACCGGAGTTTGTTGATGATTACAGCCAGTGGGATATGAGTGCCAGCTATGACATTGATGACAACTACACAGTGTTTATTGAGGGTATCAATATAACCGGTGAAGAAACCATCAAACATGGTCGATTCTCGAATCAAATCACCTTGATTCAAGATTCAGGTGCACGTTTTGCATTAGGAGTTAGAGGTAATTTCTAACCCATGATGCAATTTAAAGTAACTTAAAAAAATGGCTCGCGCAGGTATTGGCGGGCCATTTTTAGATTCTGGTGACGAGTGAGAGTATGTAATTTAAATTACACTAGCACTGTTTTAATATATTAAACGCAAGCGGTCTATTTGACAGCTTTTAATACACAACCTCGTTCATTACCTAATTTTGAGTTCCTTTATTCTATGAGAGTGACTTTGTTATGTCAGAAATGATAAAAAAAATCGTGATTGTCGGCGGTGGAACCGCTGGTTGGTTAACGGCAGCTGTTATAGCTGCGCGGCATGCGACAAAATCTGACAAGAGTTTGCAAGTAGTGTTAGTTGAGTCTTCTGACATCCCAACCGTGGGTGTGGGTGAGGGGACTTGGCCAACTATGAAGAACACCATTCAAGAGATCGGGATCAAGGAAAGCGATTTGTTTAGCCGTTGCCATGCGGTGTTTAAACAAGGTGGCAAGTTTGTAAACTGGGTACATGGCGATGGTGATTTTTATTATCATCCTTTCACTGTGCCATTGGGCTATGGTCGCTTAGACTTAGCGCCTTATGTTTCCAATATTGAAGACTATGCCATTGAATCCAATTTTCAACACCACATATGTGAGGCGGGTTTGGCACCAAGAACCATGGCCGAACGTGAGTTTAATGGTCAATGTAATTATGCCTATCACCTAGATGCTGGCGCGTTTGCAGAGATGTTAAAAGAGCACTGCAAACAAAATTTAAGCGTAGAACATGTGATAGCTACCGTTGACAAGGTCAACCTTCGAGAGGATGGAGGCATTGGCTCCATCAGCATGGTTGATGGCGAAGATTTGCATGGTGATATGTTTGTTGATTGCACTGGCTTCGCGAGTTTGTTGTTAGGTAAAGCCCTTGGTGTTCCCTTCATAGATGCAAGTGATTGTCTGTTCAATGACACAGCACTAGCACTGCAAGTTCCCTACGCAGACCCCACCGATCCTATTGCCAGTCATACCATTGCTACGGGGCAAAATGCGGGTTGGATTTGGGATATCGGACTAACCCATAGACGTGGCGTAGGGCATGTGTATTCATCTAAATTTATGAGTGATGATGAAGCCGAAGCAAATTTGCGTGCCTATTTGGGAGAGGCTGCCGATGGCTTAACACCGCGAAAAATTAAATATGAATCGGGCCATCGTGAAAAGTTTTGGTATAAAAATTGTGTTGCTGTGGGAATGGCGGCAGGTTTTGTTGAACCATTGGAAGCAACAGCGATTATGTTGGTAGAGATATCGGCTCGTTATATTGCTGATAATATGCCGGTGGATGACGCTGTGATGGCAATAACGGCAAAACGCTTTAATCAACAAATGGATTACCGCTGGCAGCGAATTATCGACTTCTTGAAGTTGCATTACATGTTAACCAAACGACCCGAACCTTATTGGCAGGCCCACGGTAACCCAGATAGCATTCCCGAATCTCTAAAAGAAGATTTGGCCATTTGGAAAACTCGAGGGCCAACTAGCAGCGATTTCGATAGTGCCATTGAGCTATTTCCTGCTGCCAGCTATCAATACGTGCTTTATGGGATGGGCTTTAAACCTGATTTTGACAAGCAAAGCTATTTGTATCAGCAAAACGATCAGGCACAACAAATTATTCAAAGAAATCAACAAATTACTCAACAGATGTTGCAAACATTACCGCCTCATAGAGATTTCATTGAGACGTGGTTGGCAAATCAAAGATAGTTGTAAATGACATAAATAGGTAAATACACACACAATGTTAAAACTAGTCGAATTATCCAATACAACACATCGGCATTTAAAAATTCGCAATGATATAAAAGCCTCATTCGCAAAAGCGCAACAAATTATGCGCTTGAGAGTGTCTGAAATCCCACAAGCGGCAACTAATATGCCTATCATCTATACCCGTAGTGGTGTAGATGGAGGATGGGTGCTGTCAGGTCTTTGTGGACTAGTAGAGCAACAAAATTCATTCGTGATAAATAGTGAATGGAAGGGCACGTATATGCCTTTGGCTATGCAAACGCATCCCTTTTATTTGATTAAATCGGATGCAGAGAATACCGAATATGCCATTGGTATCAATGACACTAGTGAAGATTTTGATACCGAAAACGGTGAACCCATTTTTGATGACAAAGGTGCGCCTTCATTGTTGCTGAGTCGCAGCAAAGCAAAACTAGAAGCCGATATTAAATACAGCATGGAAACTCATCAATTTACCCAACAACTAGATGCGTTGAATTTACTAAAAGCCGTAGATTTGACCGTTCAGTTTGCCAGCTCGGGAATGCAAAAGTTTCAAGGAATTTACATTATCGATGAATCGAGATTGAAACTGCTAAGCGATGAGCAATTGCTGGAATTAAATCAATTGGGTTATTTGATACCAATTCATGCCATGTTGATCTCTTTATATCAATTAAACAGCTTGATTCGAAACAACAACGAGGTTGATCCGAACAACAAAATAACCCAACTGAAAATGGAAGTGGCAAAAGACAACATTGGCTATTAGCCCACGTAGACTCATTAAGTGACACCTGCACGCTGTCACCTTGAACAATAATAACAACTTAATACAAGATGGTTTAGGAACACATACTCATGACAGAAAGCATCGTACAAATTCTGGTTTTTGTTGGCGTTACTGCTGCAATTGCCTTTGCGACTTATATTCATTGTCGCGGAAAAGGCCACCGCCAAACCAACCAGAATAAGGAGTACTTTCTCGCTGGTGGTGGTTTAGCTTGGTACTTTGTGGCTGGGTCTATCACTCTAACCAACCTTAGTACCGACCAATTGGTAGGCATGAATGGCAACCAAATGGCGTTATTGGCGTTGTGGGAATTCTCTGCCGTTGTGGGGTTATTCATTTTAGCTAAAGTATTTTTGCCGGTTTATTATAAGTTTAACTGCACCACGACCACCGAATTGCTGGAGCAACGTTATCAAGATAAAAACATACGTGCTGTGATTAGCGTAATGTTTTTCTTAGGAAGCGCCTTGATCTTCTGTCCTGCTGTCATTTACACCGGCTCGCTGTTCATGCAGACCATGTTCAATGTGGATATACCGCTGATGTATATTGCTATTGCGTTTGCTGCGGTTGGTGCCATGTACGCTATTTTTGGTGGTCTACGTGCTGTTGCGGTTTCAGACACGTATTCAGGCGTTTTGTTACTTGGTATGGCGATTTTGGTGGTGGTGCTAGCACTAAACGCGATTGACTATGATTTTTCTGGTATACCAGCTGAGCGTTTAACCTTGATCGGAGATGATGATTCGCCGATCCCTTGGCATACACTCCTAACCGGCATGATCTTTATTCAAATGTTTTATTGGGGAACCAATCAAGTTATTACCCAACGGGCGATGGCCGCACCAAATTTAAAAGAGGCACAAAAAGGGGTGTTCGCAGCAGCTGGCATTAGGCTTTTGATTGTTCCTGCGATTATCGTGGTACCTGGGATCATTTCTTATAAGTTGTACGGCGATATTGGTGATGCTGCATATGGCCAAATTGTTGGCGATTTATTGCCTGCTTGGTTGTCTGGCATATTCGCCGCAGCTATGGCGGCAGCGGTGCTGACGACTTACAACAGTAACTTAAACTCAGCGACTGCCTTGTATGTATGTGATGTTCATGAGGCTTATATCAACGATAAACCGAATGTGCAGCGGCTAAGTGGATGGGTGACAGCAGGGTTAACCGTGCTGTCACTATTACTCGTACCTGTTTATGCCCAAGCCGATAGCATTATCAACTTATTGCAACAATTGTATGGTTTATTAAGCATGCCGATATTATCGATTTTTGTGGTGGGCTTGTTGTTTAAAAACGTGCACGCCAACGCGGGAATTACCGCGGTAGTGTTTGGCGTGGTGTTTTATGGGCTAGTCTCGTTCCCAATATCACCTTTGTTTGCGCCTTTTGGTTTGCATTATATTCACTTGATGTTCATTACCTTGTTGGCATGTGTATCAGTCGCTCTATTGGTGAATAAATTGGCATTTAAACAATCTGCAAGCTTGTCATGGGCGAACAGTGACGCCACAGCGGCTTAAATGATTAAGTTGTTTGGATTTGAGTTGAAAAGTGAATGATTAACCTTAGAAAAAGTAATATCGATAAACTTCCCAAAGAGGTATTCGACGTTTTGATCGTCGGAGGTGGTATCAATGGCGCCGTATCCGCTGCAGCATTGGCTGCCAAAGGGGTGAAAGTTGCCCTTATCGATAAGGGTGATTTTGCAGGGTTCACTAGCTCTAACTCCTCAAATTTAGCATGGGGCGGAATAAAGTATCTTGAAAGCCACGAGTATGGTTTGGTCAACAAATTGTGCAAAAGTCGTAATCATCTTATGCGCAGTTATCCGTCAACCGTAAAAGAAATCCGTTTTTTTACTAGCATACAAAAGGGGTTTCGGTTTCCACCGTTTATGGTGTTTATGGGCACAATTTTGTATTGGATTATGGGCCGCTTTTTTACCAAAATGCCCAACTACCTCACGCCTAGAAAAATTAAAAGCCTAGAGAATGTGGTTAGTACCGACAACCTCGCTGGTGGGTTTGAATACTCAGATAGTTATTTGTATGACAATGATGCCCGCTTTGTATTTAATTTTGTGCGCTCCAGTATTAGTTACGGTTGTATCGCTGCAAACTATGTTGGATTAAGCAAGTCGAAGCGGGAAAATGGTATTTGGGTTAGTCATGCAAAAGACCAAATAAGTGGCGAAGAAATCGTGATCCGTTCCAAAGCGTTTATTAATGCGGCCGGTCCGTTTGTTGATGAAATCAATGATGTAAACTTGCAGAAAACTGATCATCATCATGTATTTTCCAAAGGTATCCATTTAATCGTCGACAAAATTACTGACAGCAATAAAGTGCTGACCTTTTTTGCTGACGACGGTCGTTTGTTTTTTATTATTCCAATGGGCCCAAAAACCTGTTTGGGTACCACAGATACCCAGGTTGAGAAGCCACAGTCTTTTGTGACTGACGATGACCGCGAGTTTGTATTGTCCAACGTCAACAAACTATTGGCTTTAGATAAACCGCTCACTAAAGACGATATTATTGCTGAACGATGCGGAGTCAGACCATTAGCTATTGAAGGCAAAGGCGGCAAAGCTGACTGGGTGCAGTTGTCCCGCAAACATGCCATTGACCGCGATGACGATAAAAACTATTTATCGATATTTGGCGGAAAACTCACAGACTGTATCAATGTAGGTGATGAAGTTGCTGGGCTTATACAAGAGTTTGGTATCGACTTACCTTACAAAGATCACAAATGGTACGGCGAACCCGATGACTCAGTGAAGCGCGAATTTTATCATCGTGCCGAACTGATGGGACTCGATGAGCTGACGCCCGAAAGCTCTTCTGAACCATTAACCCAGCGATTTTGGCGACGCTATGGTCGTAATGCCATTAACATGATTGAGATGATCCGTGAAAACCCCAAGATGGGCGAGCTGTTGATTGAAAACAGTGAATATTTGCGGGTCGAAATTGAACACGCTGCTGATCGAGAGATGGTGACCAAGCTAGAAGATTTCTTACGACGTCGCTCGAAAATCTCCTTGGTGGTCAGGCAGCAAGATATTTTGGCTGCCCCTGGATTGCGTGAAGCCTGCGAGATTTTGTTTGGCGATCAGGCAGAAGCGAAATTACAAGAGTATATTGCTTCCTTAGATGGCAGCGGTGTTGAGCAAGACAATGTAAAAAGCGCTTAGCCGGTCCACAGAATTTTAAGTCTAGCTCTGCCATTTCTGCCCAGTCACTAGCCCTTTGGGCTTGATACACCCTAATAGTGGTGAAAATCGAATTTTTTAACAATCTATTTTCAATTTAGTGGTTTTGGGTGGTGACTTCCATCGTCAAATAAAAGATACTTGCACACTTTCTCGCCCATGTTGAACAATATCATTTGATATTGAGTGCGTTAGGCACACCTTCCATGGTGTTTGAGATATATTTCAAACTCCGTCATTGCTACCAATCGTTAGCATTCTCCACGGGGTATTATCACTAAGAGACAAGATGTAATGAAAACGAATTATGTTCCACTAGATAAAAATAAACACGGTGCATTGAAAATCAACACCAAACACGGTTTTGAGTTTGCAAAAGAGACCCACCTTGCGTCGGCGACGTTAAAAGAGTTTGCTCAAATTGCCAGTTGTATGCCAATTGCATTCATTAAAGATCAGCCTAAAGGTAGTTTCCACACTATCGCTATGCTGGGCCTTGAGCAAAACAGCAACTTGTATTTCCATGATGACAAATGGCAAGGTCATGTCATGCCTTTGAATATTCAACGTTACCCGTTTGATGTTCGTCCTGATGGCGACAAGCTAGGTGTGTTCATCGATGAAAATAGCCCAATTGTTGGCGAAGAAGGCGAGAGCTTATTCACTGAAGAAGGTGAGCCGTCTGAATTCTTGAAAAACCGTCAAGAATTATTGGGTGAAGTTGCAAACAGCGAAATGGCTACACAGCGCTTCATCGCTCGCGTTGTTGAGCTGGGACTACTAGACACAGTGCAATTGAATGTACAATACACTATGGGTGAAACTCGTAACGTAACGGGCATTTATGCCATTAACGAAAAGCGTGTTAACGAATTGTCTGATGAAGTGTCTTTAGAACTTAAGAAAAACGGTTTCTTAGGCGCTATCTACACAGTCATGTTGTCAATGGCTCAGCTTAACCGTATGGTTCAGCTTTCAAATGCATCTGACAAGCCTATCGCTGCTATCCAAATGCAATTACTTGCTGGCAGTGAAAATGCCGCGCCAGAGGCTGCACCTGCTGCTGAATAGTACGAGCAATTAAATTCATTTAAAAAGCCGAACATTTGTTCGGCTTTTTTGTGTCTGCGGTTTATTAAATGGCGAGATTTAGGATACTCATACACTAAGTCGATAAATTAGATTCGCATTCGCTGTTATTGAAGTAGCTGATAACTTGTTTTAGAGACAAATTCTTGGTTGGCTTTTAAGGTTGCGCTGGGAAAATTAGGCTGATTCGGGCTGTTTGGATAAAACTGCGATTCAACACAAAAGCCGTGATACTGGCCGTAGGTTGTTCGGTTCTTACCTTTGGGAGAGTCGCCAATGAAGTTACCTGTGTATATTTGCATGCCGGGCATGGTGGTATGGGTAATCAATTTACGGCCACTGTGAGGATCAGCGACCACCGCGGCTAATAGCATTTTATCTTGCTCGTTTTCAAAACCATCAATACACCAATTATGATCTAGCCCACTGGCAGCCATAATTTCTGGGTTTTTATCCTCAATGGCGGTTTTAAACGAAGTGGGTTGGCTTAAATCGAATACACTGCCTTTTACCGGTTTAATTTCACCGGTGGGGATCGCTTCTTTATTGGCTGGGGTGTAATGGCCGGCAAACGCTGTGATTTGGTGCTCGATTACCGGACCTGAGTCGTGGCCAGCGAGATTAAAATAGCTATGTTGCGTAGGATTAAATACGGTGTCTTTATCGGATTTTGCACGATACTCAATGGTTAAACAGTCTTGGTCATCTAAGGTAAATTCTACCGCAACTTTAAGAGTGCCTGAAAAACCTTGGTCTCCATCAATACTGGTAATTTCCAATATGATCGCTGGCACAGGCGTGTCTTGTATATGAGAAACCTGCCATATCCGATTATGGAACCCATCAGCGCCACCATGTAAGCTATTCCCCTGTAAGTTGGTACTTACTTGGTATGCTTCACCGTTAAGGGAGAACTGACCTTTTTCAATGCGATTAGCATAGCGGCCAACGGTACGACCTAAATAGCCCTGATCAGCCAAATAGTCATCAACTGAGTCAAATCCTAGGACAATATCAATCGGGTTGTGCAGAGATGTTTTCCAGCTTCTAATAATTGCGCCAAGGGTTAGGATTTCAATCGACATACCGTTATTATTTGTCATGGTATAAGATTCAACTGACTGCCCATTGGGTAGTTGTCCAAACTCACTTTTTTCAATCATTATGTTTTGCCTTATTCATACTCATTTCATCCCTACCCAATGACATCAGCGCTTAAATCTCAGCGTGGATTGAATGGCACTTTGCCAGCCAGACAATAGCTTCTCTCTGAGTTCGTTGCTCATGTCTGATGTAAATTTACTCTCAATCTTGTTTACTAGAGAGTCAGTATCTTTGTATATACCAAGATGCAGTCCTGCCAGATAAGCAGCACCCAATGCGGTGGTTTCCATCACTTTAGGTCTCTGTACATCTAGGTTTAGTACATCAGCTAAAAATTGGCATACCCAATTGTTGGCTACCATGCCGCCGTCAACATTTAACACATTGGGTTTAACGCCATCTTCTGCCATAGCCGTTAACAAATCAGCTGTTTGGAAGGCTACGGATTCAAGGGCTGCGCGGGAAAAATGGGCATTAGTTGTTCCTCGTGTTAAGCCATAAATACTGCCGCGAACATCGGGTTCCCAGTATGGCGCGCCCATTCCGGCGAACGCTGGAACCAAGTAGACGCCATGGTCATAATCAAGGCTAAGGGCTAATTTTTCAGTTTCACGGGCATCGCTGATGACCTTGATGCCGTCTCGAAGCCACTGAACAGCTGCGCCAGCAATGAAAATTGAGCCTTCTAATGCGTAATGAGTTACGCCATTCACTTTATAAGCAATGGTGGTAAGTAGTTGATTTTGTGATTCAAACGCTTTTTCACCAGTATTGAGCAACACAAAACAGCCCGTGCCATAGGTACTTTTTATGCTGCCCGGTTGAAAGCAGCATTGGCCAAATGAGGCCGCTTGCTGATCGCCCGCAACACCGCAAATCGGGATGGATTGACCCAAAAGTGAAGACAGTGCCTTACCATAATCATCAGCACATTCTTTGACTTCTGGCAGCACAGATTCAGGCACATTAAATAATTCACATAACTGCGCGTCCCACTGCTGGGTGTGGATGTTGTAAAGATTGGTACGGCTGGCGTTTGTCACGTCAGTGGCATGCACTTTGCCACCCGTAAGTCGCCAAATCAAAAAGCTATCCACGGTACCAAAAGCCAGCTTGCCCTGATTGGCTTTTTCTCTGGCACCTTCAACGTTATCTAAAATCCATGCTACTTTTGACGCTGAAAAATAGGGATCAAGCAGCAATCCGGTTTTGCTACGTAATGTATCTAGGTGGCCTGCACTTTGTAAATCTCGGCACGTTTGTGCAGTGCGTCTATCTTGCCAAACGATTGCATTGTATATGGCTTTACCGGTTTCTCTATCCCAAACAAGGGTCGTTTCACGTTGATTGGTAACACCAATTCCAACCACGTTGGCACCTTTTTGTTCGGCATCTATTAATGCTTGTTGGCAAACACTTAAGGTTGATTCCCAAATATCTTCGGGATTGTGCTCAACCCAACCATCATTGGGGTAGTGTTGTTCAAATTCTTGCTGTGAAACTGCGATAATCTCGGAATCGCGACTAAAAACAATGGCGCGACTCGAGGTAGTGCCTTGATCAATGGCTAGAATACAGTTGTCTAAATTCATGAACGTACGCCTTTACGTGTTTTTTTATTGGTGTGCATAGTTGTGTCAGCCATTTTTTTCGTTTTCGATTTGTTGATTTAACAACATTTTGGCTTCTTGCTGCAGTTCCCGCATTTCCCTTTCAGCACCTTGTGCATCGCCAGCTAAAATAAAATCTAAAATACGTTGATGGTCGTCTACGCTGGCACGTTCAACACCTTTACGGCGGTTGGTAATGCGAATGCTGAATCGTAAGGCAACTTCGATGGTATGACGCATGTTCCAAAAGAAGCGATTATCACTGGCTTCTAGTATTCCCACGTGAAAAGCGATATCTGCATCGAGATGGTCGTCTTCACCTTTTGCCGCTGCTTTCATACGCTCAATGGCATCGACCAAAGTCTTTTTACTGTCTTCGTTCAAGTTAGTTGCTGCTAGTCCTGCGGCGGCAGGCTCGATAGCCAATCGCATATCGGCAAATTCAGAGATAATGGGCAGTGAGCCTTTACGATCAAGCAACCAATTTAAGATCTCAGGATCAGAGAGGTTCCATTGTGATTCGGGTAATACTATGGTTCCTCGGCGAGGCCTCGCATCTAACATGCCTTTGGCCGTTAACATTTTCACGGCTTCCCTTAACACCGTGCGACTGGCATCAAATTCTTCACATAAATCAGCTTCCGCTTTTAAGGGCTTCCCTTGAGGATACTCACCCAAAGCAATCGACTTTCCTAACGATTGCACTATGTGTCTTGTGAAATTGCCACTGAACATTCTACCAGCCATAATATTTCCTAATTTATTGAACGCTTAAACAGCAAATTGGCTGAATAATGCGAAACTAATGACGTTTTGTCTACGCCGTATTGTTGTTATGAAGTTGTGCTACTACTTTGCTTAGTTTTTCTAGTTTGCGATCAAACCCTTGCTGTGAATCTGAGGCGTTGAATAGCACACTGCCGATCCCCACACCATCTGCACCAGCAGCAAGCCAATTTGGCATTTCAGCGATACTCACACCACCTACGGCATACAATTTAATATGCTCAGGCAATACCGCCTTTAGCGCTTTGATAAAGGTGTTCCCAAGCGTTTGAGCCGGAAATACCTTTAAGTGCGTCGCACCGGCATTAATTGCTGTAAATGCTTCGGTAGGTGTTGCTATGCCAGGCATCACTAGAAGTTGATTTTCAATACCCAGTTTTATCACATCACTATCTGTATTTGGGGCTAACATGAGATCAGCCCCCGCATTAGTTACGTCTATTACATCTTGTTTCAGGCAAACGGTACCTGCACCGATCACGATATCGTCACCAAATTTATTTTTTATTCGTTCTATTGACTGACAAGGTTGCGGCGAGTTCAACGGAACTTCTAGATTGTAGATCCCGGCATCAAGCAGTTTTTGTGCAACCTCGATACTTTGAATCGGTGTCATTCCGCGCAAAATAGCGATTATCGGTAAAGATGATAAACGTTGCTCTACTTTTTGTAGCGCAGACATTGTTAACTGAGTGTGCATATCGGCTCCTTCACACCACGAAAAGGAGTTTGATACACCAGCAAGCTGCCGTCTAACCTTTGTGAGTCAGACACATTGTTGTCGAGACCAACGGTGGCACTTGTAACAAATAATAAGTCTAAGTCACCCCCGCCAAATGCCACACAGCTAGGTTGGGAGCAGGGCACATCAAGACTAAAAATTTCGTTTCCTTGTGGGTCGTATCGTTTTATTTTTGATGAACCCCATTGTGCGCTCCACAAACAATCGTCTGAATCGATACACGCTCCGTCAGGATAAGCGCCTCTATTGGTTTTCACAAAAGGCTGCCAGGCACCAATGTTGCCTGAGTCAGGCTCTATTTCAGCGACGTGAATAGTACGTGTTGGTGAGTCAGCATGATATACCCGTGTTCCGGCTTGATTCCAACTTAGCCCATTGCTGATGGTGATACCCGTTCTAACTTGCTCAAAATCACCTTGCTTTAGTTTATACAAAGAGCCAATTGCTTGTGATTCATTAGTTGCCATTGAACCTGCCCAAAAACAGCCCGAGCGGTCGACTTTGCCATCATTCAGGCGCGTACCAGCAAGTTCCTCTTCGACTTTGCACAGCCATTTAACCCCTTGGGTGGCGGGAGTATAAAGAGCAAAGCCTGAATCAAATGCTGCGACCAGGGTGTTTGGGCTTTGAGTCAAACCAAACGAGCAGAGCTGAAAGGGCGTATCATATGTAATAACACTTTTTCCTTCAGGCCAACAAAATAATTGATTGGATAGAATATCTATCCACCACAGTGTGTTGTTACGCGCATCCCAAGTAACCCCTTCACCCAGTTGGTTTTTAAAGTCTACATGTTCAATTAAATTAACCTCAGTCACCTTGTTGCCATTCCTGTGCTGCAATTGTGGTAATTCCGCGGGTTGTTGCCCATTCACTGTCGTAGGTGTCAGTTGTTATTTGATTAAAAGTTAAGGCTTTTTGATACAAGGAGTTCACGAACGAGCTCCCTATCAGCACAACATGAGAAAAAGCCTCAAAACTGCGCTTCGCTGATTTAATATCAGAGCCAATTAACAAACCCGATAAAAAGCCCGCTGCTTCTGGGTTACTGTATCCATCAATCACCTGCTGTGTACGAGTAGCAAACAAGGTGTGTAGGAGACTACTGGTTGATTTACTTGCCAGCTCTAAACCTTGCATGAATCCATGATCATCCCAATCTTCAACTGTGGCTGTTTTGAGCAGCACCGAGTGCAAACACAAGACTTCATATAATTCGCCAATTGGGCTGGTGAGAAAAGTCGAAACCTGGCCTTTGTCTATTTGAACCCATTTGGTGTGGGTGCCGGGAACGCAGATCAGTTGTGATCCGCTAATCGATTTGCCTTGCTTCCGTTGCTCAGACAAAAAGCCAAATATTTGGGTTTCTTCGCCGCGCATGCTATCAGGTAGGTTGTGACGATTGATGCAAGATAAACCCGGGAAAATGACAAAATTGATATGTCGTGCCGTAAACCTTAAAGCCGCGGATAATGAACGGCTATGATCGGTGGGACAGGCAACATACTCAGCTTGTTTCCAGCCCAAATTTGATCCGACAGTGCCAATCAAGTAAACCGGAATTTTGCCATGTTGTTCAAACCATGGTTGGGCCAATTCGAAAAACGATGTTTCTGGGTCAGGGTTGTTTTTCGTACCTTGTCCCTGTGCTCTGTCGCATATATCTAAATGATCTTCATGCCATTTGCACAAATAGAGTCGGTTAACTGTTGTGCCCCAGTCACCTAAAATCATCATTTTGTTCTGTGTCAGCATTAGGTTCGTCCTGCATCAATCACAAACTGCTGCCCAGTAATCATGTCACTGTCATCAGCGGCTAAAAACAATGCCATATTGGCCACTTGAATTGGCTTTAGTTGACCGCGCAAGGCAACGGCTTTTTGCCATTCACGCTCTGCTTCGGGGGTTAACCATAGGTCTTTTTGTTTGTCGGTCACTACCCAGCCGGGTAAAATAGTATTGACTCGTATTTGATACTCACCGTATTGGTTGGCGAGTGATTTTCCCAAACCATTGAGTGCCGATTTAGCCGCAACATAACCAGGCATTTGTTTGGGGCCAATTAACACGTTAATAGAGCTCAAATTTATAATGTTGCCTTTACGCTGCTCTCGCATAAACGGAATGGCTGCTTGGCAAGCAAAGAAGGTAGCATCAAGATTGACCGCCATGCAGTCTCGCCAGCCCTGGGGATCGATTTCAAGGGGAGAATGACGTTGATCATTTGCTACGTTGTTCACCAGTACATCTAACTGACCCTGTGAATTCGCGTATTTCTCAATATGATGTTTCAAGGTGTTTAAATCGGTCACATCGAAACAATCAAACTGCACTTGTGCTTCATAGTCTGATGTAAGCTTTGCGTGCAATTCACTGCCTTGTTGCTCGGCAATATCATTAAAACAGACGTTAGCCCCTTGTTTAACAAATTGCTCAACAATCACCGCGCCAATGCCCGTAGCACCGCCAGTAATATAGATTGATTTGCCCTTCAGACTTGGGTAAGTTGCGTAATTATTCATGTTTGTTTCACTAGTGTTCACTTGGCCTTTGACACTGACATGCCACTGAATTATGAGTTATCATCACACTTTTTATATGTAGTATAATATTATTAAAAAACATTCAGCACCAACTACTTTTTACACTCTTTTAACATCATTCTTTGTATTTATTTTTCACTGTATAAATAAACAGCTTTTTTGCCTTTTCTCATATTAATCAGCCGCTTCTATCTAGCCCTTTATTTTCAACGCTTTATGCCATGTGTTTTTGGCTGTTTTTATCCTTGACAATGGCCTCTGTGGAAACCTAAACTCTATTTTGTGGGTAATTGTGGCAGAAAGTGGATCAAAGTGATCTAAATGTGTCGCAAACTGGTGCTAAACAAAAAAACAAAAAAACAATAAAAGCAAACAAATAAAAAGGCTAGGGGATATGTTCCGCGGCGCTAACGCAATCAATCTAGACGTAAAAGGCAGGGTGGCGATACCTACACGGTATCGACAGTTGTTGCTGGATGATTGTCAGGGACAACTAGTTTGCACGATCGATACACAGCAAAGCTGTCTGCTACTTTACCCACTTCCCGAATGGGAAGAAATTGAGCTGAAACTCAGTAAGCTTTCCAGCATGATCCCCCATGAACGTCGTCTACAACGCTTGTTACTGGGTTATGCCAGTGAAGGTGACATGGATAAAAACGGCCGTTTCTTGTTATCTGCTCCACTGCGACAACATGCCAAACTCGACAAAGAGATCATGTTGGTTGGTCAACTTAATAAGTTTGAAATCTGGGATGCCAAAGTTTGGCAAGACCAAGTACACAAAGATATTGAGACTGAGAAAGATGGTCAGTTTGAGCTATCTGAGCGCTTGCAGGACTTTTCACTCTAATGAGTTCTCAGGCACTGGAGCAGTCACAAACTCTACATAAATCAGTGTTACTAGACGAATCACTAGCGGGTTTGGCGATCAAACCTGACGGAATCTATATGGATGCCACGTTTGGTCGTGGTGGCCACTCTGAGCACCTACTTGCGCAGCTTTCAGACCAAGGACGACTTATCGCCCTTGATCGTGATTTACAAGCTATTGAATCTGCTAAGCGGTTTGCTGATGACTCGCGTTTTACTATTGAGCATGTGACGTTTTCACAAATAGACGAAATTGCCAAAAAGCACGGTGTTGATGGCAAGGTTGATGGCATTTTAATGGATTTTGGCGTGTCGTCACCCCAGTTAGATGAAGCTGAGCGCGGTTTTAGCTTCTTACGTGATGGTCCCCTGGACATGCGTATGGATACCTCGAAGGGCATGAGTGCGGCAGAATGGTTGGAGTATGCCGATGAAGATGACATTAGCCAGGTCATTAAAGAGTTTGGTGAAGAAAAGTTTGGCAAACGTATTGCTCACGCCATCGTTAATCAGCGTCAAATTAAACCTCTTAAAACCACGCTAGAATTAGCTGAGCTGATTGACCAAGCTGTGCCCGTGAAAGACAAGTTCAAGCATCCAGCTACTCGCGCATTCCAAGGGATCCGGATTTATATCAATAGCGAGTTAGACGAAGTGAGAACTGGGCTTAAAAACGCGCTGAGCTGCTTGGGCTCTGGTGGTCGTCTGGCTGTGATTAGTTTCCACTCACTGGAAGATCGATTGGTTAAACGGTTTATGCGTGAGCAAAGCCGCGGAATGCAAGTGCCGAAGCGAATGGCAATTACCCAGGCACAAATTGACGCAAGTCGAGCAATGAAGTTGATTGGCAAAGCCACAAAGCCCTCGCCAGAAGAAATTAAGATCAATCCGCGAGCCCGAAGTTCGGTGCTAAGGGTAGCGGAGAAATTATGACCCAGACCAAGACCAATTTTAATTTGGTCGCCATTATCTTCTCCGAATTAGCCCGTCATCCGATACGGGTTTTGTTGTTTTTAATGGTACTGATAAGTGCATTTGCCGTGATCATGAGTTCCCATCACAATCGACAGATGTCTATTGAGCTTGAAGCCCTTATGCAGCAACAGGATCAGCTTGATATTGAATGGCGTCATTTGATTTTAGAACAAGGCTCATTGACCGATCACAATCGCATTGAACTGGCAATGAAAAAGCAATTGGAAATGCATCGTCCCTCTCCCGAGGAAGAAGTGGTGGTGCGTCTACGATGAAAAATAAATCCAAACACGCTAAACGTAATATCTCGCCAAGCTTAATGCAATGGCGTTTTGTTATTGTAGTGGCAGTGATTCTCTTGGTATTTGGCGTGCTAACTGCACGGGCCGCTTATATTCAAATTATCAATCCAGACCGCTTGATCCAAGAGGGTGACTCTCGTACGTTGCGTGTGCGTAACAATGAAGTATATCGCGGCTTGATCACTGACCGAAATGGTGAGCAACTTGCTGTTAGTGTGCCAGCAAAAGCGGTTTGGGCACACCCTCCAACAATAAACGACAAAAAAAATAATGCCATGGGCGATAAACGTCGCTGGCAGGCACTTGCCGAAGTATTGGGACAAGATGTTGATAAGCTCATCAGTAAAGCGACCGATGGCAAGCGCAAATTTGTTTATTTGCAACGACAAGTATCACCAGCGATGGCCACATTTGTTGACAAGCTAGATATACCTGGCGTTCATTTGGTTAATGAGTCACGTCGTTTCTATCCTGCTGGCGAGGTTTCTGCCCATCTCATTGGCTTTACCAATGTTGATGACAAGGGAATCGAGGGTATTGAAAAGCTCTATGACGAATGGCTATCTGGCACACCTGATTCACGCACTATTCGTCGTGATGGTAAAGGTCGGCAAGTTGAAGTTTTGCAGGAAAAAAAGGGCAAGCAGCCCAAAGATATTCAACTGACCATTGACCAGCGTATTCAAGCTGTGGCTTATCGCGAACTTAAATCTGCTTTGCATTATTATCGCGCAACCTCTGGCTCGGTCGTTGTGGTCGATGTGAATACTGGCGAAGTGCTTGCCATGGTGAATGGCCCGTCTTTTAACCCCAACAATCGCAAAGGTGTGTCGCCACACCGAATTCGTAATCGCGCTATCACAGATACCTTTGAGCCAGGTTCATCGGTCAAACCCCTCGCGGTATTAAGCGCACTCGAGTTTGGTTCTGCTGAACCGGATACCATCCTAGATACGTCACCGGGCTGGAAAAGGCTTGGTGGCAGTATTGTTCGTGATTTAAATAACTACGGTAAGCTAGATCTAGAGGGCATTATTCAAAAATCTAGCAATATTGGTACTTCAAAATTGGCGTTGTCGGTACCCAAAGAATACTTCCTTGATACGTATTATAACATGGGGTTGATGAGTGATACCGGCACAAACTTGATCGGTGAGCGCCAAGGTTTATTCAACGAACAACGTCGCTGGTCAGATTTTGAGCTTTCTACCTTGTCTTTCGGTTATGGACTTACCGTCACCGCCATGCAGCTTGCCCGCATGTATGCAATTTTAGGCAATGAAGGTGTCAAGCAACCCCTTAGCATTGTCATGTCTGACGAGCAAAAAATTACTGAACAAGTGATCAGTGCAAGCAACGCCAATAAAGTACTAGAGATGATGCAAAGTGTACTTGAAGAAGGCGGCTCTGGTCGCAAAGCTCGGGTGCCGGGTTATCGAATTGCAGGTAAAACCGGTACCAGTCGCAAAGCGGTCAAAGGTGGTTATGGCGAACAGTATGTCAATATTTTTGCCGGTGTTGCGCCAGTCTCTGATCCCCAAGTCGCTATGGTGGTGTTAATCAACGAGCCTAAGGGCGACTTATATTATGGAAGTCAGACCGCTGCGCCAGTGTTTGGCACTATTATGGCAAGTACGCTTCAGCTTTTGAACGTGCCGCCCGATGCTAAACGCGTATCTTCTGTTGCTATGCAAGGAGGCGCGAACCAATGACAAATTCAAACGCTCGCAGAGATATCAAGCAGGTGCTAAGTCACTACCAGATTGAATCCCCTGGCTTAGATGTGAATGAGTTGGTATTGGATAGTCGGGAAGTCGCCGTACACAGTGTGTTTGTTGCGATAAAAGGTCATGCATTAGATGGACGAGATTTTATCCCTCAGGCTATCAGTCTGGGTGCCCGTTTAGTTCTGCAAAGTAGTGACGATAGTGCCATGCATGGTCATATAGAGATGCGTGAGCAAACGGTATTAATTACCTTTTATCAACTCGATCAACATTTGTCTGAATTGGCAGCCCGTTTTTACGGTTTTCCGGCACAACAAATGGACATGATCGCAGTTACTGGCACTAATGGAAAAACCTCTACCGTACAATTGATTAGCCAGCTTAAAACCTTGTTGGGTGATAAAGCTGCATCAATTGGTACATTGGGAGCGGGACTTTACACCGATAACATTACCGAGCTAACCAAAACCATTAATACCACCCCCGATGCTTGTCAAATGCAACGCTTGTTAGCTGGTTTTGCAGAGCATCAAGCAAAACTGGTCGCTTTGGAAGCCTCTTCTCACGCATTGGTACAAGGTCGCATTGAAGGCTTGAAAACCGATGTTGCAGTGTTCACTAATTTGACCCGTGACCACCTTGATTACCATGGCAGCATGGCCGAGTATGCTATGGCTAAACGCAAGCTCATTAGCCAACCAGGTTTACGTAATCTGGTTATTAATATTGATGATCCTGAATCAAAGAACTGGCGCTTACAAGCCAGTCATGAGCAAAAGCTAACGGTCACTTCTACCAATATGTCTGTGCAACAAGTTCCTCACAATGCGCAGTATTGCATTGCATCTCATATCCAGTTTAATGACCAAGGCACTGTTTTCGAATTAAGTTCTAGCTGGGGAAAAGCAACGATCAAGTGTGGCCTAATTGGCCATTTTAATGTTGCAAATATGCTATCTGCTATTGCCAGCCTATTGGTTCTAGGGCACCCGCTCTCTGACCTTGTCGGTGCTTGCGCAGACGTTAAACCAGTTGCCGGTCGTATGGAGCTATTTGAATCCAGCGAGTTTGGCAATTTGATCGTGGATTATGCCCATACACCTGATGCATTGGAGCAAGCTTTGAGGTCTGCTCGTGTGCACTGTAAGGGTAAATTGGTGTGTGTCTTTGGATGTGGCGGTGACCGAGATCTAGGTAAAAGACCTTTGATGGGGGAAGTGGCGCAATCTTTCAGCGATATAGTCATTTTAACCACCGACAACAGCCGCACAGAGACGCCAAATGCGATTGTCGCAGATATTTTAAAAGGTATAGACAACAGCAGTTGCGTGCTAGTTGAAACAGATAGAAAACAAGCCATCCAAATGGCGATTGCCCAAAGTCAGCCCGGAGATCTTATTTTGGTTGCTGGCAAGGGGCACGAAACGACACAGATTATTGGTCAACACAGTTTGCCCTATGACGAACGCGAATACGCTAAAACACTAACTTTGGGGAATAGCAAATGATACCTGTATCGCTTGATTGGATTGCGGATCACGTGAATGGTGAAATGTGTGGAGAAAATCCAACCATAACTGGCGTTAGCACTGATACCCGAACCTTAGGTAAAGGCGATCTTTTTATTGCGTTAGTGGGTCCTAATTTTGATGGTCATAAATTTATTGATATTGCGCAAAATGCCGGAGCATCTGGGTTGATTGTCTCGCAACCCGTTGAAACCCATCTTCCTTATATCTTGGTAGAGGATACCAAGTTAGCATTAGGCGCATTAGGCGCAGCAGTTAAGCGTGAAGTTGCACCAAAAACCGTGGGTATTACCGGTAGTAGCGGAAAAACCACGGTAAGAGAAATGGTTGCCGCGATTTTATCGCGAATTGGTAATGTGTTATCGACAAATGGCAATTTTAACAACGATATTGGTGTTCCTTTAACGCTATTGCGATTAGAGCCCAAGCATGATTTTGCAGTGATAGAAATGGGTGCCAATCATCTAGGGGAAATAGCGTACACCACTAACATGGTTAAACCGGATGTCGCCACCATCGTCAATGCTGCCGCTGCCCATCTAGAAGGGTTTGGAAGTTTATTGGGGGTAGCGCGAGCCAAAAGTGAAATATTTAAAGGCCTAGCTGACAACGGCATCGCAGTTTTAAATGCAGATAGTCAATTTAAAGCTTTTTGGACTGGCAAACTTAGAGGTTCCTCAGTTCAACAGTTTTCTGTGGAAGATGATGAAAACGCGGATTTTCACGCAAAGGACATTACTTTGGGACTTGATGGTTGCGCAGAATTCTTAATGTGCACTCCTGCAGGAAATGTGAACATGACCCTTGCCCTTCCGGGTCTTCACAACGTTAGTAATGCGCTTGCTGCTGCAGCGCTTGCCACGAATGTGGGAGCGAGCATCGAAGACGTTAAGTTCGCTTTGGAAAACATGCAACAAGTCAGTGGAAGGTTGCAAGTAAAGCAGCTTACTCATCAAGTGAAAATTCTCGACGACACCTACAATGCCAATGTTGCCTCAGTAAATGCTGCTGTTGACCTGCTGCATAGCTTCAGTGGTCATCGTGTTTTGGTGTTAGGTGATATGGGGGAGCTAGGTGAAAAGGCTCGCTATTACCATGAATTAGTGGGCGAACACGCTAAAAAACAAGGGATTGATAACTTGGTCACCCTTGGTGTGTTGAGCCAGTCTGCCAGCGACGTTTTTGGTGGCGAACATTTTAGTGATCTAGACGCTCTGGTTGAGTACATGGTGAATTACCTGCAGGGCGAACAACGGGATATCACTATTTTGGTGAAGGGTTCACGAAGTGCTCGTATGGAAAAAGTAGTTGCGGCTTTGGAAGCATCCCCCGTGGGAAAGTTTGAACGAATTAGGGAGCGAATAGCATGCTAATTTGGTTGGCAGAATGGCTACAACAATATGATGCGGGATTCAGTGTATTTTCTTATTTAACACTGCGCGCCATCTTGAGTACCTTAACCGCTTTGTTGATGGCGGTATTAATTGGCCCTGCGATGATACGTTGGTTGCAAACCATGCAAATTGGTCAAACCGTGCGCAACGATGGTCCGCAAAGTCACTTGTCTAAATCAGGTACACCGACCATGGGTGGGCTTTTGATACTCGCAGCGATACTGACCAGCACGCTACTTTGGGCCGACTTAAGCAATCGTTATGTGTGGGTGGTGCTGTTTATCGTTGTGGGATACGGAATAATCGGCTTTGTAGATGATTACCGAAAAGTGATCCGCAAAGATGCTAAAGGCCTGATCGCTAAATGGAAATACTTTTGGCAGTCAGTAATCGCCATTGCCGTTGCGGTTTATTTGTACGCCAATAGCCAGGACCCCGCCGAAACCGCATTATTAGTTCCTTTCTTCAAAGAAGTGATGCCGCAATTGGGGATGTTCTTCATGGTGGTGGTGTATTTTACGGTTGTGGGCACCAGCAACGCAGTAAATCTTACCGATGGTCTGGATGGATTGGCGATTGTGCCCACCATTTTGGTCGCTGGGGCGCTGGCAATCTTTGCCTATGCCACGGGCAATATTAATTTTTCTGCTTATCTAAATATTCCTTATATCCCACTTACCAGTGAGTTGGTGATTGTGTGTACCGCGATTGTGGGCGCAGGACTCGGCTTTTTGTGGTTCAACACTTACCCAGCACAAGTATTTATGGGTGATGTGGGCTCATTGGCCCTAGGTGGAACCTTGGGGATCATGGCGGTGTTAGTTCGCCAAGAGATTGTTCTAATTATCATGGGTGGTGTTTTTGTCATTGAAACCTTGTCGGTTATTTTGCAAGTCGGCTCATATAAACTCCGTGGGCAGCGTATTTTTAGAATGGCGCCTATTCATCATCATTATGAACTCAAGGGATGGCCCGAGCCTCGCGTAATTGTCAGGTTTTGGATTATTTCTTTAATACTCGTGCTGATTGGATTAGCCACGTTGAAGTTGAGGTAGAGCGAAGTTTATGCAAACCCCTAATTTAAAAAATATTCATGCAGTTGTTGTTGGCCTAGGGCTGACAGGCAATGCTTGCGTGCATTTTTTAAATCATCAGGGAGCGCTAGTGACCGCAATGGATACACGTTTAGATGCCATTGCTCCAAAAGGCGCAAAAGCGAAGTTGGGCGACTTTGACGCTGCGACACTATGTTCTGCGGATCTAGTTGTGTTAAGTCCTGGTGTGAATCCTAATCATCCATCAATTCAAGCTGCCTACAAAGATAATGTTGACGTAGTGGGCGATGTTGAATTATTTGCCCGATTCAATCGCACGCCGGTCATCGCTATTACCGGTTCGAATGGCAAGTCTACAGTGACTTGTTTGATTACGGACATATTAAAGAGCGCAGGTATTAACGCGGTTATGGGCGGTAATATCGGTAAGCCCGTGCTTGAGTTGCTTGATATTGAGGCTGACGTTTTTGTACTCGAGTTATCGAGTTTTCAACTTGAGACTACCCGCTCCTTAAAGCCGGTTTGTGCCACGATATTGAATATCAGCGAGGATCATCTTGATCGTCATATCACATTAGATGCCTATGTGGCGGCTAAAAAGCGGATTTATCGCAAAGCACAAAACAAAGTGGCCAATCGCGATGACGTTTTAACCTGGCCCAAAAAATATAATACCAAGACAAGTTTTGGACTAAGTGCCAGTCCTGTGGGCTTAAGTTGGGATGCTGAAAATCGACAGATATTAGATAACAATCAGCCCCTAATAAGCGAACAAGATTGTGCTCTACGGGGTGCTCACAATGTGCTTAATATGCAAGCGGCAATAAGTTGTGTTCGCCCATTTAATGTAGATGACAATGCGATACGCAATGCACTTCGAAGCTTTAGTGGCTTAGCTCATCGTTTCCAACTAATAAGCCAGGCAAACAATGTTCGCTGGATCAATGACTCCAAGGCGACCAATATTGGAGCAACAATTGCCGCTATTCAAAGCTTGCAAGACCGTGCCGGTGGAAAACTTGTTTTAATTGCTGGTGGAGATGGAAAAAATGCCAACTTTACCGAGCTTCAGCCAATTTTGCTTGATTCAGTAGATTTACTCATCACCATGGGCAAAGACGGACGGGTGATAGCCTCTTTAAAGCCCGGCAGTATCGAAGTGAGTGATATGCGTGAGGCGGTTGATTTTGCTAATAACATTGTTGAGAGTGGCGATGTTGTGCTGCTTTCTCCAGCCTGTGCCAGTATCGACATGTACGATAACTATCAAGTGCGTGGCGAAGCCTTTAAAAATGAAGTTTTGAAGGTGGTGTCATGAGTACGAAGCAAAATGATGTGAGCGAAAAAGTGAAAGAATCACCATTGCGTAACCTCTTTGCTCAAAAGCATGACGGCCATGTTGCCCCAAGCGCGTCATTTGATGTCAGTTTGATTTTAATCGCTTTGACTCTCATGTCCATTGGTCTTGTAATCGTGACATCTGCATCTATGCCAATTGCCGACCGCCTGTTCGACAATCCATTCCATTTTGTTATTCGGCATGGGATCTATTTAATTTTAGCCGTGATAGCTGCCTGTATTGTGATGCAAATTCCGATGCAATGGTGGCGCATTAGTAACCCTGTTTTGCTACTTGGTTCTGTGGTGCTGTTGGTGTTGGTGTTGTTTGTTGGTCGCAGTGTCAATGGTGCGACTCGATGGTTAGCCGTAGGCCCGATAACGATTCAGGTTGCCGAGCTCGCTAAGTTATTTTTCTTCTGTTATCTGGCTGGGTATTTGGTACGCCGCTATGAAGAGGTGACTGAAAATTTAAAAGGTTTCATCAAACCCCTTGTGGTGTTTTTTGTGTTGGCTTTTTTATTACTGATGCAACCTGACTTAGGCACAGTGGTAGTGATGTTTGCCACCACTATTGGCTTGTTGTTTTTAGCGGGTGCCAAGCTTTGGCAATTTTTCGGTCTTGCAATTACCGGGTTATCAGCCATTACCGCGTTAGTGCTTGTTGAAAAGTATCGTATGGACCGAATGACCTATTTCCTTGACCCCTGGCAAGAGCCTTTTGGCCGTGGTTATCAATTAACACAATCGTTGATGGCGTTTGGTCGAGGCGACTGGTTTGGGCAAGGTTTGGGCAATAGTTTACAAAAATTAGAATATTTACCTGAAGCCCATACCGATTTCATCGTCGCGATTTTGGCAGAAGAGTTTGGGTTTATCGGTGTGGCAGTGGTTTTGGCGGTATTGTTTGTGTTGGTCTTCAAAGCGCTGAAACTGGGTAACCAAGCACTATTAAATGAGAGACCTTTTGAAGCTTATCTGGCTTACGCCATTGGCATTTGGTTTAGCTTTCAGACTGCGGTAAATGTTGGGGCTAGCGCCGGAATTTTGCCGACCAAAGGGTTAACCTTGCCGCTGGTGAGTTATGGCGGGTCGAGTATGATTGTGATGGCGGTGGCAGTCGCACTATTAGTGAGAATCGATTTTGAAATTCGCGTTGATGGCATGCAAGCGATGAGCAAAGGGCAAAAGAAAAAGCCATCTAAAGGAAAATCGAAGGTTAAAAAGTTGATTGATGAATTGAGTCACCAAGACAGTATTGAGAGTGAGGTTCATCATGCCTAAAACCATTTTAATTATGGCCGGTGGCACCGGTGGACATGTATTCCCAGGTATAGCCGTGGCTAATGAGCTAAGCGCTCGAGGCTGGCAAGTTCATTGGCTCGGCACACCCAAAAGAATGGAAGCGCAATTGGTGCCAAAAGCCGGCTTTGAAATTAGTTTCATTGATGTCGAAGGAGTGAGAGGTAACGGTATGTTACGCATACTGGCCGCGCCTTTTAAAATACTTCAGGCAATCTTGGCGGCTTATCGAGTTATCAGACAAGTAAAACCGGATGTTGTTTTGGGGATGGGCGGTTTTGCCAGTGGACCCGGCGGCATAGCTGCTTGGTTGCGAGGGATCCCTTTAGTTGTGCATGAACAAAATGCGATACCAGGCCTTACTAATAAGTGGCTATCAAAAATTGCTAATCGCGTTTTATGTGGTTTTAACAACGGTTTTGAGCAGCTGCAAAGTGAACAAAAAAAATATCACTGGGTGGGCAACCCTGTGCGTAAAGATTTTATGCAAATTGCCAACAAGCAAGCCCATGATTCAGCATTGAAAATATTGATTGTGGGAGGCTCGCTTGGGGCTAAAGCGTTAAATGAACATGTGCCTTTGGCATTGTCACAATGCGTGAACCTTGAAGTGAAACATCAGTGTGGAAAAGGTCATGTGGATGACGTCATTGCACGTTATCAAACTTCGTTGGGCGATAAATACAGTTGGCAAGTTGTTGAATTCATTGATGACATGGCGAGTGCGTATGATTGGGCTGATATTGTCATTTGTCGAGCGGGCGCTTTGACGGTTGCCGAAGTGGCAATGGCCGGTGTGGTCGCGATATTCGTGCCACTTCCCCATGCCGTTGATGACCATCAAACTCTTAATGCAAAAGCACTAAGTGATGCTAACGCTGCCTATTTATTGCCTCAATCAGAACTTCAACAGGGTGAGTTATCTAATTTGTTAAACCAAGTGATCAGTGATCCACAAAAACGAATTGACGTGGGCGCGAAGGCGCGAACCCTGGCTAAATCACAAGCAACCGAATCAGTCAGTGATATTTGTGAGCAATTGGGAGGAATGGCAGCATGATTACGGCAGATAAAGTGCATTACCATGTGCCCGAGATGCGTCGCATCAAGCAAATTCATTTTATTGGTATTGGCGGTGCTGGTATGGGCGGGATTGCTGAAGTTCTGCTCAATGAAGGCTATCACATCTCTGGCTCAGACCAATTACAAAGTGCCATGACCAAGCGTCTTGTGGGCAAAGGGGCAAGCGTATTTATTGGCCATCAAAAATCGAATATTGAAAATGCCAATGTGGTGGTTGTCTCCAGTGCCATTGATTTGACCAACCCCGAAATTATTGCCGCCAAAGAAGCCCGTATTCCGGTAATTAGACGGGCTGAAATGTTGGCGGAACTGATGCGTTTTAGGCATGGTATTGCGGTTGCGGGAACTCACGGCAAAACCACCACGACCAGCTTATTGGCGACTATTTTTGCCCAAGCAGAACTTGACCCGACATTTGTGATCGGTGGATTGCTTAATAGTGCAGGTACAAATGCAAAGCTAGGTAGCAGTCGCTATTTAATTGCCGAAGCTGATGAAAGTGATGCGTCATTTGTTCATTTGCAACCTATGGTGTCGATTGTGACCAATATAGAGCCAGATCATATGGACACTTATGACGGCGATTTTCAGCGTATGCAGGACACCTACTTGGACTTCTTACACAACCTACCTTTTTATGGATTGGCAGTTGTGTGTCTGGATGACCCGGTAATTCAGGCATTATTGCCAAAGATTGGCAGAAAAATCATGACCTATGGCATGTCAGAACAGGCAGACGTTCGAGCGGTAGACGTGAATATGGGCTTCAATCAAAGTCAATTTACCGCTAAACGCGTAGGCAAAGATGATTTACAGGTCACGCTCAATATCGCTGGTAAACATAATATTTTAAACGCATTGGCGGCCATTGCTGTTGCCACCGATGAGGGTGTGCAAGACGCTGCTATTACCGACGCGTTGGCGGCATTTGAAGGTATCGGTCGTCGTTTTGAACAACTCGGCTGTTTTGATACTGGCGATGGTGAAGTGATTTTGGTTGATGACTATGGCCACCATCCCACCGAAGTTGAGGCAACCATTGCAGTAGCCAGAAACAATTGGCCCGACAAACGATTGGTGATGGCATATCAACCTCATCGTTTTACCCGAACTCGTGATTTATACGAAGATTTTGTGCGGGTATTGTCGCAAGTTGACGTTTTATTGCTTCTGGAGGTCTATTCTGCTGGCGAGACGCCTATTGAAGGTGCTGATAGCAAAGCACTGTGTCGCTCTATTCGTCAACGTGGACAATTAGAACCGATTTATGTCGCGAGCAAAAATGAATTGCCCAAACTGCTGGCAGAGGCACTAAAAGATCAAGATGTGTTAATGACCCAAGGTGCCGGTAATATCGGTCAGATTGCCAAGTTTTTACAATCGATCAAGTTAGATAAAACCCGTTTGAATGACGGAGGGGGGATATGACGACTTTATCTGCCCAATACGGAAAAGTTGCGGTGATGTTGGGTGGTAACTCGGCGGAACGTGAAGTGTCTTTGAAATCAGGCAGTGCGGTACTTAGTGCACTGAGCAAAGCGGGTGTAGATGCACATGCATTCGATCCTGCTGCTCAATCAATTGGAGATTTGATTGAGTTGAAATTTGATCGTGTGGTGATCATGTTGCATGGCCGGGGTGGCGAAGATGGCAGCATGCAAGGTGCACTTCAGTTAATGAATATTCCTTATACCGGAAGTGGTGTTTTGGGTTCTGCACTGGCAATGGACAAGGTGAAAACCAAACAAATTTGGCAGACTTTGGGATTACCTACGGCAAAATACCACATTGTTGAGAAAAGAAGCTTTGATGCGGGATCATGCAAGGTTATAATGCAAGACTTAGGGGAAGTGGTAATGGTAAAACCTGCGCAGGAAGGTTCCAGCATAGGTATTGCTAAAGTGACAAGTACTACACAATTAGAAACGGCGATACACGACGGGTTTAAGTACGATAATACCGTCTTGTTAGAGCGGTTCATTCAAGGTCCAGAATACACAGTGACAATTCTGAATGGCGTAGCTTTGCCATCTATTCGTATGTCTACTCCTCATACGTTTTATGATTATGACGCAAAATATCACTCTAATAGTACAGAATATTTTTGTCCTAGCGGTTTATCTGCCGAACAAGAACTAAAACTGGGCGAACTCGCACTTGAGGCGTTTCGTGCTGTAGATGGTTCCGGTTGGGGGCGGGTTGACTTTATGCAAGATGAGCAAGGAGACTTTTACTTGCTTGAAGCCAATACCGTACCGGGTATGACAGAAAAGAGCTTGGTGCCAATGGCCGCTAAACAAGCCGGGTTGAGTTTTAGCGAGCTTGCCTTAGCAATTTTACGCACTGCGGACACCTAAACGTGGAGCAGTTGGAAGACAAAAGCACCGCCACAGCTCGTTATCGAATGACTGGGATGGTTTTTTTAGGAGCAGTTTTGCTCGGACTTGCCTATGCAAGTTGGTTATTGAATGACTGGTTAGAAGATTCGCAAAAGGCACCAATTAATCAGGTGCTAGTAAGTGGCAACCTGACCCATGTTGAAGACACTCAGATAGAGGGTGTCGTCAGGGGAAAACACTCAGAGAGTTTTTTTGAGTTAAACGTGGATGCACTGCACCAAGACATTGAAGCTTTGCCTTGGGTTTATCGTGCATCAGTAAGAAAGCGTTGGCCAAATAGTTTAAATGTGCACGTGGTGGAAGAAATCCCCAGTGCAAGATGGAACAGTGATTCATTATTGAATCAATACGGACAAACTTTTGAAGCACAATCTAATGATAGTGCGTTGCCAGACCTTTTTGGTCCTGGGGGAAGCGAACAAACAGCGCTTCAAGGTTATCGAGCAATGCAAACGTTACTTAATAGTGCCAGTTTGACGATTGATGAGTTGTATTTAAGTGAGCGTTTTGCTTGGAATGTGATCCTCAGTAATGGGGTGAAATTGAATTTGGGTCGTTCTGAGTTTGTGAATAGACTGCAACGTTTTGTCGACGTTTACCCACTTTTATTGAAGCAGGGCAAGTTAATAGATTATGTCGATTTACGTTACGACACTGGCCTGGCAGTAGGTTGGAAAAGCGCAACATCCGTTGAACAAGAGAGTTAGAAAAGGTGAGAACAAAACATAATGTCTAAAGTTGCAGAAAGAAACCTCATTGTTGGCTTGGACATGGGTACCAGCAAAGTGAAAGCGGTTGTTGGGGAAGTACTCGACGATGGCGGGATCAGTATCGTTGGTGTCGGCACGCATTCTGCCAAGGGAATGGATAAAGGCGGCGTCAATGATTTGAATTTGCTCGTTCAGTCGGTTAAGCGGGCCGTCGGCGAGATGGAATTGATGGCTGATTGTCAGGTTTCATCGGTGTTTATGTCAATTTCTGGCAGACATGTGAAATGCCAGAATGAAAGCGGCATGGTACCAATTAATAATCAAGAAGTGACGGCAGATGATGTAGACAACGTTGTGCATGCTGCCCGCTCGGTGCCAATTGCGCTAGAGAGACGTTTGTTGCACGTGTTGCCTCAGGAATACACCATTGATGTACAAGAAGGGATTAAAAACCCCATTGGTATGTCAGGGGTAAGAATGGAAACCAAAGCTCACATTATTACCTGTGCAGATGACATGGCTAAAAATTTGGTTAAGTGTGTAGAGCGTTGTGAGTTGAATGCAGACCAAATGATTTTTTCTGCCTTGGCCTCAAGCTACGCAGTGTTGACCGATGATGAAAAAGAACTCGGTGTGTGTGTCGTCGATATTGGTGGCGGCACCATTGATATGGTCATATATACCGACGGTGCGATTCGACATACGGCGGTGATACCGGTTGCTGGAAATCAGATAACCAGTGATATCGCGAAGATTTTTAGAACACCTATCAACCATGCGGAAGAAATAAAAGTCAACTATGCCTGCGCATTGCGAGACATGGTCAGTATGGAAGAACAAATACAGGTTCCTAGCGTAGGTGGACGTCCGGCAAGAATGATGTCGAGACACACGTTAGCCGAGGTCATTGAACCTCGTTATCAAGAGTTGTTTGAACTCATCCATGAAGAAATAAAAGCCAGTGGATGGGAAGAGCAAATTGCTGCAGGGATCGTCTTAACCGGCGGTTCAGCTAAAATGGAAGGCGCTGTGGAGTTTGCTGAAGAGTTATTTCAAATGCCGGTGCGCGTTGGCGCACCGATTGGCATAAAAGGGTTATCTGAATACGTTGAGGATGCATCTTTTGCGACCGTAATTGGTCTGTTGCAATATGGCAAAGAGTCACTGCAAGCAAAGTCATCGCAAAAAAGTAGTGCTTCTGAAGGGCTATGGGAACGTATTCAAAGTTGGTTTAAGGGAGAGTTCTGAATATGGACGCATATCGGAACCTTAAAAAAAATGAATGTAAATCTCGTCGGTTTACATTTTATCGCGCAAAAATCGGAGAAATAGAATGTTTGAATTAATGGATAGTCACAGCGAAGAAGCTGTCATCAAAGTGATCGGCGTCGGTGGTGGTGGCGGCAATGCCATCGAACACATGGTATCGCAAAGTATTGAAGGGGTTGAGTTCATTGCGGTGAACACAGACGCACAGGTGTTACGCAGTTCTTCTGCTAACGTTACCTTGCAAATTGGTTCAAGTGTTACCAAAGGCTTAGGAGCGGGAGCTAACCCGAATATTGGTCGTCAGGCTGCTGAAGAAGATCGTGAAACTATTCGCCAAAGCCTTGAAGGTGCGGATATGGTTTTCATTACCGCTGGAATGGGCGGCGGTACCGGAACTGGCGCTGCACCTGAAGTGGCAAAAGTCGCTAAAGAGTTGGGTATTCTAACGGTTGCCGTTGTTACCAAACCGTTCCCTTTTGAAGGAAGAAAGCGCACTGAATTTGCAGACCAAGGGATTGAAGAGTTATCAAAGTATGTTGATTCTTTGATCACCATCCCCAATGAAAAATTATTGAAAGTGATGGGGCGCGGTACGCCATTGCTTCAAGCATTTAGTGCAGCAAATGATATTTTGCGTGGCGCAGTTCAAGGGATTGCAGAACTAATTACTCGCCCTGGTTTGATCAACGTGGATTTCGCGGATGTCAAAACAGTGATGTCAGAGATGGGTACGGCAATGATGGGGAGTGGTTCAGCAACGGGTGAAGATCGTGCAGAAGAAGCATCAGAAGCCGCTATTGCATGTCCTTTATTAGAAGATATCGACTTGTCTGGTGCTCGTGGCATCTTGGTTAACATTACCGCTGGACCTGATTTCGCCATTGATGAATTCGAGACAGTGGGTAATGCAGTGAAAGCCTTTGCCTCTGAAAACGCTACTGTGGTAGTGGGTACGGTTATCGATATGGAAATGACCGAAGAGCTCAGAGTGACAGTGGTTGCTACTGGTATTGGCGCAGAACGTAAACCTGATATCTCGCTAGTAAGTAGTCAAGGTTCAAGAGTTTCTGCTGAAGCCAAAAACTTTAAACTGCAAGCTGAAACGACCGATCGTGTTGGCAATGCGGCTGCTGATATGAGTAAAGCGGTTGCGACAGAAGAAAAAGCGGATGCGAACTGTGATTACGAATATTTGGATATTCCTGCGTTTTTGCGTAAACAAGCCGACTAATATTGCACAAATGTGAATTATTAGCGGAAATCTTGGTCTTAGCGATCTGGGATAACGAAGTTTTATAGAAATGGGAGCGATTGGCGGACAGGTAATAAACTGATTTGAGTGACTCAATTAGCATCGACGAGGGCGAAATTGAGAGAAAGCTTGACGGCTCATAGAGCCAAATGAAGTCGCGTTACGTGATTTTTAACCAAGCAAGTATGGTTCCATGTTACAGTTTTTTGACATTGGACCAGTTAGTCAGTAAACTACGTGCCGTTTTTTAGCTTGAATAATGTTTCAATAGGCAATTTGTGAATGATTAAGCAACGCACAATCAAACATGCTGTGCAAGAAACAGGGATTGGTCTGCACAAAGGTGAAAAGGTCACCATGACTCTCCGGCCTGCGCCGGCAAATACAGGTATTGTATTTCGCCGCATAGACCTTGAGCCTCACGTGGATATTCCCGCCAAAGCGAATGCTGTTGGCGATACAGTTCTATGCACATGTTTGAGCAACGAAGATGGTGTTTCAATCTTTACGGTTGAACACTTGGCCTCGGCGTTAGCAGGATTGGGTATTGATAACATTATTGTGGAAGTAAATAGCAACGAATTACCGATTATGGATGGCAGCGCGAGTCCGTTCATATTCTTGTTGCAATCAGCTGGCATCGAAGAGCTTAATGCTCCCAAGAAATTTATTCGTATTACAAAAACCATTCGTGTTGAAGAAGATGATAAGTGGGCCGAATTCCATCCCCATGATGGCTTTCGTGTGGATTTCAAAATAGATTTTGACCACCCTGTTATCAGTCAAACCCGCCAGCATGTGGTGATGGATTTTGACGCCTCTTCTTATGTTGACCAAGTTAGTCGAGCAAGAACATTCGGGTTTATGCGTGATCTAGAATATATGAACGCTAACAACCTTGCCTTAGGTGGCAGTATGGAAAACGCGGTAGCACTTGATGAATATCGGGTATTGAATCCAGAAGGGTTGCGCTATGACGATGAGTTTTTAAAACACAAAATACTTGATGCTGTTGGTGATTTGTATTTGGGCGGTCATAGTATTGTCGGCGAGTTGAAAGCCTATAAATCTGGTCATGGTCTAAACAACAAGTTGCTAAATGCGATGTTGCAAGATGCAAGCTGCTGGGAGTATGTAAGTTATGATACTCAAGACGAAGTACCTATTCACTTTGCATCACCTGTTTTAGCAGGCTAGTTTGATTTTTTTAAATGCCGCATTTTGCGGCATTTTTATTTGTGCGTTAATATAACCTCAGTAAAAGGCCTTGATAACCACATATTTTACAAGGTATTGTTAACTGATATATAAAAATTTGAAAAATTAAGCCAAGTAAAAATTGAATAAAGTCGATACAATTGTATAAATTTTAATCAATTTGATTGGCTTTAAATACCTAAAAGTACTTCATTAATTGTACGAAGACGAATAGAATGCCTGCCGGCTTAAATGCAAAAGAGACAAAATAAACATGAGTTTGACACTCCACTACAAAGGCAAAACAAGAGAGTACTCCTACCAAATTGGTAAGAGAAGGCTTTCTACGTCTTTTGTTTTGTTGTGTGGATTGTTACTTGTGTCTAGCCGCTCGACCAATGATGTTGAAGACACACAAGCGAGAATCGAATTTGCTCAAAGTGGGTTTGTGCAGCAACAGCAAGAAGTAACCGAGCTGCGAACAGCAACACAACAACAACTTGCCGGCATTATGTTGAAGCTAGCAGATGTACAAAGTGAAATTCAACGTGTTAACGCATTAGGTGCACGTTTGGTCGATCAAGCTGGCTTGAGTCAAGAAGAGTTTAGCTTTAACCAACTGCCGGCTATTGGCGGCCCATTAGGTGAATCTGAAATTACCATTAGTGGTAATAATGAGATGCTAGATGCTATCGATATGGCCTTACATACCCTTGATAGTAAAACTCAGCAGTTGGCTGCCCTTGAATCCATCATGATGAATCACCATATCAAAGAACAAGTCGAACTGACTGGTAGACCGATTAAGTCTGGTTGGTTATCTTCCTACTATGGCGTAAGAAAAGACCCGTTTAGTGGATTGCCAGCGATGCATAACGGTTTAGATTTCGCCGGAAAAGAAGGCGAGCCAGTGGTGTCAACTGGGGCCGGCCTTGTAACTTGGTCGGGCGATAGATATGGCTATGGCCAACTGGTAGAAATAGATCACGGCGACGGGATCGTGACACGCTATGGTCATAACAAAGCACTCAGTGTTAAAATCGGCGACGTGATCACAAAAGGACAACAAATTGCGGTAATGGGGAGCACAGGAAGGTCGACTGGTGCTCACGTACATTATGAAGTATTAAAACACGGAAAACAGCAAGATCCCTTGCCTTTTGTATATAAAAATCGCTGACTCTAGGGTATTACCCCAAAAGTTTTTGACAATCGGCTCCACATGGAGCCGATTGTTTTATTTTCGCTATCTAGCAATGACGCAGATAGTTTAATCCGTTAGATTGGAAGCTGTAAATCCATGTTTTCGAGCATATTTAAAAAGATTTTTGGTAGTCGAAACGACCGCCTGTTGAAAAAACTGAATAAAAACGTCACTCACATCAATCAACTTGAAAACGAGTACGAAGGGTTAAGTGATGACGAGATAAAAGCTAAAACTACAGAGTTTAAGCAACGTCTCGCTGACGGTCAGACACTTGATGATATCCTCATAGAAGCCTTTGCTATTGTGCGCGAAGCGAGTAAGCGCGTGTTCAAAATGCGTCACTTTGATGTGCAAATGGTCGGTGGACAAGTATTACATCAAGGCAAAATATCTGAAATGCGTACGGGTGAGGGTAAAACCCTTACATCAACACTTCCTGCATACTTGAATGGATTATCTGGCAAGGGCGTTCATGTCATTACAGTGAACGACTATTTGGCAAAGCGTGATGCCGATTGGAGTAGACCGCTTTTTGAATTTCTTGGTTTAACTGTGGGTTGTAATGTACCTGGGATGTCTCATCCTGAAAAGAAAGAAGCTTATACCGCTGACATCACATATGGTACCAACAATGAATTTGGCTTTGACTACCTGCGTGACAACATGGCTTTTAGCCCGCAAGATCGGGTGCAACGAGGCCTGAATTTTGCGGTTATCGATGAAGTTGACTCTATCTTGATTGATGAAGCTAGAACACCATTAATTATATCCGGTCAGGCTGAAGATAGTTCAGAACTGTATCGCAAAATTAACCTGATTATCCCTGAACTCATCCAACAAGAAGCAGAAGACAAAGAAGGTGATGAAGCAGGAAAAGAGGGTGAGGGAGACTTCACCATTGATGAAAAAGGTAAGCAAATTCATCTTACTGAACGTGGACAAATCCACGTGGAAGAAATCTTACAACGACAGGGTATCTTGAATGAAGAAGACTCCTTGTTCTCTGCTGCCAACATCTCATTATTACATCATGTCAACGCGGCTTTACGTGCGCATAAATTGTTTAGTAAAGACGTTGATTACATTGTTAAAGATGACGAAATCGTTATCGTTGATGAGCACACTGGCCGTACGATGGAAGGTCGTCGTTGGTCTGAAGGTCTGCATCAGGCGGTCGAAGCCAAAGAAAACGTTAAGATTCAAAACGAAAACCAAACCTTGGCATCAATTACTTTCCAAAACTACTTTCGTTTGTACGAAAAACTGTCTGGTATGACAGGTACGGCGGATACCGAAGCGTTTGAATTTAACTCTATTTATGGTCTTGAAACCGTGGTTATTCCAACTAACCGCGAAATGATCCGTAAAGACAAAGCAGATTTAATCTACCTGACTGCCGCTGAAAAATATGAAGCGATTGTCGAAGATATCAAAGAATGTGTGAAACGTGGTCAGCCAACGCTGGTAGGTACAGTATCAATTGAAAACTCAGAGTTGATATCGGGTGTACTGAAAAAAGCCAAGATACCTCACGAAGTATTGAACGCCAAACAGCATTTGCGCGAAGCGGATATTATTGCTCAGGCTGGTAGAGCCGGTGCGGTGACGATTGCTACTAACATGGCTGGTCGTGGCACGGATATCGTATTGGGTGGTAACTGGCAGTCTGAAATTGCTAAAATTAATGACCCTAAGCCTGAGAAAGTCGAAAAAATCAAAGCCCAGTGGGAAGAAGAGCACAAAAAAGTGCTTGAAGCTGGTGGTTTGCATATTATAGGTACTGAACGTCACGAATCTAGACGTATCGATAACCAGCTTCGAGGCCGTTCAGGACGACAAGGTGACCCGGGGTCTTCACGTTTCTACTTGTCATTAGAAGATGCCTTAATGCGTATTTTTGCCTCCGAAAAAATGGGCAACATGATGAAACGCTTGGGTATGGAACACGGTGAAGCGATTGAGCACCCATGGGTAACCAGAGCTATCGAAAATGCACAACGTAAAGTGGAAGGCAGAAACTTCGACATGCGTAAGCAGCTGCTTGAGTTTGATGACGTGGCCAACGATCAACGTAAGGTCATCTACGAGCAACGTAATGAGTTGCTGGACGAGGGTGACATTAGTGACACCATCGATGCGATTAGAGAAGATGTGACAAGTAGCCTGATAGATGACTACATTCCTCCTCAGTCATTAGAGGAAATGTGGGATGTCGCTGGTCTTGAAGAGCGGATCAAAGGTGATTATTTAATGGAATTACCGATCCAAACCTGGCTTGACGAAGATGATAAGTTGTTCGAAGAGAAGCTTCGTGAGCGAATCTTACATGAAGTAAAAGAAGCTTATCGAGTTAAAGAAGAAACGGTCGGTCCTGATGTCATGAGGCAGTTTGAAAAAGCGGTCATGTTGCAGAACCTTGATAGTTCTTGGAAAGAGCATTTGGCGGCGATGGATCATCTTCGCCAAGGAATCCATTTACGGGGTTATGCTCAGAAAAATCCAAAGCAAGAATATAAGCGTGAATCATTCCAGTTGTTCTCAGAAATGTTAGAAAACCTTAAGGTTGAAGTGATCAATATTCTGAGCAAAGTGCGTGTTCAAGCTGAATCAGATGTTGAAGCCGTTGAAGAACAGCGCCGCCAAGCTGATGAAGGACCTAAAAACTTCGAGCATGACTCACCAAACGAGAGTGAAGATACCGCTGCGTCAGGCTCTAAACCAGAAGTACGAGAAGGGCCAAAAGTTGGCCGTAATGATCCGTGCCCTTGTGGGTCTGGTAAAAAGTACAAACAATGCCACGGTAAACTTAAGTAACATTATCTGTGTAGCAAGAACCTAAAAGGGATGGCATGAGCTATCCCTTTTTTATTTTTCCCGGCAGCCCAGCCTGCATAATTTAAAGTGAGTAACAATGAAAGTGGTTAATGTCGCCGTTGGCGTAATCAAAAAAGGAACGCAAATTTTTATTAGTAAGCGAGCCGATGATTTACATCAGGGCGGCTTGTGGGAGTTCCCTGGCGGTAAAATTGAAAGCGGTGAAAGTGTCGAGCAAGCAATGGAGCGCGAGCTGGCTGAAGAAGTTGGCATAAACGTTACCCAACAAACGCCTTTGATGCTGATAGAACATGACTATGGAGATAAACAAGTTTGCTTGCATATTTCATTGGTGGAAGGCTTTGACCATGATCCCCATGGTAAGGAAGGGCAACTGACCCGTTGGGTTGAGATTGAAAATCTGCTCGAATTAGCATTCCCAGCCGCCAATCAAGCCATTATTGAGAAGCTGCAATCCATTGAATAGCCTATTTCACTGAGTTCCCATTTTCTTATTTCAAACGCTGATAAAAATAACATTGTCGAAGGTATCGCACTTGCATTCGCTTGTATGATCAATACCTTGACGCTGCGTAATGTATAAAAATGGCGTTATATCACCAATAGTTTTATGTTAACTTTGTGAGCAATCTAGATATCATTCAATATGACTATGGGAGGTTAAGACCTTTTGGCTGGTAACGTAATATACTGGGTAAGTTTTACTATACAAATCATCGGTTTATTGCTGGTTACCATCGAGCTGTACTTACCTGCGCAAGCGGAAAACCTCAAAGCTTTCTTCGAAAGAGTTCAGTTCCGCTTTGTACGCAGACCCGGGACTAGAAAGGACTGGAGTCGAATTGCGATAGGGTCGTATATTTTTATTTGGGTTATCTGTGTAGCAATAGTCTCAATTTGGGACCCTTCGATGAGCATAATCGCAAACGTCGCATTTACTGTGTTTACCGTATTTCTCAGTGTTGTCATTTATATTAGTAAAATGTTTGTAAGGCTCGGCATTGTGCTTGGTAGAGGAAATGCTATCGGAGGTGTTGGACTAGTTTTGGCCTTAATCGGATTTACGATAGAGATATCAAAAATGGTTATTGCGTAACATGAAGCTGACATAACAGCAGCTACCAATCTGGCGGTTTTGGTTGATTGGTTTGGACCCAACCTTGCAGACGGTTAGAGCGAATTACAGCACTCGGTATCAACCATTAAAAATCAAAACGTTTTTGATAGCAAACATTCGCCCTTTATCAACCTAACCAACGTTTTTGCTTCAAGAGATTAGTAACTCATGAAAACCCGCCCTCTAAATTGGTGGTAGAACTAATTGGGGGGATTTGCGCCTTGTCATTCTCGCTAAAGCGGGGATCAGTTTGCCCCCATAGAAGCCTCAAATTGCTGCATCACCCAAGCCAGGTTTTGACGCATGAAAGAAACATCGCCTGGCTTGGCATGAACAGCGGCCTTTTCCATCATCTCTGCCTGAGCTTTCATTTCTGCTAGGCCTTTCTTCATTTCTGCGATGGTAGTTTCAGGCAGTCCTGATGATTTTATTGCCGACAGTGTACTTTCCTGCCGTTTAATCAAGGCATCCATATTCATGCCCGGGGGCATTTGTTCTTTCATTACGGTAAACATACTGCTGGTCATACGCTGGGCATATTCCAAAAAAGATTCAATATCATCGAAGCCCGCACCTTTTACTACTTTTTCAATGGCATTAGTCGCTCCTGCGGCCTCTATCAAAGCTAACTGATTTTTGGTATTGAACAAATTCGCGTTTATATCTTCTTCTTTCAGGGCGGGATATTTATCTTGTAACTTTTCAAGTTGCGTCATGGTGCTCTGGAGGTTGACGACAAGATCTTTGGTAAGAGGCTGCTCGGCATTAGCAAACAAAGTTGGTAATAGCAGACAGAAAGTCAAAAACAACTTTTTCATCTGAGTTCCTTTCATTATTTGTTGATTGAAATCGCGGCAAAGGCACATAACCCCGTCACCTAGATACTTTTATATTAAATGAACTCAATATCTGCTTGCGGCACATGGTGGGGATGATCAGGTGGAAGGATGGTCGTCCCGTAATGGCACCGAAGAGTTGAACATCAGACTTTGGACTCATGATTTCGCACCAACTGCGATACCTAGTGATGCTGAATTAACATGATGATCGAATGGCGGATCGTCATTGGGTGGTCTCCGCCCAGCGGCAGAACTGAGTAATCGCAAATTCGCAGCTGTAAGCGTGATCAATCCCTTTGGGTGGTAAGCGGTCACTATCGAGTGTCGCAAACTTTAGCTTTTATTCTCTTGCTACCCATATCGCCAATAGCAGACATTCGTCCACCAAAGAATTACCTATCTAATGGGCTCGTTGTTCCAGAAGAATGCTGGCCAATAACATGAGTGTAAATTTGAGTGGTTCTTAGGTCGTTGTGGCCTAGTAACTCTTGTACCGTTCTGATATCAGCACCAGAAAGCAACAGTTGTGTTGCAAAGGAGTGCCTGAAGGTATGTGCAGTCACATGCTTTGTAACCCCTGAAGCTTTAACTGCTTTTCTCAATGCCGTCCAATGAAGGTGATGCCGACAATAATAACCATCCACTGGATGCTGACATCGGTTTGTTGAGGGGAATAAATACTGCCATTTGAACTCTTTAATAGCATAGGGGTATTTTCTTGCTAATCCTGCAGGCAAGCTGGTTTCACCACTACCCTCAGCAATGTCTTTTTGATGAATTTGTCGAACTGCATCGATTTGAATCTTAAGTGAGGCTGTTAGATTGTTAGGTAACATCGTCACTCTATCTTTACCCCCTTTTCCTCTAAACACAAAAACACTTTTCGCAGCGAAGTCGATGTCTTTGACTCTAAGTTTAAGCAGTTCAGCTTTGCGTAAGCCACAGCCATAAAGCAACGAAAACATCAGGCGATATTTTTCATTCATCTGGCCAATGATGCTCATTGCTTCATCATGGCTTAGTACCGTAGGCACTCGTTTAGGTGCTCTAGCTCGAACAGTATCCGGTAAAAGCGTTAACTCTCGTTCAAAGACGTGCTTATACATAAACACGATAGCGCACAGTGCGAGGTTTTGTGTTGAAGATGTAACATGCCTGTCGACAGCAAGGTGAGTCAGAAACGCAGTGACCTCTCGTTCACCTAAGTCTTTTGGATGGCGTTTTTGGCTGAAAAGAATGAACCGCTTTATCCAAAGAAGGTAGGTTTTTTCAGTCTGAATAGAGTAGTGCTTGGTCCTCATTATTTTGCGCACTTCTTCAAGAAACGGGCTTTGTGCCATAAAGTATCTCCAATTTTATTTGTTGTGTGATTACTGAGAATTCTCAGTAACACGCATTATAAAATCGTTATAACTGCTCTGTATCCTGTACTAAATATGGTTTTAGGTTCAGTTTTTAGTATGTAATTACTGTGAAGTCTCAGTAAATGTAGGAAATGAGCAGCCATTATATGTAACGCATTGAAAAGTATAGATTTGGTAACTTGGCGAGGCCGGGATTACTGAGGAGTCTCAGTAACACGCAGAATTTCTGATGGTATAACAGTCGATTTTTAATGTAAGCTACTGATATAGATTAAAGAATTGTGGAGATAAGCAGTGAAACTGAATGCGTGTTACTGTGAGGTCTACATAATAAGCTGTTAGGCACTTACAAAGGACGTTTCATGAAAACTTTTATCATCTCAGTATCTTTACTTTTTCTTATTAGTTGCTCTTCGACCAGTAAAGTGGATGAGGACCGAACTGTTTCTGCTTGGCTAAATGAAAGTAAAAAGGCCAGCTTTGTTGAACCCTCAAAACTTAATCTAAACGCTCAACGGATATTTGTCTTACTACTTCATACCAAAGAGGGAGCACATGCTCAATCTTCTACAATTGATGTTGTAAGTGTAGAGTCATATGGCCCAGAGCTCGAAATATGGATTTTACAAAGGCCAAACGGTGAGTTGGTGGAGTACAACTTGGAAAACCAAGGTACAAACTTTAGGGTTAGAAACCTTAAGGCTGAAAGAGAAAGTAACGATCAACCATTAGAAATCTCATTACAAGTAGGTAGCAAGTAAATGCCTAACAAACCGATCAAGCTCACTCGCTGCGCTCGCTGGGACAATTACTCGCATGCGGCTTCGCGATTTTCGCATGCAAGCAATTGCCCCTTATCGGGGTGTTATGAGTATTTCCATGGATGATGAAGAATTCCAATCGTTTATAGACTCAAGTTATGATGACTTAGAGAAAAAACAAAGTTACCTTGAAAATCAATTTGGACTTGGACATTTCGAACGATATGACCTAGAACCAAAAAATGAACGAATTATATTTCGTTCTAGTGACGGCAAGAAAGTTCAAGCTAACTTCATTCCTATTGGTACCTTTTCTCCCGGAAGTGGCTCATGGATGTGGGGGTGGAATAACTCAGCCTTTACTGACTCACTTAGAGTTAAAGCTGAAAGTCTAAAGTTATTGTCGGAAATTACAGGATTTGAGATGTTTTCGAATCCAACTTCAGAAGTAGATGAAGACATGGCTTGGGAAATGGTTGCAATGGCAGTGCATACTTTGAAATCAGAAGGTGTTTATAGGGCGCCCGCTAACAAC
>JAOMVH010000049.1 GCA_028356795.1 Aliiglaciecola sp. | reverse complement strand
CAGATTTAAATCTGTTTGACAATGTCGATGTTCCCCTTCGATATCGAGGTTTCAACAGCGCACAGCGCAAAAAACGCATTGAAGAGAGCCTTGAGCTTGTCGGCTTAGCGAATCGCATGAAGCACTTACCTTCACAATTATCAGGTGGACAACAACAGCGTGTGGCCATTGCCAGAGCATTAGCCGGCAACCCTCGCTTCTTACTTGCCGATGAGCCAACCGGTAACCTTGATACCAAAATGGCACTCAGCGTGATGGACCTGTTAAAACAAATTAACAATGAGGGTACCACGATTGTCATGGTGACCCACGACCAAGACCTTGCGACCCAAGCCAAACGAAACATTTATGTTCGTGATGGAAAGGTCAGCGAGTTAAATGATGTGGTATCGCTTGATAGCGTTGCCAGCGCATAGGGAGAAGAATATGTTTGCATATTACCTACGCTTGGCATTTAAAAGTATCAAGCGAAATCCCATATTAAGTGTCCTTATGGTGACCGCAATCGCCTTAGGAATTGGCGCAAGCATGACCACCATCACGGTCAATTACTTAATGTCAGCCAACCCTATTCCCCATAAAAGTGAGCAACTGTTTTATGTTCAAGTGGATAGTTGGGACCCCCATGATGGCGCCAATAGTAACAATGAGCCACCTGACCAAATCACCTGGACTGAAGCCACTAATTTAATGAATGCAAAACAAGCATTCAGACAGTCTGCTATGGCTTCAACGGGCGGTGTTATTGAACCTGAAGGTCAGGATGAAAAGCCGTTTATGGCCAGTATCCGATTAGCATTTTCTGATTTTTTCCCGATGTTCGACACGCCATTTTTATACGGTAGCGGCTGGCAAGACAGTGCAGGTGAAAACCGCGACTATGTTGTAGTGATCAGCAAAGCAACCAATGAACGACTATTTGGTGGTGAAAATTCAGTGGGTAAAACCATTCGCGTTGTTGGTAAAAACTTTCGTGTTGTTGGTGTGTTAGACGAATGGGTGCTCGTGCCGCGATTCTACGATGTAACAACCGGCGCGTTTGATGAAACTGAAGAAGTTTTCATGCCGTTTTATATGAAACAGGAGCTTGAACTTACCAATGGTGGAAACACCAATTGCTGGAAATCGCCAGAAGGCGAAGGATTTGCCGCCTTCCTGCAATCTGAATGTATCAACTTTCAAATGTGGGTGGAACTTCGCAACAGTGACGAAAAAGCTAAGTACATGGATTTCTTAAATAACTATGTAACCGAGCAAAAAGCGTTAGGCCGCTTCCCTCGCCCGATTAATAACCAATTATCGAACGTCATGGAGTGGATGGAAAACCAAGAAGTAGTGGCAGATGATGCACAAATCATGATGTGGGTGTCCTTTATGTTTTTGCTTGTTTGTTTGCTTAATACAATTGGCTTATTGCTGGCCAAATTCACAGGTAAAGCATCAGAGATAGGCTTAAGACGGGCTGTTGGTGCCTCTAAAACCGACTTGTTTTTACAACACTTGGTCGAGACAGCGGTCATTGGCATTGCTGGTGGATTGTTCGGTCTTGCACTTGCCTACTTAGGACTAGAGGGGATTAAAACCCTCTATGGCGAATTTGTGCAAAACCTAGTAGGCCTTGACCTCACTATGGTTGCTAGCGCCATTGCGCTGGCCATCGTATCGAGTATTTTGGCTGGTATGTACCCCACTTGGCGTGCGTGCAATATTGCCCCCGCTATCCAACTTAAAAGCCAATAAGGAGATCATCATGACTCAATGGGAAATCGGACCAATATTTCGTGCACTAATGCGCAACAAAGTTGGCGCAGTGCTCATCGCCATTCAAATTGCAGTTACTATGACAATTGTGGTGAATTCAATCTTTATCATTATCGAGCGTGCAGAACTCATGGACAGAACAAGCGGCATTGATGAAGACAATAGTTTCTACCTGACAACGACTGGCTTTGGTGAAAACTTTGATGCCAAATCAACAGCCGTTACCGATTTGGAGATGATACGCAACACACCAGGTGTGATTGATGCCATTCAAATCAATGCTATCCCCACCTCTGGAGGCGGCTGGTCAATGAGTTTTCAAGTCGAAGCTGGCGAAGACAAACCAGACGAAGGTGCCGCCGTTTACATGGTTGATGAGCACGGTGTTAACACCCTTGACCTTGAAGTGATTGCAGGTCAAAACTTCGACCTGTCTGATATCCGCTGGCGTGAAGGAAACAGTCGAGATTGGCCCGATACGGCATTAGTGACAAAAGCCTTTGCAGAGTCAATGTTTCCTGATATCCCATGGCAAGATACAGTCGGCAAAACGATTTATATTGGGCCAACTGAACCAGTTATCATCAAAGGTATTGTCGACAAAATTCAAGCTCCATGGGTAAGATGGGAAGATGTAGAACATGTTGTTCTAACACCTGAGATCACTGAGTTTTCTTCAACCCGTTATTTTATTCGCACCGAAGCTGGGCAACGGGATACTCTGATGCCGTTGATTGAAGAAGCACTCGCTTCGTCAAATAAACAACGGATCATCCGTGGGCTTAGAAGTGTTGAAGAAACACGAGAGCGCAGTTATCGTGGCGATGCTGCAATGATTAAAATCCTTTCAACTACCATGGTTGTGCTCACTATCGTCACAGGTTTAGGGATCGTTGGTCTTGCCAGTTTTAGTGTGAATCGTCGTAAGAAACAAATCGGAACACGCCGAGCGCTAGGCGCAAGCCAAGGGGCAATAGTTCGATACTTCATGGTGGAGAACTTTTTAATCAGTACGGTTGGGGTAATACTCGGTGCTGTCGCCACAATAGGATTAAATATGTTACTGGTAAATATGTTTAGCTTAAACGCGCTGGACTGGTATTTCGTACCCGCTGGTATGCTGGTGTTGTGGGTTGTTGGTCAAATTGCAGTATTTGGACCAGCCAAGAAAGCCGCGGGTATACCTCCTGCCATGGCGACTCGCACAATTTAACGAGAATTCAAGAAAGCAAAAATAAACAAAGCGCCTAGTTCAAGGACGAACTAGCACAGCGCCATCGACTTAATTTGTATAAACACCTTGCAACCAATGTCGATGGCTAGCTGTGAAAAAGAGCGCTGTGTTATTTGACTCAAAATAAAACAACTGTTGACCGAAACTTTCAGAGTGACTCTGCCTGACTCAGTGTTTTCAAACCCCACAACCTGCCCTTCAAGTACGTTTAAAATGCTCGTATCTTGTTGTCGACTCAGTGTGACACTCACATCTTTGGCTTGGATAACCACTTTTAATTTGTGTGAAATGGGTTTATCAATCTTGGTAGTAAAAAGGTCGCCTGCCGACGTTGCAAGCACACTCATATGATGCTTTGTATCGTGCGATATGACGGTTGCCTCTAGCGCACTTTTGGCATTGATAGACTTAGCTAATAGGCTATCCAGGTCAGTAAGCAACTCATTGGTCTTGCCTTGACCAACACACTTCCCTTGTTCAATTAGCAGCAAATGTTGCGATATTTTAGCCACTTCAGCTAAAGAATGAGTTACATACACGACGGGTAAGTGTAAATTTTGTAACAATACACCCAGTTCGTCCATAAACTCAGCTTTTAGCCCATCATCAAGGGATGACAAGGGCTCGTCCATCAACAGCACTTTTGGCTGAGCGGCGATAGCTCTGACAATAGCAACCCGCTGTTGCTCTCCGCCCGATAAAGTATGTGGCAGACGCTGCATTAGTGGTGCTAAACCAAATCGCGATATAAAGTCATCAACTCGGTATTCATCAAGGCTTTTCCTTGCCCGGCCCAACCGTGTGGAATACAAAATATTTTGCTCAACGGTCAAGTGTTCGAACAAACAAGGCTGCTGAAAAACCATACCGACCCCACGCTCATGTGTAGCGACAAATCGACTATTTGACTGCCAAATATCATCACCAACACTTACAGTAGCATCATCAATACTTTCTAACCCCGCGATGACCCGTAAAAGTGTTGATTTACCGGCTCCAGATGGGCCAAAGACCGCTGTTACCCCCTTGTTAGGTATTTGTATATCCAGTGCTATCTGGCAGGAATCATATTGTTGTCGAAAAGCCACATTAATCATCATCGATTACCTAACCGAAATTTACGGTTCGTCCCGTAAACACAGACTAATAGCACAAACGATATGAGAAGCAGAATGCCAGCAAGCAAATGTGCTTGTTGGTATTGAAGAGTTTCAACGTGGTCATAAATAGCGATTGAAACAACTTGTGTCTCACCGGGTATATTTCCTCCTATCATTAAAACCACGCCAAATTCTCCCGTAGTGTGGGCAAACCCGAGCACAGCAGCACTGATTAACCCGGGCCTGATCGTTGGTAAAATGATTGTATAAAAGCGCTGCCATGGATTGGCACCCAAAGTTGCGGCAACCTCTAAAGGCCGGGCTTGAATACTTGAGAAGCTTGTTTGTAGGGGTTGTACAACAAACGGCAAAGAGTAGACACAAGAACCAATGACTAAACCGGTAAAGCTAAATGCCAAATTACCCGCACCAACCGCTGAAAACAACGCACCAAGTGTTCCATTGGGGCTAAGCAGAATTAACAAATAAAATCCTAATACCGTGGGCGGTAATACTAGCGGTAGCGCGACTAAGGCTTCAACAAGGAATCGAAAACGCCATCTTGTTTTTGCTAGCCAATAGGCAAAGGGTAAACAAATCAATAAAAGAATAAAGGTGGATATAAACGCTAACTTCAGTGTTAGCCACAATGCGGTTAAATCTTCAGCGGATAACATCATGGCAATGAGTACCCGTTTTGCTCAATCAAGTTTTTGGCGACATCTGACTGTAAAAATGCAATCAATAATCGGCCACTGTCACGATCAGAAAGTCTGACTCCTTGCTGTATGATGGGCTGAGTCATATTGTTAGGAATGGTTGTGTATTGTGTTTTTTTTAAGGCGATTAAGTTAGACAAGGACACCAAACCAAACTGAGCATTGCCTGAATGCACAAACAACAATGCCTGCCCGACGTTTTCACCGGTTACGATCTGTTTGCGTAATGGCAGCCATAAACCTTGCTGTTCGAGCCAGTTTTTTGCCGCCACACCATAAGGTGCCGTTTTAGGGTTAGCCATAGACAGACGCGCTTCACTATTTGTTAGCTGTAAAAAGGTGAAGTTATTCTCATCGATACCCGGATGATAAAGGGCCAATTGGCCAATTGCGTAGGTAAAACGACTATTTTCAATAATTAGTCCTTGCAGCTCTAAGATCTCAGGGCGCGCTTGATCAGCAGCAAGAAACACATCATAAGGTGCTCCGTGGATAATTTGCGCATACAACTTTCCCGTTGAACCAGCACTGACCAACACCTTTACTTGATTTCGCGACTCAAACTCCCCTTGCAACAATTTAAAGGTTGGCAAGAAGTTGCTAGCAATAGCCACATGAACGTTTTCGCTTGCGATCGCGGTGCTCTCAACAAAAAGCAGCCATACCACAACGAGCATGCGCAGTTTAAACACTGAACATAATCGGTTACCAGCTTGCAGCATGTTTGCTTATTTCTACCAAGGCAATACTTCGCCATTGGAATGCCAAAATGATCCCGTGTTGTCCATGTTGAGCTCTTCAATACGCTTCACTAAACGCTCAGCAGCGTTGTCTGCTGAGATATCTCCACCATAGCTGACCATTTCGGTTTGTACGTATCCAGGATGAAGCAAAGCGACCGCAACATTTTTGAGTTTCAAGTCATTCGCCATCGACTTCCCAGCGGCATTGAGCGCTGCTTTGGACATACGGTATCCGTAATAACTTCCTGATGTGTTGTCTTCAATGGATCCCATTCTACTGGTGATATGGGCCACCTTGGCGCCATCTTTAAACTGATTCAACAAGCATTGAGTTACCAACAAAGGACCAAGGGCATTGACACGAAATTGATGTTCAATAGTATGCGGGTCCCATTGATCCAGTGAGTCTCTGGCCAGCACGCCTGCGTTGTTAATTAGCAAATCTATTTTGCTATCTTTTATTCCACTAAGTGCGTCTGGAAGTGCATCAGGGTTACCAACATCAACACGAGTAATTACCTTTGCCGAAGTGGCATTGAGCTCATCAGAGCTATTTCGACACAGCGCAAAAACATCCCACTTTTGCTGTAAATAAAGTTTGGTTAACGCTAAGCCAATACCTCGGTTTGCGCCAGTGATTACAGCAACAGGCATTATTCATCTCCTTTTTTTAACGTAGCAATCAATTTTTCTAAATCTTCAGGGGTATCAATTCCTGTCGGCGGTGGCTGCTTGGCGACATCAACATGAATACGTTCGCCATGCCACAACACTCGCAGTTGTTCTAACGATTCGATCTGCTCTAAACCAGACGGTGACAAATCAACATATTGTTTAATAAAACCGGCTCGATAAGCATAAATACCGATATGGCGCATATAAAAGTCACCAATCTCATCAATATTATCGGCATCCATGAAGCGATTCCTATCATAGGGAATAGCAGAGCGAGAAAAATACAAAGCATATCCCAACTTGTCAGTGACAACCTTCACCACATTGGGGTTGAACACATCTTCTACGTCATCTATTTTCACCGCCAATGTCGCCATTTGCGCTTGACTATACTCATACAGATTTTGCGCTACCTGACGAATATTTTCGGCGGGAATGAAAGGTTCATCGCCCTGCACATTGACCACCATTTCATGAGCTAGCAACCCTTCTACATCTACCACTTCAGCTAAACGCTCGGTGCCTGATTCATGATGTGTCGCAGTCATACAATATTTACCGCCAAAATCACTGACAGTTTTAGCAATTCTAGCATCATCGGTTGCCACAATAACGCGGCTTGCGCCTGCTTCTAGCGCCCTTTCATAAACGTGTTGCACCATAGGTTTGCCCTTAATTTCTATTAACGGCTTTCCCGGGAAACGTGTCGACGCATAACGGGCCGGAATGATCACTGTGAAGTTCATGATTCGCTATTTGTCCATTGATTCAAGATCTTCAAGCGTCAACTCTCTGGCTTCGTTTTCAAGCATCACAGGAATATTGTCTTTGATCGGAAAGGCAAGACGATCAAATCGACAGATTATTTCTGAAGTACTTTGTTGGTACTGCACTTTCCCTTTGCAAATGGGGCAAGCTAAAATATCTAAAAGCTTTTTGTCAAACGCCATAGTGGTCATTTTTCCTTTTGTATAGATTCTATTTGTGTCTTTAAATGGCCTAAAAACGAGTCGGGAAGCTCGGCTCGAATGGGTAAAAACCACCAAGTATTTTTAGCAATATTTCGGCACTTCACCGCGTCTTTTTCTGTCATCACGATTGTGCCTTCTGGAAAATCTTCTTGGGTAAATTGATAATGGTCAATAAACGAACGTGTTTCTTTTAATGAGACTTGATGCTTTTCAAGTAATGAAAAAAAACGTTGTGGATTACCTATCGCAGCTACCGCTGTCACCTCGTCATTCAAGGCTGTGAGAAGAGAGGATTTTGAAACATCACTCACATTAATGAGATCGTCGGGCATGATTTCCATTAATATTTCATTGTTCTTGATTGGCCCACCGTTATTAATCACATAATCGACTGACGCTAAGCGTGTTTCTGACTCTCTAAGTGGTCCCATCGGTAACAACCACGTGTTACCGTGACGACGGGTACCATCAACTACAACGATTTCAATGTCTCTAGACAGTGCATAATGTTGCAACCCATCATCACACAAGATGATATTGCAATGATATTTATCGACTAAGTATTTAGCTCCTCTAGGGCGTTTCGGATCAACAACCACAGGGCATGTAACACGCTGCTTAATTAAAATAGGTTCATCACCCACTTTTTTTGCATCGCTCTGTGCATCGACACCAGCGGGATAAAACGAAGACTTTCCGCCATAACCACGACTCAGTATGCCGGGCTTATAGCCATTGTCGACCAACCAATTGGCCAGATAAACCACTAGAGGCGTTTTACCGTTGCCCCCTACTGATATATTTCCAACAATAATAACAGGTACTGGCACTTCGTGACTCTTTAGCCAACCTGCCTGATACCCCCACCTACGAATAAGCGCTATTAGCCAAAACAGCAGCATAAATGGTAAAAACAACCACTTAATTATCATGTATGTGGGTGTGGGTTGGAACCACATTTTCTCGATAAACGACACTTACCCTTTGACCCCTTCACTAAACTGAAGTTTGTGGAGTTGTGAATACGCACCATCTTTGTCTAACAAAGACTGATGATCACCTGACTCAATAATTTGCCCTTGCTCAATGACCAAAATTTTATCGGCATTTTCTATGGTCGAAAGACGGTGTGCAACAACAATGCTTGTTCGTCCTTGTTGCAACTTATCGAGTGCATCTTGAATCAAACGCTCAGACTCAGTATCCAGTGCCGAGGTCGCTTCATCCAGGATCAAAATAGGTGCATCTAAATAGATAGCGCGAGCAATCGCGATACGCTGACGTTGTCCACCTGATAAGTTGGCGCCATCCTCGCCCACCATGAAATCATAACCGTCGGGATACAAATCAACAAACTCATCAACATGGGCTATTTTTGCGGCTTCAATCACTCGCTCACGAATGACATTTTTTGACGCGTAGGCAATATTGTTAGCAATTGAATCGTTGAACAAGGTAACGCTTTGCGATACCAGCGCAAACTGTTTACGCAGATTGGTGAGTTTAATATCTTGGATAGGCATACCATCCAAACGAATTTGTCCTTGTTGAACATTATAAAAACGGGTTAACAGACTTGAAATAGTAGATTTACCGCTACCAGAGCGTCCAACCAAAGCGATTGACTGGCCTTGTTTTGCATCAAAACTAATGTGTTTTAACGCCGGCGTGGCGCTTCCAGGATAACTAAAGGTTACATCATTAAACGCAATATCCCCTTGCAACCGTTCAATTTTTTGAGTGCCGCTATCGTCTTCGATTTTCTGATCAATCACTTCAAAAACACTGGCACAGGCCGCCATACCGCGCTGAAATTCACTATTCACTGTGGTTAATTGTTTTAGGGGTTTAAGCAACATGATCATACTGAACACCACCGTAGCGAAAATCCCCGGAGTAAGCTTTTCAACCATGTAAGGCAAGCTTGAAATATATAACACCACGGCCAATGAAATTGATGCGATAACCTGAATAGAAGCCACACTTAAAATACGTGCCACGATTAACTTCATATTCTGTTGACGGTTGTGATTATTTTTTTCGGCGAAGCGCTGCTTTTCCTGCTTCTGACCACCAAACATCAACACCACTTTATGGCCCTTAATAACTTGTTCTACCGTTGACGTGAGATTTCCCATGGCTTGTTGAATATTCTTACTGACCTCACGAAACCGCTTGCTCACAATAGATACTATTACAGCAATGATTGGCCCTAACACTAAAAACACCAACGAAAGCTGCCATGATTTATAAAACATGACGACCAACAATCCAATGACAAAGGCACCTTCTCTCACCAAGGTTAATAGGGCTTTACTGGCTGCTGCTGAGACTTGTTCGGTATCATAAATCACTTTTGATATAAGTTCGCCTGACGCATGATTGTTGTGATAATCGACTGGTAAGTTAACGTACTTATTAAACAACTCTTGGCGCATGTTCATCACAACTTGATTGCCAATCCATGACAAGGTGTAGGTTCCCATAAAGTTAAACAAGCCACGCACAATGAAAATTGGCACCACAAAAAAAGCAGCTATACGCAACATTTCGTAGTTTTGCTTGCCGAGGCTGTCATCGATAATCGGTTGCAATTGGGAAAACACCCACGCATCAATCGAGGCGTAACCGACCATACCAACGATTGCGATAATAAATGCGGCCTTATAATCCTTTAAATAAACCGAAAACCGACTAAATAAAGGCATCTCTGTTTTACTTGAACTCATGCTTTGAATAACTTCGAAAACTCATATAATTAATAGTGTAACTGTTTGCAGGAAATTCCCCAACGATCAATCACCTATTATCACCAAATAGCACGGTTGTACCAAGTTTTATAAATGTGTTCGCGGTGGGTGTAAGGTTTTATATTGTGGCTACCTGAAACAAATTCAAATGAAATTTGTCCTGAATCTGAGGTTGCAAAAAGTTTTACCTTTTTCTCTACAAAACGATCAACAACGGCTTGCGACGGGAACTTCCAACGATTCATATAACCTTGACTAAAAACAGCAAACTTCGGATCAACGGCGTTAATAAATTCCGAAGACGATGACGTATTACTGCCATGATGGCCTGCTACTAAAACATCCGCTTGAATAGGTACTTTTGATATTTGAATTAATTCGTATTCAATGGCTTTGGAGATATCCCCGGTTAGCAGGACCCGATTAGCACCATCTGATACCATCACAACACATGAACTATCATTTGCATCAGCGTTGAGCGATGCAGTTGGCCACATGGATTGCACCATCAAACCTTGCCAACTAATTTTCCATCCTTTTATGCACCTATCTTTGTTGGATGCAAAGTTACTAACTGCTATGCCTCGAAATAATGGTGCAAGGCTACCAGCGTGATCATTATCGAAATGGCTTATGACTACCCAATCAACTTTACGAATGTTAGAAGCCTTTAGAAACGGAATGATCACTGAATCAGCCATATTAAAGCCACTTGAATACTGAGGACCGACATCATAAACAATCGCACGTTGATTTTTTTGGATCACAACAGACAAACCTTGCCCAACATCCAAAATATGAACAAACCAGCTATCTCGATGAGAAGGTAATGTATATGTCATTGCAGGTAAGACGAACAAACAGGACATGGCTTTAATGTGTGTATTCAAAGGTAAAAACAATACACATAAAAATACGGTAATCAGCATCCAACAAAAAACCGGTAACTGGGAGAGTTCAATCACCGAAAAGATATAGGTATCGATGTAAGTCAGGCCCGCCAAACACCACCCTAATAACTCATCCACAAAATAAAAGACCAAGTTACTGAGCTGACCATTTATCAATTGTAAAAAAACCGCCAATAAGCACAAGGGAACCAGAACAAGTGTCACAACAGGTACCGCAATAATGTTGACGATTAAGCTATGGACAGAAATGAACGAAAATGAAGATGCCACCATAGGCATCATCAATAGACCAAGTACTAGCTGAAAACGAATCGCTGCGAAAACAAAACCACCGAGCCGTGTTGATAGCGTTATTTGTTTGTCCGAACCAATTTTTTGCTGTGGCCAGCGCCAAATCACAAACCCGATGGCGGCTATAGCACCAAAACTTAACCAAAAGCTTAAGCTCAGAATACTTAATGGCCAAAGCAGAATAAACAAAAACACACTTAAACAGAAAAAGACAAAAAAGTTTACTTTACGTTTGGTTAGATTAAACACCATTAGCAGTGCCAACATGAATATTGCCCGAATTGTAGGCAAGCTTAATCCCGCTAAAACCGCGTAAAAATAGCAAATCACCAAGGCAACCACGCCACCTACCCATTGATATTGCAGCTGTTGCGGTAGCCTGAACATATATGCAAGTAATCGCATAAAGAGCATGAATAGCCAATAGGAAAATACGGCGACTATGCCAAGATGAAGCCCGGATATGGCTATTAAATGGGCAATCCCCGTATTTTGTATTAACTGCCATTGTGGGTTGGACAAATAGCCTCGCTCGCCAAACGTCAACGCCAACAACCACCCTTGATGATTAAGAGGAATAGATAACACTTTGTCGATAAGGTGATGTCGCAACGATATGTCAGAAATCAGGGTGTCAGGAATCAGAGATTTAACATAGCCAATGGCAGCAATTTCATTTGCAACAAGCCATTGTTGATATCTAAAGCCCCCCAAATTGGCGAGGCCATTAACGGGTTTTAGTTTGACAACAAACGTTCCTCGGAAGCCTTGTTTAAGTTGATAATCAGGCAAACGCCAACTTAAACGAATGTAACGTTCACCCCACAATGGTTTGCCGTTTATTTGACTCGCTTTAAGAGTAAACATGGCATTATCTGTCGTGGGTCGAATCGATACGACTTCGCCAGTCAAAGTGCGTATATTTGAAATTTCTTCAACGGGAAGTTGCCAATTGGTTTGCCAATGACCTACACTCGCCATCCAGACAATACCAAATAAACCACCTGTTATTATTGGTGCGTAATAGTACCGACTAAGTAAAATTGCTAGAATAACAAGTATTGGAAGTAGAAGTGGGTGTGGAAGTTGTGGCCAAAATATACAGCTTAATGCCGTTGTCACAAAACTGACAACCCAAATGAGTATTTTCCGTTGTATAGTAGTCAGCAAATCCTTTGCCTTAACTGAAGTATTAAATCGGTAATGTATGCCTAAAAAGTTTATAAAACGCTTTTTACCAGATCATCAAACGATCAAAAAGCAAAAAGCGCTTAAAATGTTTGGAACTGTACTTCATGACCCTAATTTATGGCATTTAAACCGCAAATCTGCCTCTGGCGCATTTGGGATTGGGCTATTTTTTGCGTGGTGGCCAGTGCCTTTTCAAATGTGGCTGTCTGCGGCATTTTCCATTCCATTAAGGGTAAACCTTCCCCTCTCTGTCGCCACGGTTTGGGTCACAAACCCCTTTACTATGGCGCCAATGTTTTATGCAGCTTATTTATTGGGAACCCTTCTGATGGGAAGCCCACCACAAAACTTTGAGTTCCAATTAAGTTGGGGATGGGTAGTCGAAAGTATGGGAACAATTGGTCCCGCACTTTTACTTGGGTGTGGAGTTTGCTCGGTGGTGTTTGGTCTTGCCGGTTATTTTGGCCTTAACGCCGTGTGGCGATACTCAACAATTAAGGCATGGAATAAGCGTAAGCGGCTACGTAGTAATGTTAAATGAATCATTCAGGCAAATAGAATCGCAGCGCACCGGTTAAAAACTATTGGGGATAACGCTGATTCATTACGGCTAAATCTGCTTCAATGATCTGTTCTAACACTTTCATGTCTACATCTGCTAATTTATTGATATACAAACACGCTTTACTGGTTTTATGTTTGCCTAATGTGGTTAAAATCTCTGGGTGCTCAGCTATACCTGTTCCAACATAAAGGGTTAAATTTTGTTTTCTGGGTGAAAAACCACTGCGTAAGCATTTTTCCTGTTTACCATTTACTAACTCGTAAGTGTACTCACCATAGCCAATAATACTGGTTCCCCACATAACAGGCTCCTGCCCTGTCACCTTGTTATATAGCGTAAGCAACGTTTCTGCATCATGCCGACGACGCTGGTTTTCAACTGAATCGATGAAACTAGATACCGACACCGAGTTCGCCTTAGTTTTATTTTCTGCCACGATTTTAAAGCCTAGAATATGTTCATATACACGGATGAGTGCAGCGCAAAATAACAAGACATAAAAAAGCCGAGTAAAAACTCGGCTAGATGGCTATACCAATTTCAGCAAGTAATTAACCCCAATCCCGGATAATCAACGCCTGTAAGCACCGCTATTTATGCCCCTATCTGCGTTGTTCATCATGGGTGTAGAGCGACTCGACAACATAATTCTCGCCTTGATAGAGTCATAAATCACAACACTTACCTACAAAAAACAGATGAAAAGCGATTATTTCTCTATATGCCGTTGAAATAATTAAAAAAATCTAAAGCAGCCGACATTTCTTATCCAGGATTGAGGTTAATTAAGCGTATCTGCAAAACAGAAGCCTTATACTTTTAATGGTAAATACAACAATTGCTCTTTTGTCGCAGACAGTGCTGTTCGAAGTGCATTTATATCTTCATCGTCTACCTTGGGCACATAAACACTAACTTGCTTAGATATAGCAGCCGATGGCCCAGTTCCGTCACGACATTCGTTGCTTCCTTCTCCACGAGCCCCGCTCATCACGCGAGTACAATTATCAAATACTTCGGATGAACCACCGTCATCCTTAACCTTTTCTTCAAAGATCAGACGCCCAGCATAATAAGATTGGCCTCCTTTAAGAGAGATAGGAGAAAATTTATCCTTAAGCACATCAAAGGTTTGAACGCCTTCCTTGTTATTACAGGTTACGTCGCCGAATCGATAGGCCCCTGGGTTTAACTTGGTCGCGGCATATGCCCCTGTTGTAAATTCAATATTACCGCTAGGGTTATTGCTTGTTGATATGAGTTCAATGTTTAGACTAGAACACCCTAGGTTACTGGAAACCTGCATAATATACGTCGCTGGAGCAGACTCAACCGCGTTTGCCGTCGCTGGCGCCGAGCCAAGTGCGGATACAACTGAAAGAACAGATATAATTACCATATGAACACCTACAATCCTTATTGGGATAATTTTTGTACCACGACAACAGGGAAAAATAAACCCCCGTTCATCACACTTAATGTAACTACTTATTACATAGTCACCAGTTGAATATCAGCTAAGTGGTTTGAGAAATCTATCCTGATTTAGCGGCACACAATGGGTTACATGATGTTGAAAGGTAAACATTTGTATTTCACATACAATTATTGGTTATTCGAGTATTTATCTTTTATAGTGATTACATAGTCACTATAAAAGAAGAAGCGTCAGGGCATTAATGAAGAAGTTGAGATTCAAGCTCATCCTCGCATTTTTAAGTGCTGTGATTATACCGTTAGTTATTACCGAGTATTTTACCCTTAGCCGCGCTGAAACGTACGCAAAAGAAAGCTTTCAAACTCGCTTTACCAGTGAAGTAAAACAAATAGACTATGGTTTGACTATGATGTTCAAACTGATTAGTAATCATGTCAATTTGTTGGGCACCAATTCGAGTATCATTGACAATCAACCTCATGTGTCCCGCTATCTAGATCTCCCCGCGACCCAAATGACGCCAACAAACAATCCTAATGAAGCCCAAATTTATAATTACTTTGAACATATAGCGTCGAATTTTGAACAGCTAAATTATATTTATTTTGGCACCGAACAAGGTGGTTATGTCCAGTGGCCCAACGGCGGAACAACCGACTATTACGACCCTAGAATTCGACCTTGGTATTTAGCAGGGGTTGGCGGGCAAGGCCCCCCTGTTAGAGCGCCAGCTTATTATTGGGCTGCTGATAATTCGACACTAATATCGACTGTTAAGCAAGTTACTGATAAAAACGGCAAATCACTGGGTGTGGTTGGTATGGATATCACCCTAAGTGCACTAACTAAAATGCTTGAGAATATTGGTTTTGGTTACCAAGGCTCATTATTGGTGATTGAGGATACAGGCAGGGTTTTAGCAGACACTCGCAACCCTGAAAATGTTTTTAAAATGGTAGAGGCCAGTGAAAATAACGCATTAACAAATTTAGTAGGCCAAGACAAAGCCTTTAGCGACACCCCATTATTGATTGGTTCCAATGAATACTACGCGATAAATTTCACATCCCCTTATTTAAACTGGACATTTATCGGTTTGATACCCACTCAGGCGATCGCTGAGAACCTGCAATCATTCATCAGCTCAATGGTTTTAGTTACGACCTTCAGCGTCATCATTTTTGGTGCTATCGCGATTTTTATCTCACGGTTATTGTCTGGTTTAATCGAGAAAAATCAAAATGAACTCGTTGAGGCAAAAAACAAAGCTAATGCCGCTAGCCAAGCAAAGAGTGATTTTTTAGCCAACATGAGCCATGAGATTAGAACACCATTAAACGGCGTTTTGGGCATGACTCAACTACTAGAAAAAACTGAATTGACGAAGGAGCAGCAAGACAAAATAAACACCATTATCCGCAGCGGTAAGTTGCTGATGGGTATTGTTAATGACATTTTGGACTTTTCAAAAATAGAGGTAAACAAACTCAAACTTGATTTGGTGCCGACTAAACTCTCCGAATTTATACCTGAGTTAGCATTAACCCATCAAGCTAATGCACTGAAAAAGAACATAGAACTGATTGTAGATTGCTCTGATTTAACCAATCAAGAAATCATGATTGACGATGTTAGGATCAGTCAAGTACTGGGTAACTTACTATCCAACGCAATCAAGTTTACTAAAACCGGTCATATTATTGTTAGGTGTCAGCAATTACATGACAGCCCTATCCCAACTCACACATTATAAAATTTGAAGTTGAAGATACAGGAATAGGTCTGACTCCCGAGCAGAAATTAGGTATTTTTGATTCATTTCAACAAGCTGACAATTCAACAACTAAAAAATTTGGCGGCACGGGTTTAGGGTTAACACTATGCCGTTCACTCGTATCATTAATGGGGGGAGAGTTAGAAGTAAAATCGACAAAAGGTATTGGAAGCACATTTTATTTTGAGCTAACACTGGATTTAGCACCAA
>JAOMVH010000048.1 GCA_028356795.1 Aliiglaciecola sp. | reverse complement strand
AAAATCGATGTCAGCTAAGATCAGACGAAATTCATTGAGCCATGCAATTGCTGCGTAGCGGTTTAATGAAAAAGGTGAATCAATTAGTGAGCTTGCTTCTTCAATTGCTGCTCTTAATCCGTATTCGACTCTATCGGGGGCAACCACCGCGGTAGGGTCAAATCGTTGCCAACCAGACTCGTCATACCAAGCCTCGATCCATGCATGGGCGTCATATTGGTATACGCTCAAATAGTCTTGCTCACGCATCTCGCCACCTTGATATCCAGTGACCATTCTTGCGGGGATCCCACCCAGTCTTAATACATACGCCATTGCGCTGGCATAGTGAGAGCAGAATCCTTTTTGTTGATCAAACAAAAATGTGTCTACAGGATCTGTCCGCATCAAAGGGGGCTTTAGAGTGTATTCAAAGTTTTGTTGGCGAAAATATCTCATTACTGCTTCGATGTAATCAGTATCAACTGGATATTGCTGGCGCAATTGTTTCGCCCACGCTTGTGTGCGCGGGTTTCCTTGTGCAGGAAGTTGTCGATTAATGCGATTATCAACCGTATACAAAGCTTGATTAAGCTGGGCTTGGGCATAAGAGCGCAGCCGATATTGAATACTGCTAACAATTGGCGTGTTATGTGTTAATTGATACTCATGACTTTGCCAAATATTACGTGAAGCTTTTGGCCCATCAGGTACAGCAACGTCTATACCGAACAACCACCGTTGATGTGTGGGCTCCAATGTCACTTCATAACTGATATATTCGCCATATGGCAGCGGCGAAAATTCTCTGTTTAATCGTCGATATTGGCGCTTAACGGTTTTTCTTTCGGGAGACACTCTCCACGATTTCCCGTCAAACTCTTCCATCACTAAAGCACGCCAATAGCGCTGATTAGGGGCTGGTACTTTATCGTCAAATGTGACTCTAAAAGCCAGTTCTGCACTTTGAGACAGATCTGCGATATCTCCTGGTGTCACTTGTTCGGCGAGCCCTGTTTGATGGCTTTTTGAGGTTGGCATTTGCCATAAAGGGCCGATTTGTGGGATCACAATAAATAACAATGCAGCGATGGGAAGGGCTTGCAAACCCATAATCCCTATAAGGCGTCCATGTGATTTGATAGATAATCCAGGGCTATTGTGGCTAGCCAAAGATAAGATAAGCAACAACGTCAGCAACAAGTAAAATAAACTAAAGCCAATGCCTTGTTGAAATATGAAACCACATCCAATTAAAAAACCACAGCTGGTAACCAGCTGATAATAATCTTTATTGGTGCGTAGCAGCATGAGTTTTAACGAGCATGCCAGAACCAATAAATTCACCATTCCCAACAAGACACCCAGCTGAATGCTAAAATAGGCTAAAACAATAGCGCTCAATAGTGCCAATAAATTCAGTGTCCGAATGGATGGCGCATGTTTTTGTAGCTGTAAATAGAGAGCGGTGCGCATGACAACCGCGCAAACAACCAGCACCAGGATCCAGCTCATTACTGGCTCTAAAAGGCTGATGCTGACAAACAAAAATGTGCCCGTGAGAATTAGTTGTGCATGATTAAACGCCGATTTCATTGTTTAACCTACACCTTGTGGATTTGTGCCATATAGCGCGAGAGCCGTTAGACAGGCTTGCTGGTGATCCAAGCCTGAACCCGCCGCTATTTTCTGAATACCGAGGTCAAGGCCAAAATGACTATTGTTGCGAGTCAACTCAATTACTTGAAAGCACAATTGACTGAGGTTTTTCTCCAAGTCTGTATCTGGCATGTGAGATAATTTGAGCCAACCTGTTGCACCACTTTGATGACTAAATTGTTTAGAAATCATGCCTTGGCCTTTGGCAACCTGCTTCCACGCGACATGATACAAAGGCTCGCCCTGCTTATATGGCGCTAGACTATCGAAGTCATCATGTCCACGCTGTGTGAGCATTGCTTCTTCATGGCTTGACTCATCATCTTGCTGATATAGCGAGATTGAACAGTGAAGCGGTGCAGGGTAAGCAAGCAGGTGTGTCTCGAATTGTAAATGTGTCCAACATCGAAATAAGCCAAGTAGGAAATAGCTATTAAAGGTGATCCTGGGTAGAATCAGTTTGCCTCTTTGTTTACAGGGTAATGCCAAATAGATTGGGTTACTTATATTGTCTAAATCAAATTCAACATGCTCTTTTTGTTGCCAAAAGTGCATTGTGATAAGTCCGCTGGCTGCCGTTTGGCTGTGATTAATCCAAATCGGCAGTTGCACGGTGTCATTCACATAGCCGTTATGAACTTTGCCTAGTTGAATATCCAATTTTGAAAAATTTAGATAAGCGATAAATAAATTTAGAATAAACAGAGAGACTAAGAAATAACATAATAAAATCATTAAGTTATTTTGATAATTAGTACCTAGTATGAACAGACCTAAACACAGAAATAAATAAAGTCCTCCAAATCGAGATGGGAAAATAAAAATATTTTTATGATTTAAGCAAAAACGTGTCGCCGCTGGAATTCGCTTGTTAAGCCAGTTATTTGCATTGCGTTGCCAAACTAACTTCATTAGGCCGCCAAAGGGTCAATCGCTTCTAATAGCTTTTTGCTTAAACTTGTTTGCCCGGTAAAATCAGAAACGGCAGTGCGCATTCTATGTTCAGCCACAGATGGCAACACCGCCTGAATATCTTCTGGAACCACATAGTCCCTATCATGCACCAACGCCCAGGCTTTTGATGCTTGCAACAGTGCTTTGCTTGCTCTTGGTGATAGTGGGTTGGGGAACCCTTCTTGTTCACGACTGTGGGTGACAAGGGCCAGAATATAGTTGAATATTTCATCTGAGGCATGGACATGATTGACTTTTTGCTGCAAGGCTAAAAACTCCTCGATCTTCATCGCAGGTGATTGCTCAACTCGATCTGCAGTTTGATGCTCAGATAACATTTTCTTTTCTGCTTGCCAGTCAGGGTAACCCAATTGAATGCACATTAAGAAACGGTCTAGCTGAGACTCGGGCAATGGGTAGGTCCCCGATTGATGCATCGGATTTTGCGTGCCGATGACAAAAAAAGGTGAAGGTAATATATGAGTTTCGCCATCAAGACTGACTTGTTTTTCTTCCATTGCCTCAAGTAATGCGCTCTGAGTCTTAGGGCTTGCTCGATTAATTTCATCCGCTAAAACAAGTTGGCTAAAAATAGGGCCAGGATGAAATTCAAAAGACTGCTTGGCAGAATCGAAAATGTTCAGTCCTAACATATCAGCAGGAAGGAGATCTGAAGTGAATTGGATCCGCGAAAAGTTCAGACCAAAAGTAACGGCTAGAGAATGGGATAAGGTGGTTTTACCCATCCCGGGTAAATCTTCGATAAGCAAATGACCGTTTGCGAGTAAACAGGTCAGTGCCAATTTTATTTGTTGCTCTTTGCCAATCACGGTGGCAGAAATTTGTTCAATGGCATATTGAGTTTTTTGATGCATAGATCGCCATTCCTTTATAAATTCAATTAAGTCTAGCTTATTGATATAAAACTGTAATGCTAATCAGTAATACTCAGGTATATGCATATGATCTTTAAGATCGTTTTTAGTGCTTTTGATCTGTTGTGGTGCAAATAAAACGGAGCAGATCCATTAATTGGTTAAAATGCATTCAGTTCCAATGACTGAGTGTCAATATTGAACAGATTTTTGCTGAAATTATTTTTATGTTGGCCTTATAATACAACTCAGTCTATCAGCCACTTTTAATGGATTTATGAAAACAATTACTGTCGATGATGAGTTATACGCATTCATAGCTTCTCAAACAAAGCATATCGGTGAGAGTGCCTCAGACATTTTACGTCGCATTTTAATTGAAGAGATGGGATTAACCAAAGGCGTAAACAGCCACGTTGATGTCACCAAACCTGCTGAAGTTACCAAGGCAGTGAGAGAAATAAACAAAGTTAAAAAATCAGAGTCAGTAAAACCTGAACCTCAGAAAAGTGAGCTTTCTGGTGAAGTTGTCGATGCAACATCATTATTCTCTTTATTAAATGAAGAACAGTTCAAGCAGCCAATGAGCAAAGTGGAACGGTTCTTGATGATGTTGGGAGCGCTACATCAAACTCACCCGCAACGCTTTGATGCCGTTTTAGAGATAAAAGGTAAGGGAAGGTTATATTTTGCCCAGTCGAAGGATGCATTGCTGAAAAGTGGCAGTAGTACTAATCCAAAAGCGATTCCTGATTCTTCGTTTTGGGTTGTAACCAACAATAATACTGATAAAAAGTGCACCATGCTTTTAAAAACAGCCGAAGTGTTGGGCTATTCAGACGCCAATTTAGATCGGTTAGGAAAATTGTTTAAAGCGTAAAATAAATTTAATAAATCAAAAGGGATTATTATGGCTATTCATCCTCGTGCTGGTAAGCCAGCATCATCCGATCAATTGGTTAACGTGGCACGATTAGTAAGTGCCTATTATAGTCACAAACCTGACATCAATGATCCCGCTCAAGCTGTGGCATTTGGTACATCTGGGCACAGAGGTAGCTCATTTCTTAATACCTTTACACAAACTCATATTGCCGCTATCTGCCAAGCATTATCTGAATATCGTGACGCTCAAGGCACGTCTGGGCCAATGTTTATCGGCATGGATACTCATGCATTATCGGAATCGGCATTTATTACCGCTGTTGAAGTGTTAACTGCGAATAACATTCAGTTAATCGTGCAACAAGATCGTGGGTATACACCCACACCTGTTATTTCACATGCGATTCTAAATTATAACCGTGAACGTTCATCTGGTTTGGCTGACGGCGTGGTGATCACTCCCTCTCACAATCCTCCAGAAGATGGTGGTTTCAAATACAATCCAACACACGGTGGTCCTGCAGACAGTGATGCGACCAATTGGATACAAAGCCGCGCCAATCAAATCATTGCAGATAAAAACGAGGCAATCAAACAGCAAGACTTCGACAAAGCAATGTCATCACATTTAGTGGAAGAAGTTGATTTGTGCGAGCAGTATGTCAATGAGCTTGATCAAGTGGTGGACATGCAAGCCATCGCTGGTGCTAAGCTAAAGCTTGGTACAGATCCCCTTGGCGGGGCAGGGCTAGGATATTGGGACCAGATATCTGCTCGATACAATGTGAACATTGAGGTCGTTAATCAGCGTGTAGATCAACAATTTGGTTTTATGCGTTGCGATAAAGACGGCAAAATTAGAATGGATTGTTCATCGCCTTATGCAATGGCCGGCTTAATCGATATGAAAAATCAATTCGATGTCGCATTTGGCAACGATCCAGATTTTGACCGCCACGGAATTGTTACAAAAACATCAGGGTTGATGAATCCCAATCACTATTTAGCCGTCGCTATCGACTATCTGTATCAGCATCGTTCTGGCTGGTCAGAAAATCTTAAAATAGGCAAGACCTTGGTATCAAGCAGCATGATTGATCGAGTCGCCGCTTCTTTAGGGCGCGAGCTATGTGAAATGCCGGTTGGGTTTAAATGGTTTGTACAAGGAATGGGCAAAGGCGAAATTGGATTTTCTGGTGAGGAAAGTGCAGGTGGTATTTTTCTTCGTCACAATGGGCAACCTTGGGCCACCGACAAAGATGGCATCATATTGTGTTTATTGGCTGCTGAAATCATGGCGGTGACAGGCAAAGATCCCGGTCAACATTATCAACGATTAACCGATCAATTTGGCGCGCCGAACTACAAACGAGTTGATGTTGCTGCTACTCATCAGCAAAAACAAGTTTTGAGCAAAATGGATTCGTCAGTCATCACCTCTACATCCCTTGCAGGTGAAAAGATTACCAATATACAAACCCATGCTCCGGGTAATAATGCCGCTATCGGTGGCGTTAAGGTGAGTACCGACAATGGTTGGTTCGCTGCGCGGCCGTCGGGAACTGAAAATGTGTACAAAATTTATGCTGAGAGTTTCAACGGCGAAACCCATTTAAATGAATTGCTCGAAGAAGCTCAAACTTTAGTAGATGGTGTGTTTAAATCCCAAGATGTATAATTCCGGTTATTATTTTGTTAAATAAATGTAAATATACAACAAAAAAAATCGCTGCATACGAATTCATGGTGTTATTTAACATTTATTTAACAGAATCGATGAAAAAATCCTGCTAAAACTACGCTAAGTAAAATTTACTGAAACTTAATTTCAGGTTAGCAAGGGTAGGAATTTCCATTATGGCTAAAGTAGCTGCAAAGAAAAAAGCAACTGAGTTGCCCGAATCATTAGATAAATCCACAATTAAAGAGTCTATCGTACGCCATTTACACAGTACGCTGGGAACTGACGAAAACAAAGCCAACAATCATGCTTGGTGGAAAGCCGCCTGTGCAGCAGTTCAAGAGCAAGTACTAGAACGTCTTCGCCGCACTCAAAAATCTCACTACATGAATGATACTCGCGCAGTACATTATTTCTCTGCGGAGTTCTTGATGGGCAGATTGATGTCAAACAATCTGCACAACCTTGGATTGTTTGAAGTGACAGATCAAGCGTTGAAAGAGCTGGGCGTTAACCTTACCGATATCATGGAAGAAGAGCCCGATATGGCACTTGGTAATGGTGGCTTAGGCCGATTGGCTGCTTGTTTTATTGACTCATTGGCAACCATGGATTTGCCTGCGGTCGGATATGGTATTCATTACGAACACGGGTTGTTTAGACAAGAAATTAAAAACGGTGCGCAGATAGAGCGACCCGATAGTTGGAGAGACTACGGCAACCCTTGGGAAATTTGTCGACCTGAGTCAATCCAAGAAATCTCGCTTTACGGTTATGTTGAGACCAAATACGGTGAAAACGGCCGAATCCAAAAAGAGTGGCACCCAGGTTCAATCGTAAAGGGTATCCCTTGGGATATTCCAATTGTAGGCTTTGGTGGCAAAACGGTTAACGTATTGCGTCTTTGGGAAAGCCAAGCGTCTAGTTATTTCAACTGGGATGTATTTAATGCCGGTGGTTATGTTGATGCCCAATCTGAAAACGTACAAGCAGAAACCATCTCTAAAGTGCTTTATCCAAATGATGAAACCGAAGCGGGTAAAGAACTGCGTCTTATTCAGCAATACTTCTTCTGCGCGTGCTCACTAAAAGATATCATTCGCCGTTATAAACGTGCTCATGGCGATGACTGGAGCCGTTTTTCTGATCAAGTGGTCATTCAGTTAAATGATACACACCCTGCAATCGCTATCCCTGAATTGATGCGTATATTAGTTGATAGAGCAGAGCTTGATTGGGATGACGCTTGGGCAATTTGCATTAAGACGTTTGCTTATACAAACCACACATTATTACCTGAAGCGTTGGAAAAGTGGCCTGCTCGTATGATTGAGAAAATTTTGCCACGTCATTTAGAAATCATCTATGAGATTAACCATCGTTTCCTTGATGAAGTTGAAAAAATTTGGCCTGATGACAACAAGGTTAAAGAAAAACTTTCAATTATTGAAGAGGGCAATGGCAAGATGGTGCGCATGGGCAACCTCTCAGTCATTGGTTCGTTTGCAGTAAATGGCGTTGCTGAAATCCATTCTAAATTGGTCAAGAAAAACCTCTTCCCAGAATTTGATAAAATGTGGCCTGAAAAGCTCACTAATGTTACCAATGGGATCACTCCCAGACGCTGGCTTAAAGCCTGTAATCCAGCTTTGTCAGCGCTTATTGATAAGAAAATAGGCAGTGATTGGCCGGTTGATCTCGACAAACTCACTGACTTAGAGAAATTTGCAGACGAAGCCAAGTTTCAAAAAGACTTTATGAAGATTAAGCATCAAAATAAGGTGGCACTTGCTAAGGAAGTGAAGAGTTTAACCGGAATTGATATCGACCCTAAGGCTATATTTGATATTCAAATCAAACGTTTACATGAATACAAGCGACAACATTTGAACCTTCTTCATATTATGGCCTTGTATCGTCGTTTGTTGGAAAATCCAAACTATGACATGCACCCCAGAGTGTTCATTTTTGGCGCCAAAGCGGCACCTGGTTATAAATTGGCGAAAGATATCATTTATGCGATTAACCAAGTTGCTGAACGTATAAATAATGACCCAAGGGTAAATAAAAAACTTAAAGTGGTATTTTTACCTAACTACCGAATTAGTTTGGCAGAAAAAATGATCCCGGCCGCTGATGTTTCCGAGCAGATTTCAACGGCGGGCAAAGAAGCTTCAGGAACCGGTAATATGAAGTTGTCGCTTAACGGCGCATTGACGATTGGTACCCTTGACGGTGCCAATATTGAAATCGCTGAGGAAGTTGGCGATGACAATATCTTTATTTTTGGATTGACCGTAGATGAGGTATATAAACTTCAAGAAGATGGTTACAACCCATATGATTATTACTACCAAAATGCTGAGTTGAAGGCGATTTTGGACTGGTTAGAAACGGACTATTTCACACCGGGTAAACCAGGCGCATTGGCGTCAATTAAGCAAAGCTTACTAGATGGCGGTGACCCTTATTTGGTATTGGCTGATTTTGAATCTTATTCTGAGGCTCAAAAGAAGGTAGACAGCGCATATCGTGATACTAAAAATTGGTCTCGCATGGCGATACTCAACAGTGCCAGAATGGGCAAATTTACGTCTGACCGCTCTATAAGTGACTATGTTGAGCGCATTTGGAAGTTGTCTCCTTGTAAAATTGAAAGCTAAAGCTTCGACCTTGGGTCTATCGGGCTAGTTAATTAGTCTAATAAATCCCCAAATAGGTAATAAAAAAAGCCCAAATCACGATTTGGGCTTTTCTTTATGTGCACTAAACGTATAGAATTACACTTACTGCCTAACAGTGCGCCTGACAAGAATTAGTAAGTAATGGGTGAAGTACACCAATCGTTAGCTACCATATCAAATCGCTATGCTTTTTTAGACCGCATAGACTCAGCTGTCAAAGCAGACAATAAACTGTCTTTGATGCTCATTGACGTCGTCCGTTTCTCCGATGTTAGTAGTTCTCTGGGATATCAAGTCGGCGACATTATTCTGTTAGAAATAGCTAATCGGATCCGCAAGTTGTTTGGGGAAGAAATCTTACTCGGCAGGATCAGCGGTGATATCTTTGGTTTAGTAATACCTGGCCGTCACGGCGAACGTCAGTTACGCTTTCACTTTAATCATCTGATTGAACATTTCAAAACACCCATTACGTTTGATGGTCATGCTTTTATTGCTGACTTCAACGTTGGTGCAGTGGCAAATTGCCACAACAATACTGATACCATCAAGCTTTTAGCCATAGCCGAAGCAGCATTGAGGCAGGCAAAAGAAAATAAATATGAAAACTTTCATATTTTGAGTATGACTGAAAAAGCCCATACGGGTCGCTCATTGGCCCTCAAAGCTGATTTGAAGCGGGCTTTTTCAAACGATGAACTAGAAATTTATTTTCAGCCCAAAGTTGAGTTAAAGACGCTCGAGATAGTTGGGGCTGAGTGTTTGTTGCGCTGGAATCATCCTCTTGATGGTGTGTTGTTCCCGGGAGCGTTGATTGAAGCTGCCGAATCATACAATATGATGAACGAGTTGGGCTATTGGACTCTTGAACAAGCATTTAAAAGTGCCGTCGAGTTTAAGCGCCAGGGATTAAACATGGTTTTGTCAGTCAACATGTCGCCCACTCAGCTCTATGACTTCAATTTTATACCTAATCTTCAAGCGTTAAGAGACAAGTATGACATTTCGTTAACACAATTAGAATTAGAGTTAACTGAAGATGTGGCTTTGTCGAATTCACTGATGGTCAAGCGGCAGCTATCTGAAGCTCGTGCCTTAGGAATGAAAATATCAGTTGACGATTTTGGTAAGGGCTACTCTAACCTTGCCTATATTCGAGATTTGGCAATTGATACGATCAAAATTGATAAGACCTTTGTCATGGGGCTAGAAGACAATCCTGTCAATTTAGCCATAATTAAAGCTGCACAAGTGATTGGCAATGCGTTGCAATGTGACATAGTGGCAGAAGGCATTGAGACTGTCGGGCAGATGCACCGTCTACGTGAATCCGGAATCGTTAGCGGACAAGGGTTTCTATTTTCACAAGCTGTGCCAGAACAAGACTTTATTCAACTTTGCCGTTCTGATTTAGCAGTAGGCTCGTCACAAGCCTATATGTCGAGAAAAGCCTAGTTTTCAAAAGTATGCCACAGCAATATGAAGCGATATTCGAGCTACTTTGTAACTTCTGCTATTCTTTAATTTATTTCAATCCAAAGAGTATTTATGCCGATTGAGCAACTCAAACACGCTGGCAATTTTTTAGCGCTGTCCCGATTAGACCCCGATGTATTTTCTACGCCCATTGATTTCAAACTGTCCAACGGAACACTCGTTGCGATATCAAGCCCAGGTATTATAAGTTTCACTCCTGGTAAGACCCATGGAAGAGATTTGCTGTTTTCATGTGGCGTTCATGGCAATGAAACTGCTCCCATTGAGATATGCGATGAGCTTGTTAGGGCATTGTTGACCGAAGAAATTGAATCTTGTCAGCGAGTTCTGTTTTTGTTTGCAAACCTTCCGGCAATGGATATTGCAGAGCGTTTTGTTGAAGAAAACATGAATCGTCTATTTAGTGGAGCGCACTCACAAGGCGAAGGTTTGTGCAACGCAGAGCGAGTAAGAGCCAAAGAGCTCGAAGACGCTGTTGGGGCTTTTTTCAGTGCCTCAGATGACAATGCAGAAAAAATTCACTATGACTTACACACGGCAATTCGTGCGTCTAAGAATGAAAAATTTGCGGTTTATCCGTATCTAAATGGTAAACCGAGAAACAAAGAACAGTTAGCGCTACTGAGTGCTTGTGGTGTTAACACTATTTTGCTCTCAGAAAGCCCAACAACCACATTTAGTTACTATTCTACTCACATGTTCGATGTCCATGGCTTTACTGTGGAGTTGGGGCAGGTAAGGCCATTTGGGCAAAATGATATGCAAAAATTCGCTGCAGTTAAAAACACGTTGCAACGCTTGATTGTAGAGGTCCAACCCATCTTTCCTGCCTTTGATGAAACTCAAATGGAAATTTATCGAGTGAATCAAGTCATCAATAAACATCATGATGATTTTGAATTGCATTTTGCTGATGATATTCCTAATTTTATGGATTTCGACCAAGGACAGATTTTAGCGACTGAAACTGGAGCAACCTATAAGAGTGAACAAAATGGTGAAGCAATTGTATTTCCTAATGCTCACGTAGCACTTGGACAGCGCGCATTGCTTACGGTAGTACCCACAAAAATATAAGGCTTAACTCATGCATAACGGTGATTTTGTATTGGACCCGCAACTTGCTAAGGATTGCTTCGAAATCTGTGATTTACCTTTAAGTAAAATTTTATTATTGAATGACAGCCAATACCCTTGGTTTGTGCAAGTACCTCGGATAAATCATGTTTCTGAGATAGTTGACTTAAACGAAGCTCAACAAAGTCAATTATGGTATGAATCACGCATACTGAGTGAGCTACTAGTCGCGCAATTCGAGCCCCACAAACTAAATATTGCTGCATTGGGAAATATCGTTTCCCAGTTACACGTTCATCATATTGTTCGATATCACCATGATGCGAGTTGGCCTAAACCGGTGTGGGGAGCAAGTCCCTCAGTAACCTACGATACGGGTAGCCACACTAAAATTATCGATATAATGCGTTCTGAACTAGAGCAAAAGCTCTGTTAACAGGAAGTCTACGAGACATCAATATTGCACGGTTAATGGGTGCTGCGCCACCATGTGTCTCGTATTTCTATTAGTCCTGCTTGTTTAAAGGATTGTCTGGCAACTTGACAGTCTTGTTGGTTTAAGAACTCGCCCAAGGGAATGCTGATATTGTCGTCAGTTAATACCATATGTGGCCTGTCATATTCTGATTTGGCTTCAACTACTGCAATGTGGGTGCTGGTTCGAGTGAATTGCCAATGAAAGAACGGTTGTTTGATGCCGCATTCAAATATGACTGATTTTGGTGTGATAATAATAATCTGTTTTGAGTGGCAATACATGCTGACTCGGTACATCAATAGCGCTAATAGCCCAACTTCAAAACCCGCAAAAGGCAAAATTAACCACGCACCAACAAAAGACCAGGCAATCGCAATGAGCATTACAAAAGTACCAATTACCGCTATTAATATTTTTACTTCTTTCCAGCTGGCAGAACGATTTGGACTGAGCTCAATGCGTGTTTGATGTTGAATGGAATGCATTTTAACCATAGAAATCCATACCGCTTTGCAAAGAATTTTTATAAGATGATCCAAATACGTAATTTTTTATTATCCAGTTCATATTTTCACTCGTCTAGCAAAGTCCGCAGTTAAAAGAGTATCTTAAAATCTATGTTGCATCATATTTCTGCCGCACACATCCGCTTGGTTCTTTTCATTAGCTGGGTAGTGTGTGTTTTATATTTTAGCGCCGAGCCGCTAAAGATGTTAATTGAATACGGCGCATTTGCACTTTTGGGAGTGATCGGTGCCATTTTTGCCAATGCAACTGGTGCTGGTGGAGGTGTTGTATTTGTACCATTTTTCAATCAGTTAAACTTTGATTCTAATACAACGGTTGCTACAAGCTTTGCGATTCAATGTTGTGGAATGACTGCCGGCGCTTTAACGTGGTGGTTTTTTTATAAAAAACAGCAAATTGGAAATCCTGATTGGCAAGAGCTCAAGCGCGCGCTTATTTTTACCATTCCCTTTTCTATCGTTGGTATTGGTATTGCTCAGTTTATACAACATAGCCAAGGAGGCGTGGGAGAAGCCTCTCAGTTGCATAGCATGTTTGGGGTTTTCTCTATTTTGTTAGCTATCGCCATTTTTGCCAGCATTCCTCTTTTGAAAAAGCAGCAGTTCAATCAAACCTTTGTACCCGTGGATTTGTTCGCGCTATCAACAATTTCTATATTGGGAGGGGGAGTCACGGCTTATTTGTCGATAGGGGTCGGTGAACTCATCGCGGTTTATCTTATTATGCGTCGCTTTAATATTACCTTTGCAATCGCGGTGGCTGTCATTTTGAGTGCCTATACAGTTTGGTCGGGTGTGCTGTTTCACGCGCTTATATTAGACACTGTGTATTGGCCTGTGGTGATGTTTGCCGGCGCTGGCGCAATTGTGGGTGGTATGGTTGCTAAATATGTCGTTCTATATTTTTCAGCTACACGGTTAAAGATGTTTTTTGCAGCTTGGGTACTATTATTGGGTATTAGTGCTATGCCATTTTAAGGCATACTCAATGAATAACTCTACAATGGATGGAGCACAAATTGGACGCGACGCGCCCCTATGACATCGTTGCTGTAAAAAATGCTCGAATCGCGCAACAAGATAGTGTCGCCGTAGAAGAACCGCTAGAGGTTTGGATTAAACTATTCCACAGTGGCCAGCAAGCTCATGTGCAACATCTAATGACAACAATGAGAACACCTGGCAATGATCTTGAGTTGGTGCGCGGGTGGCTACATGCCATCAATCTTATTGATGATGAGCAAATTCACTCTATCCGGTTTAGCGGCGTCGATACTTTAAAAGGGCAAACGAGCAATAAGGTGGTTGTAACACTTTTGCCCGGTATCAATTTGGATATTTCAAAATTACAACGATCACAATATGCATCGTCTAGCTGCGGCGTCTGTGGGCAGCAAAGTATTGAGTGGATGTTAGATGATTTGCCGACTGTACAATCTAATCAACGAATTCATCTAGCCTTAGACAAGTTATCTAGTCTATCCCTTAAACTTTCCATGCATCAGCCAGGTTTTACCGCGACCGGCGGGATGCACGGTGTTGCTTTGATTGACCAAAGCGCCAATATTGCCAGCGTGTTTGAAGATGTTGGACGACACAATGCAATGGACAAACTGGTTGGCGCCAACTTGGCTATTTTGCCCGGTAAATATGCCGTTTTACTTAGTGGCCGTGTTAGTTTTGAGATGGTTCAAAAAGCGGCTAGAGCAGGCATCAGTATGATCATCGCAATAGGTGCACCGACTAGTTTAGCGGTAGACTTGTGCAAAGCTATAGATATCGCTTTGATTGGTTTTTTAAAGCACAATCAGCTCAATATTTATCACGGTGATGCTCAGTTCGTTTAATTTCATCTGTATCCTGGATTGGGCTTAATTAATTTTGTACTAACTGTTATCAGGAGGCCGCAGCCATGAGTAATCGATTTGGTGACGCAAAACCGATTAAAATACAACAACCTAAAGATTGGGCTGCTGGTGTTCCTGCGGTTGTATCTGCTTACAAAACGATTAGTGCCAAAGTCGGTCCCATTAAGGGAACAAAATTACTTAGCGATTTAAACCAGATACATGGCTTTGATTGTCCTGGTTGTGCCTGGCCTGACCCGTTAAATAAACGCTCTACCTTTGAGTTTTGTGAAAATGGCGCAAAAGCCGTAGCAGATGAAGCCACACTGAAACGAATAACGCCTAGTTTTTTCAAGAAACACAGTGTTGAATCGCTTAAATCTCGTTCTGACAAATGGCTTAATGAGCAAGGACGATTGACACAGCCCATGTTGTTGAGTCCCAATACCAAGCACTACCAACCCATCAGCTGGGAAGCGGCATTTACACTTATTGCTGAGCAACTACATGCCTTACCAAATGCCAATTATGCAGCATTTTATACGTCTGGCAGAGCGAGTAACGAAGCGGCATTCATCTACCAATTGTTTGTGCGTATTTTTGGTACCAATAATCTGCCTGATTGTTCGAACATGTGTCATGAATCAAGTGGTGTTGGATTGACAGAAACCATCGGGATTGGCAAAGGCAGTGTGTCACTAGAGGATATTGAGAATGCCCAAGCCTTGTTTATCTTTGGACAAAATCCAGGCTCTAACCACCCAAGAATGCTCAGCTCATTGCAAGCTGCCAAACGCAATGGCGGCAAAATTGTTTCGATTAATCCCCTCGATGAAACCGGCTTGAAGCGATTCAAAAACCCCCAAGAAGTCGAGGGTGTTTTAGGGCAAGGTACGGCGTTACGAGATTTGCATTTACCCATAAAGATAAATGGTGATATGGCCTTTCTTAAAGGTCTCTGTCGATGTTTGATCGAACGAGACTCAGACTCAAATCCTGTTTTAGATCATGCTTTTATTGATACATATTGTCATGGGTTCGATGAATTTAAGCAGGACATTTTAGCCACTAATTGGCAGCAAATTGAACATGCTAGTGGCCTAACCCAACAGCAAATCAATCAGGCGGCCGACATTGCTTGTGAGTCACAAGCGACGATTTGTTGTTGGGCAATGGGGATGACACAACATAAAGACGCCGTTGCCAATATTCAATTGATGACAAATTTTCTGATGTTGCAGGGCAACATTGGAAAACCCGGAGCTGGTGTCTGTCCGGTGCGAGGGCACAGCAATGTGCAAGGAGATCGCACTATGGGTATTTGGGAAAAGCCCTCTGATGATTTGTTGGATAGTTTGGAAAGAGAATTTCATTTTTTACCGCCAAGAGAGCACGGTGTTGACACCATTGAGTGTATTCACGCCATGATGGAATCAAAGGTGAAGGTGTTTTTTGCGCTGGGGGGCAATTTTTACCGTGCGACTCCGGATCATGACCGCACGGCATTGGCATTATCGAACTGTGAGCTTACCGTTCAAGTTTCCACAAAACTAAATCAGTCCCATTTACATGTTGGAAAATCATCACTTATTTTACCCACATTAGGTAGAACAGAAATTGATCGGCAAGCTTCAGGGATCCAAACGGTTACAGTAGAGAATTCGATGGGCGTTGTGCAAACCTCTCACGGCAAAATACCGCCTGCATCCTCACATTTGAAGAGCGAAGTGGCCATAGTCGCGGAACTGGCAAAACATATGCAGCCAGAGTCCGTGATTAATTGGTTGGCATTACGTGATGATTATTCGCGCATACGGGAACATATTGCTGCAGTTATCCCAGGCTTTGATGACTTCAATCGTAAAATTGAAGAATACGGCGAGTTTGTGTTGCCCAATCCAGTGCGAGATAAGCGGGTTTTCAATACTAAAACGCAAAAAGCTAATTTTGTGGTACAAACTAATACACACCGTAAATTACAAGACAATCAATTATTGATGATGACGATCCGTAGTCATGACCAGTTCAATACCACAATCTATTCCGACAATGATCGCTACCGAGGAATAGCAGGAAGTCGAGAGGTCATTTTTGTTAATAAAGAGGATATGACTAGCTTGGGTTTTCAAGATGGTGAATATGTCGATATTGAGAGCCATGATCCCATGCAGCCTGAACAGTCTCGGCGTTTGCCGCGATTTAAATTGGTGACGTATCCAATCCCCAAAGGTTGCGTGGCAGGCTATTATCCCGAAACCAACAATTTAGTCAGTTTAGCTGAGGTTGCTGATAAGAGTAATACGCCAGCATATAAATCCATTGTCATCACTTTGTGTTCAAGCCAAAATGATACGCAGTGAACTTTGGCCATCGAGCAAAAGATATTGTGGCTTTGAGTTTACCGGCATGGACAGCAAAGCCGTAATTTTGAATGGCTATTACTATCTCTGCAAAATGACGAGATATAAATGCAAATAATATGGATACGCTTTATGATAGCAATGCGCTTTTACATAAAACGGCAAAACAAAGCTGCACAATGGTGTTTTTCAATTGCTTAAAATTAATTTGATATTCAATCAGTTACTAATCGTTTTGGCCGCTCTTGTTTTCCCTGCCGCTGCGGCAGCTAACACGCCGGTAAAAACCGTCTACTTGTATACCTATCACAACAAACCACCATTTATCATCGATTTGAAAAAGCGAACAGGGCTTTTCTTCGACCTAGCACAATATCTATCACAACAAGACTCGCA
>JAOMVH010000047.1 GCA_028356795.1 Aliiglaciecola sp. | reverse complement strand
CAGACAATGCGTGATATTTCTTAGGCTTACTCAATAAGCGCATTTTTCTAACCCCAAGAGTAGCCAAAATTTGACTTCCTACACCCACTGTACGTGAGGTGCCTTGATATTTTGCAGTGACTGGCTTCTCACCACTATCTTCGGATTCAAACTGCTTAACCTGAGATACTAAATCTTCTTGCTTACCAAGCAGTACTAACACTCCGCCGTCTTGTGCAATCTTCTGCATGGCCTCTGGCAACGCCATGCTGCGTTCTATGGATCTTTCTGAGCCTAATAAGTCGCTAAAAGTATTTTGCAGGTGGACACGCACAAGTGTCGGGGTATCACCGTTGATTTCGCCTTTACACAAGGCAAAATGTACCTGATCGTCAATGACATCTTTGAATGTAACCAGATCAAATTCGCCATACTCTGTTGGCAATTTACAGCTTGCGACTTTTTCAATAGTGGTTTCGTTTAAATTGCGGTATTCGATTAAATCGGCAATAGTGCCCATTTTAAGATCATGCTTTTGAGCAAACTTTTCAAGCTCGGGGCGTCGCGCCATACTACCGTCTTCGTTTAGAATCTCAACAATCACCGAGGCAGGCTCAGCGCCGGCCAATCTGGCTAAATCAACACCCGCTTCAGTATGTCCGGCACGATTCAGCACACCGCCTTCTTTCGCAATAAGAGGAAAAATATGACCCGGCTGGACGATATCTTCAGCTTCTGCACCTTTGGCAACAGCCGCTAATATAGTTCGTGCACGGTCGGCAGCTGAGATCCCTGTCGTCACGCCCCTCGCCGCTTCAATGGATACCGTGAAATTGGTTGAAAATTGCGCGCCGTTATTATCTACCATTAACGGTAAGTTTAAGCTTCGACAACGGTCAGCGGTCATTGGTAAACATACCAAGCCTCGCGCGTGTGTCACCATAAAATTAATCGCTTCAGGAGTGACATACTCCGCCGCCATGATCAAATCGCCTTCATTCTCGCGATCTTCATCATCCATCAAGATAACCATTTTACCTTGTTTGATGTCTTCTATAATTTCCGCAATGCTGTGTAACGCCATGTAAGGTACTCTTTTTCGTGTCGTGTTTTAGGTAAATTATTATTGGTCAGTATGCTCTGACTTATTTCATGTATCCATTTTCCGCTAAAAAAGCGATATCAATGCCTTTCTTTTGTTGTCCATTGGCTGCTGCATCTCCCTGAATTAAGCGCTCTAGGTAGCGTGCTATCAGGTCGACTTCTAAGTTGACTAAGCTTCCCACCTGATAAGTTCCGATGATGGTCTCTTCTAACGTGTGAGGGATTAATGTGAGCATAAATTTCGCTCCATCAACATCATTCACCGTTAAGCTCACACCATCAACGGTGATAGAACCTTTTTCAGAAATGTATTTGGCCAACGAATCCGGCGCTTGTATCCAAATCTCAAGCCATCTATCAATTGGGTTGATCGCGACAATTTTTCCAACCCCATCCACGTGGCCACTAACAATATGTCCACCAAATCTTGACGTTGCCATCATGGCTTTTTCTAAGTTTACTTTCCCGCCAACATCATAGTTTGCAAAACCAGAGCGCTTAATGGTTTCGGGGGAAACATCAACACTGTAATGGGCATCAGAAAAATCCACCACGGTTAAACAAACGCCATTAGTTGCGATACTATCTCCCAAAGCGACATCTGACATGTCCATTTTGTTAACCGCAACAGTTAAGCGTATGTCATCACCTTTAGGTTGGAGTTTAGTGATATGTCCAACATCTTCAATTATTCCAGTAAACATATGTTCTCGCTTCAATCTATGAGAAGACCAACGACACTAAAGCATTGGTCAGGAAATCTGGCCACTAAACTGTGCAGTGAGCTTGATGTCGTCGCCAACTTGCCGCACAGACGACCAGTGTAACATTTTTGCTTGGCTCATTTTGGTGAGCTCTACCATTACAAACAGGTTTTGACCTTTATCACCTAATAATTTGGGCGCTTGATATAAAATCAATTCATCAACCACATTTTGTTGCACCAAGGCACCAGCCAACATACCCCCCGCTTCTACCCAAAGGTTATTAAATTCTAACTTGCCAAGGTGTGCTAACACTGCATCAAGGTCGAGTTTATTGCCCTTTGCATCTATCTGAAATTGGGTGACATGCTCTGGTAACAATGAATTACGAGTACGATTGAATACGATATTAGGACCAGCCAAACCAAACATTTTTAAGTCATTTGGTAATTGGTTTTTGCCATCAAGGATGATCCGTGCGGGTTGCCGAAGCTGCTCTTCATCAATTTGCTGTTTCGCGAACCCCAATTCGTCATAGCGCACATTGAGGCTTGGGTTGTCTGCCATCACGGTGCCAGAACCAGATAAAATGCCACAACTTTTGGCACGATGAATTTGAACATCTTTGCGAGCGTCACTGCCGGTAATCCACTGACTAGTGCCGTTTGCCAATGCGGTTTTGCCATCGAGACTGGCTGCCAGTTTGACGGTAACCCAAGGGCGGCCAGTTGTCATGCGTTTAACAAAACCACGATTAAGTTGCGTCGCTTGTTCTAACATCAACCCAGATGCAACGTCGATTCCAGCTTGGCTTAACTTTTTCAGCCCGTTACCCGAAACTTTCGGGTTAGGGTCTTGCATGGCACACACCACCTTCGATATACCAGCTTCGATTAGTGCGTCTGCACAAGGCCCAGTGCGTCCAATATGACTGCACGGCTCAAGGGTAACATATGCTGTCGCGCCGATAGCCCGCTCAGCTGCTTGCTTGATAGCATGGATTTCGGCATGGGGAGTGCCGGCTTTATGGTGGTAACCGCTTCCCACAATCTGCCCTCCACCATCGACAATCACGCAGCCTACGTTAGGATTAGGCGTCGTCGTGAATTGACCTTTTTCGGCTAATTTAAGGGCAGTCGCCATCATTTGATGGTCAAGGGCTGAAAACGTATTTGGGGTCATTCTATCGCCTAAACCACAGAACTATTCGCCAAGTTTAGCGATTTCTTCACCAAACTCCCGAATATCTTCAAATGAGCGATATACAGATGCAAAACGCACATATGCTACTTTATCTAATTCTTTAAGCGCATCCATAATCAGACCACCAAGAAACTCACTGCTGATTTCCCGCTCCCCCGTTGCTCGCAGGGATGACTTTAGTTGACTAATGCAATGCTCGACTTTTTCGGTGCTTACTGGGCGCTTTTCCAATGCTCTTAGCAACCCGGCTCTTAATTTGTCTTCATTAAACGGCTCTCGAGAGCCATCTCGTTTAACGACACGGGGCATCACCAGTTCAGCGATTTCAAAGGTTGTAAATCGTTCATGGCAGGTGGTGCACTCGCGACGGCGACGCACCTGATGACCTTCAGCAACTAATCGAGAGTCAATAACTTTGGTTTCTGGCTCAGTACAAAACGGACAAAACATACGAGTTTCAGCTCTTGGCTAAATTTAATGGCGCTAAACTACCAAAAAAACAGCCAAAGTGACAGGTCTTTGCCCCAGTGTATTGCATCATTCTCGATATACAGCGGATCAACCCTCAAGCATAATTGTCTGCGTGTTGGATCAACTCAAACCCCTCATCCAGCCAGCCTGTAACACCACCAATGAGCTTTTTCACGGGCCGCCCTAACTGTGCGATATTCAACGCCGCCTTATCAGCGCCATTGCAGTGGGGGCCGGCACAATATGTAACAAACAGGGTGTCGGCAGGAAACTCACTGAGTGTCTGCGCAGATATTTTTTTATGGGGAAGATTAATAGCATTTGGAATGTGACCCTGTTCAAACAATAAGGGGCTTCTCACATCCAACAAAACAAAATCCTGACGATTGTTAGTAATTGCAAAGTGAGTATCCCAACAATCAGTCTCTAGACTAAGTAGATGAGAAAAGTGAGCAATAGCATTTATTGATGACGCAGCTGGAATTCTTGAAACAACAGATGACATAACCTCTCCTAACGATTGACAGTGTTAAACAGAGGTCATTATGAGTGAAACAAAATTGAAGAAAAGCGGCTTAAAAGCCAATGTTCGATAAAAATAAGACAAGTTAACCATATATTCCCAATTTGAGATACTTGGTCTAGGTAACTCCAAGCCTAGATAAGCAAACCCTGTAAGTGCTTATTCAGGGTTGGGGTTAAGTAAAATAAAAAAGCCGCTTACATCAACACAAGTGAGATAAGCGGCTTATACTATTTTGTTTTAATTATGCGTAGACAGGGAATTTCTCACACAAAGCAACCACTTCAGATTGAACCCGATCAATCGCAGACTGGTCACCCATATTGTCCAATACATCACAAATCCAGATTGCAACTTGTTCAGCTTCAGCTTGCTTGAAACCACGGCGAGTAATCGCTGGAGAACCGATACGCAGCCCACTGGTTACAAACGGTGAACGGGGATCATTGGGAACGGAATTTTTATTCACTGTGATATTGGCACTACCTAATGCCGCGTCAGCCTCTTTACCGGTTATGTCCTTGTCAATTAAATCTAACAAAAACAAATGGTTGTCGGTGCCACCAGAAACAATTTTATAGCCTCTGTCTTGCATCACTGTCACCATGGCTTTAGCGTTGGCAATAACTTGTTGCTGGTAGGTTTTAAATTCCGGCTCCAATGCTTCTTTAAACGCTACCGCTTTTGCTGCAATAACATGACACAGTGGTCCACCTTGGTTGCCAGGGAACACTGAGCTATTGAATTTTTTGTACAAGGTTTCGTCACCACAAGATGAAACAATTAAGCCACCTCTTGGACCTGCTAAGGTTTTATGCGTTGTCGTGGTAACTACGTGTGCATGGGGAAGCGGATTAGGGTAAACGCCGGCCGCCACTAGTCCTGCCACGTGAGCCATATCGACCAGTAAGTAGGCGCCAACTTTATCGGCTATTTCGCGGAACTTTTGCCAATCAACAACACCAGAATAAGCAGAAAAACCACCAATAATCATCTTAGGCTTGTGTTCAACAGCAAGGGCTTCAACCTGTGCCATATCAATCTCACCGGTTTGTTCATTTAAACCGTATTGCACTGCATTGTATGTCTTGCCAGAAAAGTTCACATGCGAACCATGGGTCAAGTGACCACCGTGGGCTAAACTCATTCCTAATACCGTGTCACCGGCTTCTAAAAGCGCCATAAAGACCGCAGTATTTGCCTGTGAACCTGAGTGAGGTTGCACGTTAGCATAGTCGGCTCCAAACAATTGCTTGGCACGCTCAATGGCTAAGTTTTCAGCAATATCTACATATTCACAGCCACCGTAATAACGCTTGTGAGGATAACCTTCAGCGTATTTATTGGTTAGCTGAGAGCCCTGTGCTTCAAGCACTCGCGGGCTACAGTAGTTTTCAGAGGCGATCAACTCAATATGGTGCTCTTGGCGCTGAGTCTCTTTTTCAATCGCAGCATGTAACTCAGGATCAAAATCGGCAATATTCATGTCACGTGATAGCATGGTGTCTCCTCAACATCTTGGCACGGGTTCAGATTGTGTCTTGTGGCATCGCGCAATAATTGCAATGCGTAGTAAAAAATTAGCGGCTATTTTAGTCATTTTGCAACGGATGTACACCGTTTATCTAATCATCGGAACACTTTCGTTTAGCACGTTTGTTTTTATCATATAGACTCGATAGATTCTGGTAAGATAAAGCCAATTTGAGCGCGAATAAAATCGAGGGTTTGCATCACATTAATACTGTCATTGTGCGACATTCTCGGGTCATAAGGGCGAGCAGTTTTAATTGACTCCATGGTCGATTGAATTTGATACTCAAAACCGTTTGTTTGATGGGGGAAATCATGTGTTTCGACTAATTGGCCATCTCTAAATATCTGCGCTTGCTCACCATTCCAAAAACAATGGGGCAATAATATATAGCCATTTTTGCCATGTATTGTCATGACGTTACTGCATTGCGCTCCTATTGTGCAGGTGAATTGACTGATGACTCCCGAGGGGTAAATCATATTCACAGAGGTATTTTGGTCAACTTTATCATCGTTAATGACCCCCATGGCATGAATTTTTTCTGGGTGTTCATCTAATAGAAATTGACTGATACTCACACTATATACGCCTAAATCAAGTAATGCGCCACCAGCCAGATCAGGACGAGTCAGTCGGTGATCACGTAAATGGGAAAACGCAAAACCAATTTGCGACGTAATGTACTGGATGTCACCAATTTTGCCTGCTTTGATCCAACTTTTAACGTCATCAAAACACGGCATATAACGACTCCAAAGAGCTTCTTGAAAGACAACCTGATGTTTGTCTGCCAGTTCAACCAATAATTGTGTTTGCTTGGCGTTCACTGTTAACGGTTTTTCCATCAACACATGTTTACCGACTTGCAAACAAAGTTTGGCGTAGTGAAAGTGATGGGAATGGGGTGTAGCGATATAAACAACATCAATATTTGCGTCATCCACAAGACGATCGTAATCTCCGTAGCTAATGGGCGCATCGTAAAGACAAGCAAAATCCTGTGCTCGTTGCAGGTTACGACTAGCCACCGCATAAAGTCGCCCCTGATTAAGCCCTGCCAATGCGTTAGCAAATTGATGAGCTATGCCACCTGGACCAATAATACCCCAATTAAACATACACGCCTCCAGTTCTATAAACGGCTAGCTAGTTTGAACAGTTAAAAAATAATTTCTAGTGCAGACCATCAGATCAGACCATCCACTGTATTTAAACGCAAAATTTTTGTGCAAAAACTAAAAATTTATACACAGACCATTGGCGTGATGCCTTCACTGGATTACACTAAGCACTGATTAAATAACATAGAATTATCATGGCTCAATACGTTTATAGTATGCATAGAGTGGGAAAAATCGTCCCGCCGAATCGTTTCATTTTAAAAGACATATCACTTAGCTTTTTCCCTGGTGCCAAAATCGGCGTTTTGGGTTTAAACGGCGCAGGTAAATCGACTTTATTACGCATCATGGCCGGGGTCGATACAGAGATTGAAGGTGAAGCACGGCCTCAACCTGGCTTGAACATTGGTTATCTACCCCAAGAGCCCAAGTTAGATGAAAGCAAAGATGTACGGGGAAATATAGAAGAAGCGGTTGCTGACGTAGCCCATGCTATCACTCGGCTAGACCAGGTCTATGCAGCCTATGCCGAAGAAGATGCTGACTTTGACGCCCTAGCCAAGGAACAAGGAGAGCTTGAAGCCATTATTCAAGCCAAAGACGGCCACAATTTGGACAACGCATTGGAGCGGGCAGCAGATGCGCTTCGTCTACCGCCATGGGATGCCGATGTTAGCAAGTTATCGGGTGGTGAACGCCGACGTGTTGCGTTATGCCGATTATTGCTGGAAAAACCAGACATGCTTTTGCTAGACGAACCCACCAACCACTTGGATGCAGAATCAGTGGCTTGGCTCGAGCGATTTTTACATGATTACGAGGGTACCGTGGTGGCCATTACCCACGATAGATATTTCCTCGACAATGTTGCAGGTTGGATTTTAGAACTCGATAGAGGCCAAGGTATTCCATGGGAAGGAAATTACTCATCTTGGTTGGAACAAAAAGACCAGCGATTGGAGCAAGAAGAAAGAACTGAAAATGCCCGCCAGAAGTCAATCAAGCAAGAATTAGAATGGGTCAGGTCAAACCCCAAAGGCCGCCAAGCAAAAAGCAAAGCCAGAATGGCGCGATTTGATGAGCTGACCACTGGAGATTATCAAAAGCGTAATGAAACCAACGAACTGTTTATTCCGCCTGGTGAACGCCTTGGGGATAAAGTCATTGAAGTGGCCAATTTAAGTAAATCATATGGCGATCGTTTACTGATAGATGACTTGTCATTTACGGTTCCTAGAGGCGCAATTGTTGGGATTATCGGCCCCAACGGTGCTGGTAAATCCACATTATTTAGAATGTTATCCGGACAAGAGACGGCAGATTCAGGCGAAATCGTATTGGGTGATACCGTGCAATTGGCAAGCGTCGAGCAGTTTCGTGATCACATGGATGAGAACAACACGGTATATAAAGAAATATCCGACGATTCAGAGATCATCCGCATCGGCAATTTTGAATTGAACAGTCGCGCCTATTGTAGCCGTTTCAACTTCAAAGGCACTGACCAACAAAAATTCATCAAGGACCTCTCTGGTGGTGAGCGAAACCGAGTGCATTTAGCAAAACTATTAAAAGCCGGTGGTAACGTATTATTACTTGATGAACCGACCAATGATTTGGACGTGGAAACACTGCGAGCACTAGAAAACGCGCTACTTGAGTTTCCTGGTTGCGCGATGGTCATTTCGCACGACCGATGGTTTCTAGACCGTGTTGCCACCCATATAATGGATTATCGCGACGAAGGAAAAATCAACTTCTATGAGGGCAACTATGCAGATTATGAAGCATGGTTAAAAGACACTTTAGGGGAAGACGTGGTTGAACCTCATCGACTAAAATACAAAAAAATAAGTAAATAAAGGACACAAACACAAACCTTTGTGTTTTCGGCTCAACAGAAAAGGCGCATTTGCGCCTTTTTTATGCTTAACTGTGAATATGTGAGTTAATTTTTGGATATTTCATGGAAAAGCGCTTGTTCAACCGCGTTGTATTCACCGCACCCGCTTTATTGATACAACAAAATAAACAGTGGCAAACCGACGTGTTGGATGTTTCTTTAAAGGGTGCGCTAATTGCCTATCCTGATGAATTTGAAGCCGACCTAGAGGATGTTTTCGAGCTAAACATTTCAATGATGGACGACCAGCAAAACGTTGTTATGCACGGCAGTATTGTTCATAGCGCCAATCACTGCCTTGGATTTCAGATCAGCGATGTGGATTTGGACAGTATGACCGAACTGAGAAGGATCGTAGAACTGAATCTTGGCGATGAAGACCTGATTCATCGTGACCTAAAAGCATTAGCGCAAAGTTAAGCCTAGCCAAACTTTATCCCAATCCACCTTTCAACTCGCTCACCAATCAACATTTTTAAGCTCCTGAGGATCAGGTGTTTATTTTGAGGTTGAGTGCACCCGATTGACAACATGCGTAATAGGTAGTGAAATACTGATATGCGTGCCTCTACCTAGCGAGCTTTGAACACTGATTTTGCCCTCTAACTTTTGGGTCACAAGGTTATATACAATGTGCATTCCTAGACCTGTACCACCTTTTCCGCGCTTGGTCGTATAAAAAGGTTCAAAAATTTGATTCAAGACACTTTGCTCCATTCCTGCGCCATCATCGGAGTAATTCAAGTATAACGAACCATCGTCAATTCTCGCTGACACCTCAATGTTGTAGTGATCTTCGTGATTAAAGCCGTGCTTGAGTGAATTAATCACAAAGTTAGTGAAGATCTGGGCAAACACACCTTGGAAACTGTGTAGCTCTATCGTCTTATCAATGTCAATTGAAAAGTTGATATGAAACTTTCTTGTTTGTGGATAAAGTGACACGATTATTTCAGATAAAAAGGTATACAAGTGAAATGTGTTTTGCTCACTACCACTTTGTGACACTGCTACTTCTTTGAAATTACTGATCAACTCAGCAGATCGAGATAAATTAGTCAGCAGTATCTCAGTGCACTCTTTACTCCTTTGCAGTAGGCTGTTTAGACGGGTCTTCGTCATGGTTCCCGCATTTACGCCAGAATCTATCTCTTTGATAAATTCATGCAATGAGGTGGCCGCTGTGACACCAATTCCAACGGGCGTATTTATTTCGTGGGCAACACCGGCAACCAAGCCCCCTAGCTGGGCCATTTTCTCTGTTTCGACCAAATGGGACTGAAGATTTCTTTGATTGGCCAATAATAAAGTGAGCTCATTATTAGCATTTGCCAACTCATTGGTTCTCAGCGCAACTCGACTTTCTAATTCTTTTTGATTCTTTTCAATTTGATTAACCATGTCTTTGAGAACGGAAGATAATTGCTGAAATTCAGAAAAATAAAAGCTCGAAATTTTCTGCTCAAACTGACCATGCCTATACGACTCAACTAATGTTTTTATTTGACGCATAGGACGAATAAATCGGCGAGAAACATACAATGCAAGTGCAATTGATATCAAAAGTACAGCCATGATAGTCACGGCGACCTTTCTGATGGCACGATTTATCGGTTTAACAAACTCATCTCGTAGACTTGCAACGGAAAAGTAAATAGTTTCGCCATTAATCAGTCTTTGCTCAGTTTTTACAACATTAGTACGATTCTCATCCAGGGTCACTGTGGCAATGGGTGACAATGATAAATTCCGTTGATTTTGATCCTCCAAGACAGTGAGAAGATCAGGCAGTGAAATCAATGCGATAAGAAAACCAGTTTTGATCCCGCTTTGTGAACTCACTTCATTTTGCTTGCTCAATATCACGGTGATGGTCAGGAATTCATCACTCCTCAAACTGACTTGTCCATTGGATCTCTGTTCGATAAGATCTCGTAAAGAAGCACTATCGACACCACTTAACTTAGACAGCTCACTATTGGGGAATATTCTCGGATATTTTTCAAAAACGGTATCCAAAGCAACAAACTCAAAAAAGGAAGGTAAAGATTCTGTTGGCCAAAGTTGTGTATCATAAAGCTGTATAACCGATACTTCCGGATGTTCATTTCGCAATCGGGCCATTTGCGCTTGTGCGGTAACGCTAAAAACCGCATTCTCAGCAGCCAAGACGATGTTTTGATCAAGGGCTAATTGTTCCAATCTTGAGGTTAAAATATCTAAACGATTATTGATCACCTCCATGTCTGATTTCACTTGCAAGGCTAATTTTGCTGTCACGCCAGCTTTTGCATCATCAGTTATCTGTAGTAACAGTAAACTAGAAATTAACAAGACTGGAATAATCGTGCTCAAGATCAAAATGATAATAAGTTGATTTTTAAATGATTTGATAGCAGAAAAGCCCATTATCTGTTCTCGTTAAGGGCTTGTAGTTGTCGCTGTGCCACGCGTTGCATGATATTCGCAGCTCGCTCTTCGCTCACATTATTCTCAAAATAATAATCTATGCCTTTGCGCATGCCGGCCCAAGCTGCTGACATCGAAGGTGTTGAAGGTGTTTGAATACCTGACTCAAGTACTTGGATAATATCGGCATAATCAGCATTAGCTTTGGCTACCAATCCCTCTCTTAACGTTTTTTTGGCGGGTAACAAACCCGCTTTTTCAAATAATATTGTTTGTGCAGAATCAGAGAGCAAAGCATTTGCAATAGCCTGGTTTATCGCTTTTTGTTTTTCAGATTGATGCCCTTTAGGAAATATCATCGCGATGGCTGAATAAAAGCTTTTCATGGGCGCAGATTGGTAACTGGGTAAGGCAGAGACTCCCAAATCATCACCTAAGGTATTTTTTAAATCTCGATAAGCCCAATCACCATTGATAGTGTAAAAAAACTCTCCATTTTTAAAGCGTTGTATACTGCATGAGTAGTTGCAGTTTTTATCAATAATACCCTGGCGCGACAACTCTCGATAAAACTTAATGGCTTTATTCATCGCCTTACTATCAAGGTTCAGACCTCTTTCGTTGATCGGCATTTCTCCAAACATCGGGACAAAGTTAATAAACCAAAACAATTCCTTGTAATTCCAGCCAATAACAGGTCGCTTGATGGGCTGTTTTTTGGATAATTCAAATAACTGTTGCCACTGAGTAACTGGCGACACAACATGTTGTTTGTTGAAATATAAAAGTAAATGCTTACCAACTGAAACAGGCACACCATAGATTGAATCATTGAGCTGTGCGAAATCCCAAACTGATTTTTCTAGTCCAGCGGCTTGATGTAACTCATCAGGAATAGGTTGAAGCTGTAACGTAGCTTGTTCGCCAAAAAAATCGGATGGAACAAGTGCGAGGTTAGGTTCACTCTTATTTAGCACAGATTTAATCAGTGCTGTTTTTAGATCGGTTGTAGAGATATAGGAAACAGACAGTGTTAGCGAGTATTGCTGAGCCACCGGAGCAAGGATTTGCTCCAATAAAGGGCTTGCATCATTTTTTTGATGCCAAACTACCAACTGTTCGGATTTGGCGGCAAATATTGCAAGACTTAACAGCAAACAAACAAACGGTTGGAATGAGAAAAATATAGGATGCCTTTTAGTCACTAATCCTCGAGCAAAAATCCAAATAACTTTACATAAAAGCTTAGCATAAAATTTAATGTGATTGATATTTGCTCAACAATCACATGTTTATCAGCAATCACGGCTTACATTGTTTAACATACTGAACTGAGGAGCCGCGCCTTTAATTTCAACTCAAAGTGCTTCTAATGCCTCTGACAGCCGTGATACTGAGACCACCTCTATACCATTAATTGGTTGTTTGGGTTTATTGCCTTTAGGCACAATGGCTTTTTTAAAGCCGTGCTTTGCCGCTTCCATAATACGTTCGGTGCCATTTGGCACAGGGCGGATTTCTCCAGCTAACCCTACCTCACCAAATGCGATTAACTCCTGAGGCAAGGTATGATTACGAAAGCTCGATATCATCGCGAGCAATAACGACAAATCTGCACTGGTTTCCATCACTCTTACACCACCGACCACATTCACAAACACATCTTGATCGTTCATTTGTACGTTACCATGGCGATGCAAGACTGCTAGTAGCATATTAAGTCGATTACTTTCTAGGCCCACGGCTATGCGTCTAGGGTTTGACATTTGCGAGTAATCGACAAGCGCCTGAATTTCTACCAGCAATGGCCGAGTCCCTTCCCAAACCACCATGACAATGCTACCTGGCGACTGTTGATCGTCGCGACTTAAGAAAATCGCCGAGGGGTTGCTAACTTCCTTTAGACCTTTGTCTGTCATGGCAAAAACACCCAATTCATTCACCGCGCCAAAACGATTTTTATTGCCTCTTAATGTGCGGTAGCGGCTATCGCTTTCTCCTTCAAGCATCATTGAACAGTCGATACAGTGTTCTAACACCTTAGGGCCTGCAAGGCTGCCCTCTTTGGTAACATGGCCAACTAAAAACATAGCAATATGATGCTGTTTCGCAAAACGAGTTAAAAATGCCGCACTTTCACGCACTTGCGAGACACTTCCTGGCGCTGATTGAATATCAGCAACATGCATAACTTGAATTGAATCAATCACCATGATTTCTGGTTTATGCACAAGCGCAAGCTCACAAATTGTTTCAACATTTGTTTCTGCTAGCACCTTTAAATGTGACGTTGGCAAGCCCAATCGTTGAGCACGCATAGCAACCTGTTGAAGTGACTCTTCACCCGTGACATACAGGGTATTTTTAGTTTTTGCTAAATCACACATGACCTGTAGCAGTAAAGTGCTTTTCCCCGCACCCGGTGAACCACCAATTAACATAGCCGCACCAGGAACAACACCGCCACCAAGCACACGATCCAGCTCTTTAAAACCAGACGAAAATCGAGGAAGTGCTTGTAAATCAATTTTGTCTAGTGTTTCCACTTTAGCGTGGGTTTGTCCAGCATAACCTTTTAAATTTCGCTCAGGTGAGTGTTTATCGTTGCCAAGGACAACTTCAGTGAGGGTGTTCCATGCTTGGCAATCATTACATTGTCCTTGCCAGCGAGGGAACTCTGCTCCACAATCGGAACAAACAAAAGCAGTTTTGCGTTTAGCCATAAATTGGGCCCGTTGAGTAAAAATGTAATGGGTCTAAGAAGTTGATGTCAAAGGTTATTCATTCGTTGCCGATAATAGAATATCACATTGACGCCTTAACCATAGCGAACATTTAAGTGGCATGAGTCAAGATTTAGAAGAATACCAAGATATTATTGAGCAGCTCAAACCCATGATTAATGAGCCTGAATTTAATCAGGTGTTGTCACAAGTTGCTTCTAATGTCCCCAAACAAAAGCGCTTCCTTATTAAAATGGAGTTGAAGCGTCTTGCCAAGCCGTGTTTACGGTTAATTGACCTGCGTGGTCAAGTCGCAGGTGACTGTCGACAATACACCTATCAAGATAAATCACATTACTTGGACGATACAGCAATAGACGTATTCGAGCGCCAGGTAAGACTGTTCGGTGAATATACGATGGGCGTTTATGAGGCGGTCAAAAACACCGAAAATAGTTATCGCATCATATATCAAAAGCAACGGGAAGAGGCGGCAAAAGAGGAGCAAGCCATCAAACATGATGAGCCACATCATGCCCCTGTCATGCAATTTGGCGACTTCGCAAAACGCAGTGAAGAACGGATGAACTTTGCTGTCAACATCGAATTATTTACCGAATTAAATAAGAGTATTCAAGCCACCACTATCGATGTGTCGGTGAGCGGCCTGAAGGTCAAAGTTGCAAATGAACACCTGTTTAAAGTTGGTGAACGGGTTACGGTACAATTTAGAGGCCTTGAAGGTGAATATTCAATTGACCGCAAAGCCGGTGTCGGCTACACCATTACCGATGTAGAAAGTACCAAGAAAGAACAACGAGTTTCACTGAAGAAAAACGATGAACTAGTACCCGATTCGTTTGAAGAGTTTTTCGAAAAGTTCATACACGGGAATAAGCGCCGTTATAAAGTGAATATGGATAACACACTGACTGCGATCAAGCTTAAAACCTATGAACAGTATTTTATTCCAAACTTTACCTCTGTCCCCATCTATATTGAGAAAGTAAATGGCCTGAACATTCCTAAGTATGCATTGATCAACGATAGCAACAAAGATCCTTTGTACTACTGGAGTGACGAGCAGTTTGAGCTACGAATTGGATATTTGATTAATCATCAGCGCATCGAACGACTGCTAGCCAAACACGAAAACTATCGTGAAATGATGTTATTTGCCTTTAACCACGTTAAAGATGACAAAGTCTACTTCTACTCGGCAAGTGAAGACGAGTTATTTGAGCGGCCTGATTTAATGAAGGTGTTTCTCGGCTATGGCGCTCGTAAAGCCAGTTGGCGAGCTTACAAACTGCAAATAACAGATATACACTTAGATCAGGCCCACATGCCCCTGTCGCTGCCTGATTCAGTCAGCAGTGCGGTAAAAAGACAAAATCATCCTCCAGCGCCAAGACTATTATCCAGAATAAAAAATGTGCGTCACATTGCTCTGTTAACCGACGTAACCGATGACGTGGGAACACAAATTTATGAACGCATTCCTATTCGACGAGGAGAGATTGCCAATTTAAAAGTGTTTGGTCATCCCAGAAATCGTGTTCCACCTACAGTGAAGATGTTTAGGTTCAAATATCACAACCAACGCAAAGAGACACGATATCAACTTCGCACAAAAGTCTTGCTCAACTTTGGTGACATGACCCTAGAGGGCAGTAGTGAAGATGTCTCAACCCGCGGTTTACGGGTTGAACTAAGTGATTTTTTTCATGGTGACGAAAAAGACTTAGTCAAACTGAGCTTTCCAACCCTGCAAAAAGTGACACGTAAATATAAGTTAGTTGATTTACCCTATCGCGTCAAGGGCATCTCTTATGATCGCAACGTATTGCACCTCCATGCGGTGACCGATGCGTCGAATAAAACAGCACAACGCTTTTTCGATGAGCTGATCCGTAATAATCGATCAAAACTTAAAGCCTATAAGGAGGAGGAAGAGATCCCTGGGATTGGAAATGCATTACGCAACCTGTATGCAAGGAATATCATTAATACGGCATTTTTTATTCGTAAAGAAGGGATTGAATTCGTACCTGATGCCCTAGTTTCTGCCAATATGAACAGCAGAATTAATAATTTACTTAGTTATGATGCCGAGCCTGGCAACTTCAACTTGCATTTTCTCTACTCGACCTATGGCGTCGAGTTAGATTTTATTCAGTACACGCTGAAAAAAATTAAAACCAATAACAAACCAATTATGCGAGAAATTTTTGTCGCCTTTGATCCGAGTAAAGAAAATATCGATGAAGTCGTCAAAAGTCGATTCTCTGATCAGTTTCACGGTGATAAAGAACGGAAGAACTTTATTGTCCAAGCCATGGAAGCGGGTCAATTCATTGCGGTTAAAGTATTTTTAGCCCGAGCCGGTAGGCCTGACATGGAGCGCCTACAGACTGAAATTAACTATGTGGGTGTTTACGCAATACACAGAGCCAAAGTGCTAGAAGAACAACTGTGGAGCATTATCGGCGTTGGCGACTTGGTTGATGTGACGGATGAAGTGATGATACGCCACCACTTTAGTCAAAATCAGCTAAGAGACAATCAGCAAATGCCCGCATACCACAAAGTGAAATCAGCCAATATTGAAAACCTATTAAAAACCTAATAGTGACTTAGATCCCTCATTGCTCCTGCGTACACTTGCTAATAACGTCAATTTAGATTGCATCCGAACCGCTTTGTAGGTAAACTGCGCGGCGAAATTTTGTGCAGTTCGTTTTATTTGCACCTGGCGAATAAAACGACTTGTCAGTCTGTTCTTTTAAAAATCGGTGGAAATCTATGCATCCTATGCTGAATATTGCGGTGCGCGCTGCTCGCGCTGCTGGAAATGTTATTACTCGTGGTTTTGAAAATCGTGGTGACCTTTTATTGGAAAAAAAAGGCGAAAATGATTTTGTCACAAAAATCGACAAGGAAGCCGAAAAAGCAATTATTGAAAAAATACAAGCGTCTTTTCCTGATCACAGCTTCGTAGGCGAAGAAGGCGGAAAAATTGATGGTAATGAAGAGTTTACCTGGATCATAGACCCACTCGATGGCACCACCAACTTCATCAAAGGCATTCCTCACTTTGCCGTTTCAATTGCTTTAATGCACAAAGGTCGCTTAGACCAAGCAGTCGTTTTCGACCCAATTCGAGGTGAGCTTTTCACCGCCAGCAAGGGCGCAGGCGCTCAATTGAATGGTTTTAGAATTCGAACATCAAATGCTAAAGATTTAACCAATACTGTGCTTGCCACTGCTTTTCCTTTCAAAGCAAAAGAAAATGCAGACGATTCTGTAAATCGCTTCAAAAAAATATTTATGCAATGTGGCGATGTTCGTCGCTGTGGTTCAGCAGCACTTGATTTAGCTTATGTCGCCGCAGGTCGCTATGACGGGTACTGGGAAAGAGGTGTGCAACCTTGGGATACTGCCGCAGGTGAATTGCTAGTAAGAGAATCTGGAGGTTTGGTGACAGATTTTGCAGGTGGAAATGACCCACTATACAAAGGCGAAATTGTTGCCGGAAGCCCACGTGTTGTGCAGCAACTTGTCAAACACCTAA
>JAOMVH010000046.1 GCA_028356795.1 Aliiglaciecola sp. | reverse complement strand
CAAGCTGGTTATCAATAACAATTACAGAAGGCAAAAACAGGCAAGTAAGACGGATGACAGCGGCAGTTGGGTTCCCTACTTTGAGACTCGTACGTTATCGAATTGGTAATTGGACAATTGATGACTTACCTAATGGCGAGTACCGCGAATTGTAGTATTTAAGCAACCCCAAAATATTACAAAAAAGTCAGTCTAAACCATTACGCAAATGAATAACAAACATTGCCCTTTGATGTTTCCCTAAAGTGTTTATTTTGCTAGACTTGCGCGCTAATTTAACAGCTGCATTTTTACAGGTAATATGCCAGAAAATATCGAAACATCTGATTCACAAAACGCTAACAAAAAAGTCATTGTTGGCATGTCCGGCGGAGTAGACTCCTCAGTCGCGGCCTACCTTCTGATCCAACAGGGTTATCAGGTCGAAGGTTTGTTTATGAAAAACTGGGAAGAAGATGATAACGATGAATATTGTGCAGCGGCTGAAGACTTAGCTGACGCTCAAGCTGTTGCAGACAAATTAGGCATAGAACTGCACACCATTAATTTTGCTGCTGAATACTGGGATAACGTATTCGAGTACTTCCTAGATGAATATCGCGCAGGCAGAACCCCTAACCCAGATATCATGTGTAATAAAGAAATTAAGTTTAAAGCGTTTTTAGAATTCGCTGCCGAAGACTTAGGGGCTGATTACATAGCCACAGGACACTACGTACAACGTGAACTTCGAAATGGCCATTGGAAAATGTTACGAGGCTTGGACGACAATAAAGACCAAAGTTATTTTTTATATACGTTGGGCGAAGAACACATCGCTAAAACCCTTTTCCCCGTTGGTGATATAGAAAAGCCTAGAGTAAGACAGATTGCACTTGAACAAGATTTAGTAACTCACGATAAAAAAGATAGCACTGGAATATGCTTTATTGGCGAGAGAAAGTTCAAAGACTTTTTATCCCAATATTTACCTGCTCAACCAGGAAAAATAGAAACTACTGAAGGCCAAGACATCGGCAATCATGATGGCCTTATGTATCACACGCTTGGCCAAAGAAAAGGTCTGCATATCGGTGGATTAAAAGAATTTGGTGAAGATCCATGGTACGTGGTGGACAAAGACGTAGATCGCAACGTATTAATTGTCGGTCAAGGAGCGGATCACCCTGCACTATACTCCAAAGGTCTAGTGGCAAATCAATTACACTGGGTCGATCGAGAAGGCCCACAATCCACGTTGCGCTGTTGTGTCAAAACACGCTACCGCCAGCAAGATATTCCTTGCACATTGACTATCAATGCAAATAGTAGTGTTGATGTTATTTTTGATGACCCTCAAAAAGCCGTCACCCCGGGTCAATCAGCTGTTTTTTACCTCAATGATGAATGCTTAGGTGGCGGAATCATTGAACATTACTTGCGCTAATATCATGAATGTAGAATCTCAAAAATGTGTTGCCCTAGCGGGTGTTTGTCAAGCAGCTGCGCTGGTACAGTCGATAGCACGTAAGGGCAATGCCCCCGAACAAGCACTTAATTCTAGTTTAAACAGTATTGTGAAAACTAACCCTGACAATACGTTGGCGGTATTCGGTCAACTAGAAGATCTTGAACTTGGGTTAACAACATTGGTTAGTCAGCTAGGCAATACTCCCCTTGAAAAAGATGCTGAGATTACCCGTTATGTCGCCAGTATCTTAGGATTAGAGCGAAAGCTCAAGAAACACCCCAAAAAGATGGCAGAATTAGGTGAACGAATAGCACAATTTGAACGCCAGCTACCCCATTTTGAGTTTTTAGGCGAGCAAATGGTACGCAACTTAGCCAGTATTTATGTGGATATTGTCAGCCCTACGGGACCTAAAATCCAAGTAGCAGGAACCCCTGCTTTGTTAAAACAAAATGCCAATCAAGAAAGAGTCAGAGCACTTTTACTTGCGGGTGTCCGAGCGGCCGTTTTGTGGCGCCAACTTGGTGGTCAAAGAAGACAAATTTTATTTAATCGAAGAAAAATTGTTGCTTGTGCACAAGCTTTGCAACAACGTCATCATCAATCTCAATAGGAGTGTTCCATGGAATTGTCTGCGTTAACTGCAGTCTCCCCTGTCGATGGCCGCTATGGTCAAAAAAGCCAAGCATTAAGACCTTTTTTTAGTGAGTATGGGCTTCTTAAATACCGTGTGTTGGTGGAAGTTCGTTGGCTTCAAAAACTTGCACAAACAACGGCAATTAGTGAAGTTCCTGAACTTTCAGAAACAGCCAGTCAATTGCTTGATGATATTGCAGCGAATTTTTCAGAAGCTGATGCATTGCGCATAAAGGAAATAGAACGCACTACAAACCATGATGTAAAAGCGGTTGAATATTTCTTAAAAGAACAAGTAAGCGCAAATTCAGAGCTGCACGCTGTGAATGAATTTATTCATTTCGCCTGTACATCAGAAGATATCAACAATATATCCCATGGATTGATGTTGAATGAAGCTAGGGAACATGTACTTTTACCTTATTGCGACAAATTGATAGCGGAATTAAAGCGCCTTGCATTTGAATATCAAAACGTCGCCATGATGGCAAGAACTCATGGCCAACCTGCATCTCCCACCACAATGGGAAAAGAAATGGCGAATGTCATGCAACGTTTAGTCAAGCAGCGGGATCAAATTGCTAAGGTTGACGTTTTAGGAAAAATCAATGGTGCCGTTGGCAACTACAATGCACACCTATCAGCCTACGGTGATGTCAATTGGGATGAGTTCTCAAAGCAGTTTGTTGAAAGCCTAGGTATTCATTGGAATCAATACACCACACAAATAGAGCCACACGATTATATTGCTGAGTTATTTGATGCAGTCGCTCGTTTTAATACGATACTAATCGATTTCGACCGCGATGTGTGGGGCTATATCGCCCTGGGTCATTTTAAACAAAAGACCATTGCCGGTGAAATAGGTTCGTCAACCATGCCTCATAAGGTCAATCCGATTGATTTTGAAAACTCTGAAGGTAATTTAGGGCTATCAAACGCCATGTTGAACCATTTGGCCTCAAAGCTCCCCGTATCTAGATGGCAAAGAGACCTTACCGACTCTACGGTATTGAGAAACCTAGGCGTAGGCCTTGGATACGCAGTAATTGCTTATGAATCAACCCTCAAAGGGATTAGCAAACTTCAAGTGAACCAACAAAGTCTGTTGGATGAACTGAATGATAATTGGGAGTTGCTGGCTGAACCCATTCAAACTGTGATGCGTCGTTATGGTATTGAAAAGCCCTACGAAAAACTCAAAGAGTTAACTCGCGGCAAAAAGGTAAACCAAACAACGATTGCTCAGTTTATCGATGGTTTAGAGATGCCTCAAGACGCGAAAGACAGCTTAAAACAGCTTACACCTGCTAGTTACATTGGTGACGCAGTGAAGTTAGTTGACCAATTAAAATAGTGTGAAAGCGCACTCTTAGAGAGTGCGCAACCCCTTCGCCGCCTTCTGAAGAGCAAGGGTTCTGTTTTCAATAATATGATCCAGTCCAATTAACTCATCAATCTTTAAACGCGTTAGCTTTTCACGAGTCGCTCTAGATTTAACCACCAAAAATACTGCTTTTTTCAGTTCAACGGCTTCTTTAATTGCATTCTCTATGGCCAAAGAGATAGTGTCATCCAACATGGATACATCGGTTAAATCTATGATGAATGCCTTGTGGTCGGCAATTTGAGCATGTTCTCGACTGAGTGCTTTGGCGACACCAAAGATCATGGGCCCACTGAGATAGACCATCAGAATTTGCCCTTTTGATTCTCTAATCAAGGTTTTTTCTTCACGTGACAATGGCGTTTTATCATCCATATCACTGATAGCCTTAATATTTTTTTCTTGTGATCGACTAAGCTTATCAATGGTGATGATATTTGCGATAAACACACCAACACCAACGGCAACAATCAAATCCACAAAAACTGTCAGTAACATTACCGCAAACATAACCCCTGTTGACTGAATGGAGACACGATGAGAGCGTTTGATAAAGCTCCAATCTAAAATATTCATACCAACTCGAATAGCGATACCAGCCAGCACCGCCAGGGGAATTTGTTCTATCAGGCCTGAGGCACCAAACACCGCCACCATTAAAAAGACGACTCTGAATACGCCCGAGAAGGCCGACTTCGCACCGCTTTGGATATTGACAACCGTTCCCATGGTTGCGCCTGCACCAGGTAAGCCCCCAAACAAACCAGACATAATATTTCCAAGCCCTTGACCAATAAGTTCCTTGTCAGACTTATGCTCAGTGCGGGTTAAATTGTCTGCGATAACAGACGTTAACATTGAATCTATACACCCCAACATTCCCAACACCATGGCTTCAAGGATCATGGTTTTAATTTCAGTGGCCGTAAACTCAGGCAAAACAATAGAAGGTAGGCCAATATTTATCTCACCAATTCGTTGAATTGAATGATCAGAAAATACCACTACTGATAATAAAGACACTGCGACAAGCGCAATAAGATGAGGTGGGATTAAACGTGTAAAGCGCTTAGGTGTAAAAATGAGAATGCCTAAGGTTAACGCACCCAGCGAAAGCTCAACCAAATCAATGTTTGTAAAAATAGTTTCAATAGAGGTTAACGTACCAACAACACCACCTGGCGGTGCGGCTGAACCCGTAAATGGCGCAAGTTGAATGATAATTAAAATTAGGCCAATGCCAGACATGAAACCAGAGATCACACTGTATGGCATTTGAGTAATGTAGCGCCCAAGTTTTAGTGCGCCAAAAATAATTTGAAAAACCCCAGCCATCATCACCACTGTAAATGCCATGGCAACACCATTTTCTGGGTTTGCGGCTATCATTGTGGTCATCACCGTAGCCATTACTACAGTCATTGGTCCTGTGGGCTCAGAAATAAGAGTGGGTGTACCACCAAAAACTGCCGCAAACAGGCCAACCAAAAGTGCACCATATATGCCTGCTTCAGCCCCCGCACCTGAGGCGACACCGAATGTTAACGCCATAGGAAGTGATACGATTGCAGCGGTTAAACCACCTAACAAATCTCCACGAAGGGTGGATTTGTTGAAAACATTAAACAAATTCAAGATTAACTCTACTCTTAGGTTTGATGGTTTTTAGCTGCTTTATACTGACAATTACATCTTTAAGCAATGCTAGACTGTTCATACCAGTATGATGAGCAAATTTGTGACTGTCTATCGTTTTACGATATACCTTATTTTGTCAGTCTATTGATCAATACTTGCGTAAAATCAGACTGCCCTTGTGTATCGTAATTACGTGAATAAGGATTCATGAAACCATGCAGATACTCAGTCTTATTGCAGCTAACGTTTGCGTGTATCGATAAAGCCTCAATCACAGTATCTACGTCAAAATGAGGTTCGCTTTTAGGAAAATAAAGAGTTGACGGAATAGATGGCGCTTTATCGGTAAAAAAGCGTATTTGACCCGGATAAAATCCATAAAAGTGCTGAGTATCGTGTGTTTTATCATAACTTGAGAGTACGTAATACAAAGCCGCTGCCCCAGCACTGAAACCTAATGCTACTGTGCTTTGACTCTGCACCTTTAAAGCAATCGTCAATTTTTGTTTGAAGCTGTCCAACCCGCCCGATTGTAAAAACGCCTGATAGGCAATTGGCTCATCACTGTAGTGTCTATTTTCACTATACGGTGAAATCACTTGCTTATCCCAGCAAGAGGGCAATATGGCATCAACCCACTGATAAAACGCGTCAGTGGGTCCATAGATATCAGTCGCTATAAGCAAGCGGTAGTTATCATTGCTCACTATTTAAGCCATCATCCCACCATCTACTACAACGGTTGTTCCTGTTGTATAGCTTGATGCATCTGACACAAGATAAAGTACCGTACCGGCCATTTCATCTGGATCAGCGACACGGCCAAGAGGGATAACTTTTAGCGCATGTTTTAAAATATTTTCATTACTGGTTAACGCAGAAGCAAATTTTGTATCCGTTAAACCTGGCAGTAAGGCATTACAACGAATATTCAAACCGCCACATTCTTTTGCAAATGCTTTGGTCATACTTATCACCGCAGCTTTGGTAATTGAGTATATACCTTGCATATCACCTGGTGACAAACCATTTACTGAAGCTGTGTTTAAAATGACACCACCGCCCTGCTCTTTCATCATTTTTCCAGCGGCGATAGACATGAAGAAATAACCACGAATATTCACATCTACGGTTTTTTCATAGGCTGGCATATCCGTATCCAGAATATGCCCAAAGAAGGGATTGGCGGCGGCGTTGTTTACGAGAATATCAATGCGACCGAATTGTTCTTTAATCTGTTCGAAGGTTGATTCAATTTGCGCCATTTCACCAACATGACACGCTAACGCATGGGCTTTACCACCGCTGTCTCGAATGCTTTGTGCAACGCTCTCACAGCCGTCAATTTTTCTACTAGATACAATTACCTCAGCACCACAGGCAGCCAACAAGCGAGCAATTGATTCACCGATGCCGCGGCTCGCACCTGTAACAAGCGCCACTTTGCCGGTTAAGTCAAAAAGGTTTTTTTTCATTATTTTGTCCTCATTTAAATACGTGTTTGTTAGGCGGTCAAGCCGCCATCAAGTACCACTGAGTGGCCTGTCATAAAGCTCGATTCGTCACTGCACAACCATGCAATAGCGGATGCAATTTCTTCTGGTTTACCCAAACGTTTCATTGGATTAGCATTAACAAGAGATGCCCGTTGACGATCATTTAATCCCGACATAACATGATCTACCATGGGTGTTTGCACAAAGCTCGGACACACGGCATTGACCCGTATATTTGATCTGGCATATTCAATCGCCACAGATTTGGTTAATCCAATCACACCGTGCTTAGCCGCACTATAAGCTGATATCATCGGCGCTCCCGACGTACCGGCAATAGAAGCCAAATTAATTATGTGTCCATTATTATTTTCAACCATATGGGCAAGTAGCTGTTTCATACACAACCATACGCCAGTCAGATTTACTGCGATATTACGATGGTAGTCTTCATCCGGCACATCTAACATCCTAGCGGGGTCGTGATCAACACCTGCATTGTTGAGTCCAACGTCAATCTTGCCAAAGGTTTTGGTTGCTTGTTTATAAAAAGCAGACACAGACTCGACATCTGTTACATCAACGACAAAAAACGAGGCTGAAAGGCCCTTTTCTTTCAGTGAATCTGCCAATGCTAGGCCATCTTTTTGATTGCGATCTCCGAAGAACACATTTGCTTTTCTTTGTGCCAGCAATGTCACTGTTTCTGCACCAATACCTGAGGCACCACCCGTTATGACGATATGTTTTCCAGTTACATCTGATGCTGTCATTGAGCATGGTCCACTTTAATCACAAGCTTGCCGAAGTTCTCGCCTCTAAATAGCATCAGCAAAGTATCAGGAAACGTCGCCAACCCTTCAACTACATGCTCTTTGGCAATAAGTTTTCCTTGCGCAATCCAGGTTGCCATCTCGGCCGCAGCTTTACCGTAATTTTCGATATTATCAAAAACCACTATGCCTTCCATTCGCGCTCGGTTAACTAATAGTGTTAAGTAATTCGAAGGGCCTTTAACCGGTGTCGTATTGTTATACTGACTAATTGCACCACAAATTACGATACGGGCTTTCATATTGATACGGGTTAATACGTCATCGAGAATATCGCCACCCACATTATCAAAAAAGACGTCTACACCATCAGGGCATTGTTCTTTCAAGCCAGTTTTAACGTCGCCATTTTTGTAATCTATCGCGCCATCAAACCCCAGTTCTTCTACCAAATAACGACATTTTTCTTCGCCACCGGCGATACCAACAACGCGGCATCCTTTAATTTTGGCTATTTGTCCGACAACGGTTCCTACCGCTCCAGCGGCACCTGAAACCACAACTGTTTCACCGGCTTTTGGTTGTCCAGTATCAAGAATGCCAAAATATGCGGTCATACCTGGCATACCTAAAACACCCAAATAACGCTCAAGAGGTGCTAATTTGGGATCAACTTTATGTACGCCTTGAGTAGAGATAACCGCATTATCACATACACCAAAACCGCCATAGACGTAATCGCCTGGCGCAAAGTTATCATCAGTTGATTCAATCACCTGACCGACTCCGCCAGCGCGCATGACTTCGCCTATGCCAACAGGTGGAATATATGATTTGCCATCATTCATCCAACCACGCATGGCGGGATCTAAGGAAATATAGAGAACCTTTACGCTAATTTGGTTTTTTCCAAGGGGCGCAAGTTCTGTTTCAACATAATCCCAGTTCTCTGCCGTTGGTGTTCCAACTGGACGTTTAGCGAGTAAATATTGTCTACTTTTCATTATTCTTTCCTACTTTAAAATCAAAACCAATCGGGTTGCATTTCGCTACAGCTTGCATCTAGGTCATTTAAAATACCCAAGTCACGCTGAATCAAAGGCAATTCCCAATTAACGTAGTATTTTGCCGCTTGAATTTTGCCTAAATAATAGTTTTTATCCGCAGCTTCGCAATTTTCTAGGGCCTTCTCAGCCACATTAGCTTGGCGTATCCAAATCCAACTCATCACTAGACTCGAAAACACGTTCATAAAGCACGTAGCATTGGCGAGCAATTCAGGCTGTTTGTCACCTTGTAACGCCTGACCAAGCTTTGGAATAAGTGGCATTAGCTGTTGCAGATATTTCAGCGTGCTTTTAATCAATAGTTGGCAATTATCACCAGAGGCTTTTTCGAAATCTTGCATAATACGTTGTTGTAACGTTTTTAAACCCGCACCATTGGCTTGCCACAGTTTGCGAGTCAACAGATCAAGAGCTTGAATTCCGTTAGTTCCCTCGTGAATAGGATTTAAGCGATTGTCACGCCAACACTGTTCAACCGGATATTCGCGGGTATACCCTGCTCCACCAAGCACTTGAATCGCTAGGTCGTTTGCCTTGGGACCAAATTCAGATGGCCATGATTTAACCACTGGTGTGAGTAAATCTAATAATTCCCCGGTCTCTTGTTTTAACTCCCCAGATTCAGCCGTGTTGATATCATCCACTAACCTAGCAGCGTATAGACACAACGACATTGCACCCTCAACATAAGATTTTTGCGCCAGCAACATACGTTTTACATCACCATGGTTAATGATTTCAGTCGCAGGATCAGTCGGTGCATTGTTGGGGGGTAATCGACCTTGAGTACGATCTTTGGCGTAAGCGAGAGAATATTGATAGCCACTGTAACCTATCATAGCGGCACCAAATCCGACCCCAATACGTGCCTCATTCATCATCAAAAACATGTATTTAAGGCCTTGATGGGGTTCACCAACCAAATAGCCATGACAATCGTCATTTTCACCAAAACTCAGCGCCGTGGATGTTGTGCCTCGGTAGCCCATTTTGTGTATCAGTCCGGCCAACGCTACATCATTGCGTTGTCCAGGTTGCCCTTGTTCATCTAATCTGAATTTAGGCACAACAAACAATGAGATCCCTTTTACACCGGCTGGAGCGCCTTGAATTTTCGCTAAAACCAAATGCACGATATTGTTCGATAATTGGTGCTCTCCACCAGAGATATACAGCTTACTGCCTTTTATTCTGTAATTACCGTCATCAGCTGGAACGGCATGGGTTCGAATGTCAGCCAAAGATGAGCCAGCGTGAGGCTCTGTTAGTGCCATGGTGCCGGTAAACTCACCGCTAAGCATGCGCGGCATAAATTTTTCAGTTAGCTGTGAGCCTGCAAAGTTTCGTATCACATTTGCCGCAGCGACGGTTAGAAATGGATAGCCTGCAGACGATGGATTTGCCGCCATGAAATAGCCTGAGCAAGCCATCATTATAGTCTCAGGAAGCTGCATTCCACCTTCATCAAAGTCGTAACGACCGGCCATAAAGCCTGCCTCTGCATAGGCGTCAAAAGCTTCTTTTACTTCTGGGATCATATGCACATCTTTGCCATCAAAGGTCGGTTCATTGGCATCTGCTTTAGCGTTGTGAGTTGCAAACTTTTCTGTCGCAATTTTGTTGGCAGTTTCTAAAATAGCATCGAATGTCTCTTTGTTATGCTCTTCAAAACGCGCTCTTTTTAACAGTGATTCGGTATCTAACACTTCGTATAATTGAAACGGTAACTCTTTTGGGTGAATTAGTTCTTCGTTCATGACTGACACTCCTATAAATATAAGACAAGGATCACATATTTATGGGCTGGGCCTAATTGTCTTTATTGACATATTAATGGTGAATGTCGCCACCCATTCACAACTGTGATAAAGTCCCTGTTGTTGTATTTATGAGGTGGCAATCATGCACACAGTTACCATACTAGGATTTGAGCAAGCATACGCCAGCGCGATCACTGGAGCGTTAGATTTATTTGCCCTTGCAGGAGTAACTTGGCAGCGGATGCAGGGTGAAGATCCACAACAAAACTTTAAGGTACAGCTTGCTTCAGTAGGTAAAAGAGATATTGAATGCATTAACCAGTTGACATTAAAAAGCCAAATAGCCATCGAAGATGTTTTACATACGGACATCCTTATCGTTCCGACAATCGGCGGAATACCGGAAGACGTACTAATCAATAACCGTAATTTACTGCCCTTCATTCGGTATTTTCATGAAAAAGGAGCAGATATTGCCAGCAATTGCAGTGGTGCTTTTTTGTTGGCTGAATCTGGCATCTTGAAAAACAAACAAGCCACCACTCACTGGGGTTATGCAGATAAATTTGAAAGCCGATACACCAACGTCAAATTATTACCCAATCAATTAATTACCCAGGATGGCAACATATATTGTTCTGGTGGTGGCATGGCCTGGTTTGATTTAGCATTATTACTGATCGAACGATATTGCGGTCATGATGTTGCCAGCAACACAGCAAAAGCACACGTGCTTGACCTATCGCGGGGAAATCAAGCGGCTTACGCACAACTTCGAAGTAAAAAATATCATCAAGATGACGACATTCTGGCTGTTCAAGAATGGCTTGAACAATACTATTTTCAAGCCATTAATCTTGAGCAATTAGCCACAAAAGTAAATTTAACAACCAGAACACTATTGAGACGATTCAAGAAAGCGACCGGTCAAACCCCCTTTGCCTATTTACAATCAATTCGCGTTGAGGCAGCTAAAAAGCGTTTAGAAACTCAGAATGAATCACTCGAATCAATTACCAATGCTGTGGGTTATGAAGATTTGAGTTCATTCACACGTTTGTTTAAATCAATAACGGGGCTATCTCCTAGTCAATATCGTAAAAAATTTATTCGCTAACACTTTATTAATTTTCAAGCTTTAATGATTTTGTTACGACCTGACTGTTTACAATCCCCCTTATTGCTGCCAAGTAAAACGACTTACTTAACGCACAATAGGACACAGATCACACACGACAACTTGGTGAAACAATGACAAAGTTTAATAAAGCCTCTCTCGCCCTATGTATTGCAACAGCGCTATGCAGTCAAGGTGCCATAGCACAAGAACAAGCAGCACCTGAAGGGAACGACAAAGGGTTAGAAAAGATCACGGTAACGGCGCAAAAGCGCACACAAAGTATCCAAGAGGTTCCCATTTCAATTGCAACATTGAGCGGAGAACAATTTGAAAGCATGTTTGCTGGAGGTGAAGATATTTTAGCCCTAGCAGTACGACTACCTGGCCTTTATGCAGAATCATCAAATGGTCGTGTTGCACCAAGGTTCTATATTCGTGGCTTGGGAAATACTGATTTCGACTTGGCTGCCTCACAACCCGTTTCAATTGTCATGGACGATGTAGTTAAAGAAAACGTAATATTAAAGAGCTTCCCCCTTTTTGACGTCGAACAAGTAGAAGTTATTCGCGGACCTCAAGGGACTTTGTTCGGTCGCAACACAACCGCAGGCATTGTTAAATTTGACTCAGTCAAGCCCAGTGAAGATTTTGATGCTTATGTCAACTTGGTGTTGGAAACTTAGGTACCATTAACCTTGAAGCGGCAGTGGGCGGAGAGCTAGGCGATGATGTTTCAGGTCGTTTCTCTGTACTTTCTCAAGACCGTGATGACTGGATTGACAATGGCTTTACCGGTCAAAATGATGCATTAGGTGGCTTTGATGAAAAAGCATGGCGAGGACAGCTTTTATTTACACCAAGTGATGATTTTTTCTGCACTTCTTAGTGTTCACGGTAGATAGCTTGATGGCACAGCATCGGTGTTTAGAGCGAATATATTCACCAATGGAAGCGATGATTTAAATCAAAACTTCGATAGAGATGTAGTGTATTACGATGGTGATTTAGATGGTAATGGTGCAGACAACAACCCCCAATCTTATGAAAACTATGGCGCTTCACTTAAACTAGAATTTGGTTTAGACAATATGTCACTCACCAGTATTACCGCTTACGAGCAAGCAGAAGGCTCGAGCTTAGGTGATATCGATGGCGGCGTGGTATTAAGCGAAGCAGCTGACGTCAACGGTGACGGTACGCCAGAAACAACATTTCCAGGCTTTATCCCTTTTGATGCAGTGACACAAGACAACTTGGATGATCTTGAACAATTTACCCAAGAAATTCGCCTAGCAAGTGATACCAAAGATGCAATGAGCTGGCAGGTCGGTGCCTTTTACAACGACTCTTCATTTAACGTGACCAGCATAGATGGCTTTTTTGGCGCGACGACGGTATTCCACGAAAACACCACTTGGGCGGTTTTTGGTCAAAGTTCTTATGAGGTTAATGACAAACTAAATATTACTGGTGGTTTGCGCTACACCCATGATGACAAAACCTTAATTGTTGGCGATCAAAACGTAGACGGTTTTGCTTTAGTTATTGGTGCAGCGTCAGTTCAGGACTACGAAGACATCAATGTTGATGATGGTCAGATTAGTTGGGAATTAAGTGCCAATTACAAACTAAACCCAGATACCTCGTTGTTTGCTCGCTTAGCCAATGGCTTTAGAGCACAAACAATTCAGGGACGCGATGTGGCGTTTGAAGGTGCTCCTTCGGTTGCAGATGCTGAAACCATCAATTCAGCAGTGTTCTATTATCAAATAGATGATATTCAGTTCTCTGCAATTGGCGGTGGTGCAAACAACACGGCCCTAGTGAATGCGGATAAAGGTGTAGGTTATGGTTTTGAAATTGACGCTCAGCACTTGGTTAACGATTACTTAACGTTAACGGCAGGATATAGCTATAACAATACCGAAATACAAGACGACATATTAACAGTATTACCTTGTGGTGCTAACCCTGACTTCGGTGCCACTGGCAACTGCACTGTATTTGATCCCCGTCCTGATGGTTTCAGAGCGAGTATAGATGGAAACCCCTTCCCTCAAGCACCTGAAACTATTTTCACCTTTACCGCACGCTATACAACGCCTGTGGGTGACGAGGGTGAGTTATTCGTATTCACTGATTGGGCATTCCAAGGCGAAACAAGCTTGTTTTTATATGACTCAACAGAGTTCACTACTGACGGCAACTACGAAGGTGGCTTGGGCATTGGTTATGAAAATTACGAAGATAATTACAGCATAGCGTTATTTGGCCGCAACATTACTGACGAAGAGAACGTTAAAGGTGCGGTTGATTTTAATAACCTTACCGGTATCGTTAACCAACCTCGTATTATCGGCGTAGAAGCAAAAATCAGTTTTTACTAGTTTGTTTTAAGCAAAAAAAAAGGCGACTTTAAGTCGCCTTTTTTGTTTGTATTTGTTAAATAACAGCTAGCAAAGCTTATATTGAGTTGTAACCAGACCGGTCAGGACTTGCTTGGATTTTTCTAGACCTAAATAGGGATTTGATATCATCTAAAATCAAATATAAAGAAGGCACCAGCAAGAGGGTAATTACGGTAGCAAATAAAATTCCAAATGCTAATGAAATGGCCATGGGAATAACGATTTGCGCTTGCAGACTCTTCTCAAAAACAATCGGCATTAAACCCATAAAGGTGGTTAAGGAAGTCAGTACAATTGCTCTAAAGCGTTGACTTCCCGCCTCTACCACGGCCTGAACCAGTGAGTGCCCCTCGGACCGCGCCCGATTAACAAAGTCGACCATAATTAGACTGTCGTTCACCACAACCCCAGTTAACGCAATAATACCGCAAATAGACAATACACTAACCGCATGACCCAAGAGTAAATGACCGACAATGGCCCCAACAATACCAAATGGGATAACCGACATGATAATAAATGGCTGTGAATAAGACTTCAGCGGCACTGCCATCAACGCATAAATAGCAAACAATGCAAAAGCAAATCCTTGAGCGAGACTACCAAGGGCCTCGCCTTGCTCTTTAGAAGCACCTTCTAATCGAAACTCGACCGATGGATACTGTAGCAGTAAATCTTTGATGAAGGTATTTTGTACCTCGACAGCAACTTCCTGAGGATTAATCTTTCCCTTATCGGCTTTGGCGGTTACCGTGATAGAGCGATTACCATCAACTCGAACAATCGAACCATATCCTTGCGCTAGTTCAATATCAGCCACTTCAGAAAACGGGATTTCCTGTCCTGTTGAGGTTCGAATTCGCATATTCTCTAAATGCCCGATAGAGCTACGCTCATCTTTAGGATAACGCACCATCACTTTAACTTCTTCATCACCACGCTGAATACGTTGCGCTTCTGCGCCATAGAAGCCATAACGAACCTGGGTAGCTAATGCATCAAGGCTTAACCCAAGAGCTTCGGCTTGTGGCAATATGTTAAGACGGATTTCATCACTTCCGCCGCTGAAGGTATCATTGATGTCAGCAACTCCATCAAACCCCTTTAAATGCGCTTTTAGTGCTTCAGTTGCAGCCTTCAACTCGGCTAAGTTATTGCCACTGAATTCAAACGTAAGGTCAGCCCCGCCGCCAGGTCCGCCTCCCGGAGAGCCTATGTCGATAGATTTCACTCCAGGTATCTCTGGCATGGCGTCACGCCAGCGCTGAAAAATCTCAAATGCATCAATTTCTCGGGTTTCACCTTTGCTCAACTCAACGAACACCTGACCGCTTAAATTACCTTGACTGAAAGCGATTGAATGTTTAACCACTGGTTCATTGGTATCTTCACGCACTCCAGCGTCCATCTCATATAACGAAGTTAACAAGGCGTCGATGGCAGCATCTCTTTGTACAATTGATGAACCAGCTTCCAAATTTACTGTTCCCATCATAAAGTCGCTGGGGATGTTGGGAAAAAAGACAAAGCGTACTATTCCACTAAAAAATAACCCAAACGTTACAACCAGCACAGCGATGAAGGTAGCAAGTGTTGTATAACGGTTACGGATCACTTTTCCTAAGAATGGCACATAGGAATTGGTAATAAATCGTTTTATACCTTCACTGAAAAAGTCTCTGAAGCGCTGAAATCTATTTGCCTTAGCAGGATCATAAGGCTTGTCTTTCATATGTGCCAAATGAGCAGGCAAAATTAACTTTGACTCTATCAAAGAAAAAATTAGGCAGATAATGACTACCCAACCAATGGTTTTCCAAATCACCCCAAAGGTACCCGGCACTAACAACATGGGGGTAAAGGCGGCAATCGTGGTTAACACCCCAAACGTGGCTGGCATTGCCACACGTTTTACACCACGAATGACGTTTTCAGTACTGTGACCATGTTTGTCGATTTCTGAATAAGCAGACTCGCCCATGATAATGGCGTCATCAACTACAATCCCAAGCACTAGGATGAAGCCAAATAGGCTGATCATGTTAATTGAGATATTAAATACTTCAGACTGCATGATCAACAAAGCACCCAGGAAACAGACGGGTAAGCCAACCATGACCCAAGCAGCAAGTCGTAACTTCAAAAACAACGACAAGACAAGAAAGACCAATAATGCACCGATTAACATGTTGGATAACATCATATTCAAACGATCGGCGAGATAAAATGAACTATCACCCCAAGTATCCGCTTTGATATTACCCGGCAAAGTAGGCTTAAGCTCAACCAGAAAAGCATTGACGGTTTTAGATATATTCAATGCGTTTTGATCGCCAACGGCTTGAACACGAATATTCACTGCATCCTTACGATCAAACGAGGCGTAATTGTTATCCTCAACAAAACCATCATTAATGCTGGCGATGTCTCCAAGCAGCAAACGGGTGCCGTCATCTCTGGTTACTAACACCAAAGAAGCAAAGTCATAGGCGTTGTATGCTTGACCTTTTGCTCTAAGCAAAATATCGCCGTTCTCAGAGCGGATTGAGCCGCTTGGTACATCTATTGAAGAACGTCTTACTGCGGCGACCAGTTCGTTGAAGGTAAGCTGATATTCTTGCAATTTAGCTTCAGAAATTTCAACCGACACTTCGTAGTCTCTGGCTCCAATAACCTGAACTGCCGATAAACCAGGAAGGTTGGCAATGTCATCTCGAATACTTTTTGCAAATTCCTTAAGTTCTCTTTCACTGGCATCACCATAGATAGAGACCCACATTACGTCTTGTGTGGCTTTTTGACGATAGACCACCGGTTTTTCTGTATTGGCTGGAAAACTGGGAATCGCATCCACTTGCACTTTAATTTCATCTAGCACAAGCTGTGTATCGTAATCATCCTCAACTTCTACATTGACTCTGCCATTTCCTTCTGTCGCAGTAGAGGTGATTTTTTTGATACCTTCTATGTCTTTAATTGCCTCTTCAATTTTGATAACAACGCCTTCCTCGACCTCTTGAGGAGCCGCCCCCAAATAAGGAACTGTTACTACAACATTATTGAAAGTAAGATTTGGGAAAACTTGTTTATGAATTGCAAAAGAGGCAAAAATACCGCCAAAAATGAGTATCCACATAAGTAGATTGGCGGCAACACTGTTACGGGCAAACCAAGCAATTAATCCCTTCTCTGTATCAATGGGTTTCATTAAGCGTCTCCGGAGCTGATAATATCAGTGTTGTCTTCAGACTTTTTATCTTGATCTGACGTATCGCCTTTTTCACCTGGCAGCCTGACTTTCATGCCATCATAAGGGTTGGGTATCGCACTGGTAACAACGAGATCTCCCGCCTCAATGCCACCATTGATGTAGACAAAGTCTTCATCGCTGCGTTGCACAGACACCTTATTGATTTTTAATTCTCGCTTATCATTAACGGTCATAATCGTGCCATCAAGACGCAGCACATTACGGGGAAGTACGATAATATTTTCGCCTTTGGCCCCCACTATCTGAGCCTGCACAAAACGTCCGAACTTCAACGGAGTACCAGCACTATCTGACTGTCTCAGATATGGGTCGGCGACCTCAGCTACGGCATAAATCACCCGGCGTTGGGAATCAACTACCCCCTCGTCACGGGCTAATAAACCTTCCCAGCGAGTTTGTTGTCCAGCGACACTAGCAAACAAGGTAACTTTCGGGCGGCTCTCATCTACGCCCTTGAGAGATAAAAATGCTAAATCGTTGTCGCTAAGGGGCATTCTCACTTCAGCTATATCCGTGGCGTACACCATACCTAACTCGAAACCAGAAGTAACAAATTGGCCTAGATCAACATTCTGACTTTTCACCATGCCATCAAAAGGCGCCTTTACATCGGTTCGCTCTAAATTTCTTTGGGCTCTTTCAAGTTGCGCCTTGGCTGCACTAACATTGGCTCTTTCTTTGGCTAATTGAGGCTTTCTTAAACCAAGTTCAGGGGCAACATTACCCTTAACACTTCGCCACTCCTGCTGCGCAACCTTACCTCTGGCTAATTCTTCTTCAAGTGCTGCTTCCGCTCTAGCCATTTCAGCTTCAGCCAATTTAACTTCGGTTAAATAATCATCTTTTTCAAGTTGAATAAGAACGTCATCATCTTCAAACATGCCACCCTCAATAAATGCGGGTGCCACCCATATCACTCGGCCATTTACCTGAGCACTGAGACGAGTAGAAATCTTAGGCTGAACCGTACCTTGGGAGCTCACTACAAAGTTTAGATCTCGTGCTTGCGCCTCTTCCACTTGTACTAGAAATGCAGAGGTCTTAGTTTCTGTTTTTTCAGGGGACTTCTTACTTGATATTAATAAAATAAAAATTATGACGCTAAGCGCTATAATTCCTAAAGGCGCTAATATTTTTGTTGCTCTGCTAGCCACTGCATATCCTTAACATTGTTTG
>JAOMVH010000045.1 GCA_028356795.1 Aliiglaciecola sp. | reverse complement strand
GCAACTTTCTGGCGACTCAATTAACTGTTTAAAGGTTTTTGTCATGACACATGTCCCCCTGCTTATTAATGGTGAGTTCTGCGCATCCCAGACCCAAGATTTTATAGAAGTTACCAACCCAGCGAATAATGATGTTATCGCTCACGCCCCATGTGCCACGGCTACCGAAGTTGATATGGCCGTAGCAAGTGCTAAAGCTGCGTTTCAAAGTTGGCGAGAAGTACCTGTGCCAGAACGCGCTCGTTTGATGATGAACTATCAAGCCTTGTTGAAAAAGCACCATGACGAAATAGCAGAAATACTCAGTAGTGAAACAGGTAAAACCTTTGCTGATGCAAAAGGCGATGTATGGCGAGGCATCGAAGTGGTTGAACAAGCGGCTAACGTTTGTGCCATGATGATGGGCGAGACCGCCGAAAACGTGGCTCGGGGTATAGATACATACAGCTATATTCAACCTCTCGGTGTTTGTTTAGGTATTACACCATTTAACTTCCCTGCGATGATCCCATTGTGGATGTTCCCAATGGCAATCGCCTGCGGTAATACGTTTGTATTGAAACCGTCTGAACAAGATCCTCTTACACCTACTCGTTTAGCTGAGCTGTTTATTGAAGCCGGAGCGCCTAAAGGCGTCTTGAACGTGGTTCATGGTGGTAAAGAACAAGTGAATCAATTATTGGTGCATGAAGACACACAAGCCGTATCATTTGTTGGTTCTGTGCCTGTTGGCCAGCACATCTACAAAACTGCGACAGATCAAATGAAACGTGCTCAGTGTTTTGCCGGTGCGAAAAACCATTCAGTCATCATGCCTGATGCCAACAAAGCACAAGTGCTTAACAATCTAGTTGGTGCGTCGGTTGGTGCCGCGGGACAACGTTGTATGGCTATCTCTGTGGCGGTGTTTGTTGGTGAAACTAAAGATTGGGTTGCCGAGCTTGCTGATTTATTGAAAGACGTCACACCAGGTCTTTGGAATGATGAAAAAGCGGGTTTTGGTCCACTTATTAGCCCACAAGCAAAAGCCAAAGTGTTGTCATTAATTCAACAAGGTAAAGACGAGGGTGCAACCTGTTTGGTTGATGGATCTGAGTTTAGTTTAGCCGGTTATGAATCAGGTAATTGGGTTGGCCCAACGGTATTTACTGATGTCACCGAAAAAATGGCGATATATCAGCAAGAAATATTTGGACCGGTTTTATGTTGTATGTGTGTTGAAACATTAGAAGATGCGATAGCACTGGTTAATCGCAACCCATTTGGTAATGGAACAAGTATCTTTACTGCCAGCGGTGCAGCAGCCAGAAAATATCAACATGAAATAGAAGTGGGTCAAGTCGGTATCAACGTGCCGATCCCTGTACCGTTGCCTTTCTTTTCGTTTACCGGCTGGAAAAACTCTTTTTATGGCGATTTGCATGCCTATGGCAAACAAGCCGTGCGTTTTTACACAGAGACTAAAACGGTTACCGCTCGATGGTTCGAAGATGATATTCCGTCTGGACCGAATATGACCATTAACCTTCGATAAATACAGCATAAACCAAAGAGGTAAACATGAACTTTGATTTAACTGAAGATCAACAAGCATTCGCAGAGACGGCAAAACAGTTTGCTGACCAAGAGTTAGCACCTCATGCAGCGCGTTGGGATAAAGAGCACATTTTCCCTAAAGAGGTTATTCAAAAAGCTGGAGAGTTAGGTTTCTGTGCGCTATACACGCCAGAGGAAGCCGGTGGCTTGGGATTAAGTCGACTGGATTCATCGATTATTTTTGAACAGTTGGCATCAGGCTGCACAGCCACTACTGCGATGATGACAATTCATAATATGGCCACTTGGATGATCGCATCATGGGGCACTGAGTCGATTAAAGATCAATGGTGTCCGACGTTGGTAACAGGTGAAAAATTGGCATCCTATTGTCTCACTGAACCAGGCTGTGGTTCAGATGCTGCTTCATTGCGCACAAGTGCAAAAAAGGACGGCGATCACTACATCATTAACGGCTCGAAAATGTTTATCTCAGGTGCCGGTGAAACAGATGTGTTGGTGGTCATGGTGCGTACCGGTGGACCTGGTGCAGAAGGCATCTCTGCGGTTGTTGTTCCTGCTGATGCACAAGGTATTTCATACGGAAAAGCCGAAGAGAAAATGGGCTGGAACGCCCAACCTACACGTTTAGTGAGTTTTGAAGATGTCAAAATTCCACTAGATAGTTTGCTTGGCAATGAAGGTGAAGGTTTTAAGTTTGCGATGATGGGATTGGACGGTGGCCGAGTTAATATTGCCACTTGTTCAATTGGTACCGCGCAACAAGCCCTTGAAACTGCCTCGGAATATATGAAAACACGCACGCAATTTGGTAAACCCCTCGCTGCGTTTCAGGCATTACAATTTAAGCTAGCTGATATGGCAACCGAGCTGGTTGCTGCAAGGCAAATGGTGCGCTTAGCGGCATTTAAAATTGATTCAAATGATAGTGATAAAACCACCTATTGTGCAATGGCAAAACGATTTGCCACCGACGTTGGTTTTACAGTTTGTAATGACGCGCTGCAATTGCACGGTGGTTACGGTTATATTCAAGAGTATCCGCTAGAAAGACATGTCAGGGATGTTAGGGTGCATCAAATCTTGGAAGGCACCAATGAAATTATGCGCGTGATCATTGGTCGCCGCTTATTAGCCGATATTGACAAACAAGTTTTATAAATCGGAGTGAGAGAATGAGTTTACCGGTTTTATTTGACACAGTGAAAACCACTAATGGTTTGTATATTGGTTTGGCCACGCTGAATAAACCTGAGGCCCTCAATGCAGTTGACCTTGAAATGGTTAATTTGCTGTTGGTGCAACTTACCGACTGGCAAGATCGAGATGATATTGCCATGGTAATGATTGATAGCCGCGGTGATAAAGCATTTTGCGCGGGTGGTGATGTCGTGTCGATGCATCAAGCCATGCACCAAGCTTCGGGTGGCAGAGATAAAGGCCATCAAGAATCAGTTGATGCAATTCCTGAGATGCTTAAGAGTTTTTTTAGCCAAGAATATCGCCTTGACTACTTAATTCATACTTTCTCCAAACCCATTCTGGTTTGGGGAAACGGCATTATCATGGGGGGAGGATTAGGCTTGATGGCGGGTGCCAGTCACCGAATAGTGACACAAACAGCACGTATTGCGATGCCAGAAGTTAGCATTGGTTTGTTTCCTGATGTGGGGGGGAGCTGGTTTTTAAATCGCATGCCCTCTGGCTGTGGTCGCTTTTTAGGCACCACAGGAGCAAGTATTGATAGCATTGATGCTTTGTACCTAAACTTAGCTGATCATTTGATTGAACATGCATCTAAAACCCAAGTCATTGAAGCGTTAAAATCCCTTGATTGGGACAGCTGTTCTGCGCAAAACGCCGCCCAGGTTACTCAGGTGATAGAGCAATTTCAAATCACTAATAGGCCAACCGGAAACGTTGAAAAACATCAAAACTTGATTGACCAACTAGATAAACAATCTTCAGTTTCTGATTATATTAAAGCGATAAGTACTATGGATGTGCAGAACGATAAGTGGCTAAGTAAAGCCCAGGCTTCTGTTCATTATGGTTCCTCCATCACCTTGCATTTGGTTCATCAACAACTTAAACGTGCAGAATCATTATCGCTTACTGAGTGTTTTAAAATGGAATTAATCATGGCTTGTCGTTGTGCCACTTATGGAGAGTTTGAAGAGGGTGTAAGAGCCTTGCTCATCGATAAAGATAAGTCTCCAGACTGGGCCTTTAAAACGGTGGAAGACGTTGAGTCGACAGTTATTGACGCATTTTTCACATCCCCCTGGCAAAGCAATGATTTTCCATTAGCTAGCCTTGGGCAATAAGTTTAAAGGGTCACACTACTTCAACAATTTGGAATATAAAGAATGGCGAATATTGCATTTATTGGTTTAGGAAACATGGGCGGCCCAATGGCTGCGAATTTGATTCAATCTGGTCACAAAGTCACCGTATTCGATTTGTCTGAGTCCGCAATGAGCACCCTGGTGGAACAAGGCGCACAGCAAGCCAATACAGCTGCAGACGCGGTGAAACATGCTGATGTGGTTGTTTCTATGTTACCTGCAGGTAAACACGTTGAGTCATTGTATTTGGATGACAGCAATGGGCTTAAACACGTTATGGGCGCAGGTACCTTGGTAATTGATTCTAGCACCATAGATTCAGCAACGGCCCAGCGAGTTGGCAAGTATTTAAACGCTGCTGGTTTTGGCTTTGTTGATGCCCCTGTTTCTGGCGGTGTGGCAGGAGCGGCTGCGGGCACCTTGACCTTCATTGTTGGTGGCTGTCACAATCATTTCGAGCAAGCTAAACCCATATTGGAAAATATGGGTAAAAATATCTTTCATGCTGGTGAGGTTGGAGCCGGGCAGGTTGCAAAGATATGTAACAACATGCTGTTATCCGTACTCATGGCGGGCACATCTGAAGCTTTGCAACTCGCGATTGATAATGGCTTAGATCCTGCTGTCATGTCTGACATTATGTTACAAAGCTCTGGAAGAAACTGGACCTTAGAGTTGTACAACCCGTGTCCAGATGTGATGCCAAATGTACCTAGTTCCAATGACTATAAAGGCGGCTTTATGGTTGATTTAATGCGTAAAGATTTGGGGTTGGCGATGGAAACATCGTTGCAAAGTCAGTCCACAACACCCATGGGTGCACTCGCTCAAAGTCTGTTTTCATTTCACAGTGCAAACGGGCATGGTCAAAAAGACTTCTCTAGTATCTTTGAAATGTTTAGTAAAAATAAGTCTTAAAGAATAACGGTGCACGGCTTGATGTGCGCCATAAATATAAATAATGAAGGTGATCCATGAAACTTAACAATACAGTGATCGTGATTACGGGCGCTGCCCAAGGCTTGGGTTTAGCAATGGCAAATACCTTTGCTAAAGCGGGCGCAAACATTGCCCTCATCGATATGCAAGAAGATGCGGTTAAACAAGCCGCCAAGGAAATTTCAGAACTCGGTGTTAATGCTATTGGTTATGCATTGAATGTAACGGATGAAGAGCAAGTAGAAAGCACTTTCAATCAAATTGTGAGTGATTTTGGCAAGATTAATGGCCTAATTAACAGCGCTGGCATCATGCGAGATGGCATGTTGCTGAAAGTTAAAGATGGCAAAGTTGTCGGTAAAATGTCAAAACAACAATTCCAGTCAGTGCTGGATGTGAATGTCACGGGCACGTTTTTGTGTGGCCGAGAAGCGGCGGCGAAAATGATAGAAACCCAGAGTGAGGGCGTGATCATCAATGTATCCTCGGTTTCTCGCGGTGGAAACATGGGACAGACCAATTATTCTGCATCCAAGTCAGCTGTATCCACTATGACGGTTTCTTGGGGGAAAGAATTAGCTAGGTTTAAAATTAGGACTGGCTGTATTGCCCCAGGCCTAGTTAATACCGCGATGGCCGCTCAGATGCGTCCAGAAATGCTTGAACGCTTCTTATCGACAGTGCCAGCTGGACGTTTGGCTGAGGTTGAGGAGCTTGGCCATGCGGCGAAATTTATCTTCGAGAATGATTATTTCACCGGCCGAACACTTGAATTAGATGGTGGAACAAGGGTTTAATACGCCTTTACAGTATGTGATGCCGAGAAAGTCTCTCGGCATATCAACCTAGGTTCAATTATTACAATGTGGATATGCCCAGCATGCCAACAGCCATTGATGCCAAAACAGGGCGGTTGGTTTTGCGCTTCAAATCATCACTTCGACAAAGCCAAAGAGGGCTATGTTAATCTGCAATTAGCACAAGAGCGAAAAAGTAAAAGCCCTGGCGATAGCAAAGAAATGATCCAAGCGCGTCGAACTTTTTTGCAAGCTGGCCACTATGATTTGCTGGTTTCCCACCTCGCTAATACTATTGCTGAACATGCACAACAACAAAAGCTAACCGTATTTGATGCTGGTTGTGGTGAGGGATACTACTTGGGCGGTGTGGCAACCATGTTGAATGGAAAATATGACGCCGCTGAATTTTATGGATGTGATATCTCTAAACCCGCAATTCAACGGGCTGCCAAAACCTATAAATATGCCAACTTTAGTGTGGCAAGCACGTATAAAATACCATTGACTGACAATAGCGTAGACGTTGTCATTCAGGTTTTTGCGCCTTCAAGTGAGGAAGACATTGCGCGAATTTTGAAACCCAACGGGTTGTGGATATGTGTTAATCCCGCCAGCCGGCATTTGGTGCAGTTGAAAGCGCAAATATACGATGAATGGCAACCCCATGACATTGAGCCTCATGAATATGCTCAATTTGAGTCATTCTTAAGGCAGCCATTGGCGTTTACAATGAATATCACCCAACCTTTAGAACGTGAAGCGTTACTCAAAATGACACCTTTTTACTGGCAAGCAAGCGAACAACAGAAACAGCAGTTTTCTAATGCTACATTTGCTATTGATGCAGATTTTGATGTACATGTAATGAGGAAAAAAGGTGACCAGTAAAGCTTTGTTTTTGGACCGCGACGGGATCATCAATATTGACCATGGTTATGCCTATAAACCTGAGCAGATTGATTTTGTGCCTGGCATCTTTGACTTGTGTGCGTTGTTTCAATCCCGTGGCTATCTGCTCATCGTAGTGACCAATCAGTCGGGCATCGCCAGAGGCTTTTATACGGAACAAGATGTTATTGATTTGAGCGCTTGGATGACTCAAGAATTCGCGCAAAAGGGCATAACCATCACTGAGTTTTTTTATTGTCCTCACCACCCAGAAAAAGGCCAGGGTATATACACCACTTCATGTGATTGCCGCAAGCCTAGCCCTGGAATGTTGTTAAATGGGATAGAAAAATATCGGCTAGTTGCAGATGAATGTATCATGATTGGTGATAAAGAATCGGATATGCTTGCTGCCCATCGAGCGGGTTTGCAGCGCGGTTATTGGATTGACCATGGCAAGTCTGACTCTGATGCAAGCAATCAACTAGGTAATGGTTTTGCTACTTACCAAGATATGGCTAGTGTCATACAAAGTGTTAGAGCGACCGTTTAAGTCGCTCAGCTGTTTTTCTATTGTCGTGTAAAGCGGGTCAAGTGCTTCATCGCTTGCCCCAACAACCCCGTATTCAATGCTTCGGTGCTTTCTTCGCCACTTTCACGGTCAAAGATTTTGTAGCTTCCATTGCTTAACACCTCGATTCTGCTGCCATTGTGCAACACAATCATCTTGCTTCCTTTTGTTCCCACTAACCAGCTTCTGCGCGGTATCTGCATGGATTGTCCTACAGAATAGGCATCTGAGCTTGTCTGGCAGCCTAATATATTAAGCATGGTGGCAGGGAAATCTAAGTGACTAGACAAATTTGAACTCAACGCCACATTTGACAACAATTGCACTGGTTCAATAATATCTCTTTGCCCAGATAGTTGTGACACTATCACGGTCGCTCGCTCCATCACTTCACGAGATAGTAGCTGACTAATTTGCTGCTTGTTGACAAAGCCGATAGCAAGACTTGGTTGTTCAGAAGACACTCTGTTTAAAAAGCCATCAAAGTCTAAGTTGAGCTGGTCCACACGCTTATTGCCAAAGGTATTATTAGCATAAAGTGACACTGGCAGCCCTAGCTTTTGAGGCAGATCCAGCATGATTGGGATTTCGTTTGCTAGCTGATCTAAATAAATCTCAGGTAAACCAAACAAGCTAGTGAGTTTTGCAGATTCACTGTTGGAACTCAGATCGTAATGACCATCATATGCTTTCAAAATTCCGCTTGGATCTGTCCAAGGACTCTCATCTGTTTGAATCAATAACACCACACTATGGGCGGTATTAATTCCACAATAAACAGGTGTAGTGGGGTATTTAATCGATTTAATACCACTATCAAATTGCAAAGATTTACGGTTTTTATAGCTTTCCAAATCTAGCATGCCATATTTGGACATGAGGGTTTTTGCCGTTGCAGGATAGGATAATGGGAAAAGATTATCTTGCTGAATAATCGGTTGATACAAATTGGCATCTGCCCAAACGTGTAAAGCATGGCTACACACAAAACACGCAACAAACAAGCCGCTAATAGGGGCACCTAAATGAAACTTTTGAAAGCGTTCGATGCGTTTCCACAATGCATTGGCAAGCACTAGTTGGAACGTGAGCCACACAAAAAACATCAAAACCAAAAAGCCCCATTGTTGCCATCCGAAGTCATTGATAACGGTTTGAGTTTCGTTTTTGATTAAATCTGCAGAACCAAAATTGAGATGCAATCCATACTTGGTATAGAGTAAGGCGTCGAATGCTAGCAAGGCTAAACCAAGGGCTGCGATAGCGGAAGCCAGACCGCGGACCATTCTGGATTTTGGCATGACATATATAATTGGCAGGACAAAAATCACAAATCCAAAAAATGTTAAAAAACCAATATGACTGAGCCAGTTGACGACTAAAAAGGTGATGCCCAATAACGTGGCTGGCAATGGCGAAGCAAAAACGTAAATTGATGCAATAACAATCGCTATAACAATGTTGGATAGGGCAAACCAATGACCCCATGCCACCAATTTGGTGAGCATAATACGGCGTGGCGTTTCATTGAGTATCATTTATTTTTACTTTCCGTTGATACTTTTGAGCAAGACTTGTGTAAACTGTTCGGCCATTTTTTGTCGTTGTGAATCGTTCACTTGATGCAAAAAGATATTAGTGACAACGTTACCTAATGCCATTATCGATAAGTCGCGATTTGCTTGGTTTTTTTCAAGTGCAAACACAATATCATTCATCAGTGTTTCGAATTGTGAGTCTGAATATTTAGATTGTTGAGGCATGTCACGACCTTTGGCAGTTATTTTGTCACCGTAGTTAAGGCAAATAGTATCAGTATTCGAGCATTTAGTAACTAGTTAGCCAATGCTTTGCTTTTTTTATAAACAAAAATAGCAAACTTCATATTTTTTAGAAGGTTATATTAATCAATGAGCGCGATTATTCACCACTTTGTAGTTCACCAATTAACGGTTAACGAGCAGCAAGAGTTGACAGTGCTGCCTAAAAATAGCTGTTTTGATGTAAACCCAGATATCGAAATGCTGGCACAGCAAATAAATCATGCGTTTAATCAAAAGCCTGGCAAAGGTGTAGGTGCATTTGTTGAACCGACTGAGCAAGACGACACGGAAGGATTTAAAACGTCATTACTCAATATGATGGACCAAACTCAAAGCTTTGTTGATTTCAGTATTGCCAGCTGCGAGAAGCTCAAAAAAAGTATGATAGACATGGCATCCATCGAAACGGGCTTTGTGATTTTTAGTCATTATGAGTTTTTAGCGACCGAATATTTGATGATTGCCCTTATCAATACTAAACAACACGTCGAAATTTCCGATTCTTTAGAGCTCACTTACCGAGACCATTTAGATCTTGCTAAAATGCAATTAGCCGTACGATTTGACCTAACACAGTTTAAAACAACCCCAGATCAAAGCCGCTACATCAGCTTTATTAAAGGTCGAATGGGCCGCAAGGTATCTGATTTTTTCATGCACTTTATTGATTGCGAAGAAAAAGTTGATATCAAGCAACAGAACAAAAAATTGCTTTCAACTGTTGATGAATTCATTGCATCGGAACAGCTTGATAGGCAAGAGCAGAATCAAGCTCGTCAAGTCGTCTCAGACTACTACAAAGCAAAATTAGATGAAGGCGAAGACATCAATATAGCTGAATTAGCTGACAACTTACCCAAAGACAATGGGCGCGATTTTATGCAATTTAATCAACAAGCGGAGCAGCCATTGGAAGCGTCTTTTCAAGCAGACCGCAGTGCATTAAAAACCTTAGCCAAATTCGCCGGCCAAGGTGGTGGAATGAGTCTTAGCTTCGATCGTGCTTTGTACGGAGAGCGAGTTATCTATGATGAAGATACCGACACCCTTTATGTCAAAGGGATCCCACCTAACCTCAAGGATCAGTTAACACGACATAACAAAGGATAACTATCAAGCCTCGTACGGAGTTTGATATACTTGAACCGTTAAACACTCGACCAACCGTTTACATCGAAAACAGGATACCAATTTAATATGCAGCTTTTTGTTAATGACCTTACCGTGATGGATTTCTCCTATCTGTGCCCAGAGCGCGGTATGGTAGGTGAGAGCTGGATTGTTGATGTCGTTCTGGATGGCGAATTAAACGAAGAGAGCATGGTGCTTGATTTCGGTAAAGTGAAGAAAGAATTAAAATTTTTGATTGATGAGTATGTCGACCATAAGTTATTGGTTCCGGTAGAACACGAATATAGCCAAATCACGCGAGACCCCAATACTGACGAGGTAACGGTTGATTTTTTGCGACCTAATGGCAAAAGCATCCATTTGGTGTGTCCGGCCGAAGCCTATGCGTTTGTATATTCATCTACTGTGACAATTCCTTCGGTGGGACAATACCTGAAAGACGTTATTGCTACCCATCTTCCAAGCAATGTAGACGGCATAGAATTAATTTTACGACCAGAGATCATCGAAACACCATTTTATCATTATACCCATGGTCTAAAGAAACATGACGGAAACTGTCAACGTATTGCCCATGGGCATCGTTCCAAAGTGTTGGTTTTTGAAGATGGTAAATTAAGCAATAAATGGCAGCAGTACTGGGCTAGCCGTTGGGAAGACATTTATATTGGCAGCCAAGACGACATAGTTGATGGCAGCAATCACCCGTTTGAAAACGACAATGTTAGTTTTAATGAGCACTACATTTTTCAGTATGAATCATCTCAAGGCGAGTTTTCGTTGGCGATCCCTAAGTCAGAGTCGGAGATTATTCAGACCGATTCAACGGTTGAATGTTTAGCACAATATATGGCTTACGAACTTAAAAGTTTAGCGCAAGACTCAGGTTTCAAAGTACTGGCATTTGAGGGCGTAGGAAAAGGAGCGATTGCTTTTGCGTAAGATGTCGATGTGGTTTTTATTCGTTTGTGGTGTGTTTACTTATAGCACTGTCGGAGCAATCGAGTTGCAGGGCGAAATGACACAGGGAAGCCTTATCAGAGGAACCATTGCCCCAACTAGTCAAGTTTGGTTCAACGAACAGCCGATTAAAGTATCTAAACAAGGACACTTTGTATTTGGCTTTAGTCGCGACGATGAATTAACCCATAGTTTGCGCTGGACATTGCCAAGTGGTGAAGAGCACAAGCGGGTTTTGGAACTCAATAAGCGCGATTATGACATTCAAAGGATTGAAGGCTTGCCGCCTAAAATGGTGACACCACCTGAAGATGTTTTGGTCAGAATTCGCAATGACAACAAACAGGTTGGTGCTGCAAGAAAACTCAACGATGAACGCATTGACTTTATGCAAACCTTCATATGGCCAGCAGCTGGGCCCATTAGTGGCGTTTATGGCAGTCAGCGAGTATTGAATGGACAACCAAGGCGACCTCATTTTGGTGTCGATGTGGCCGCACCTACGGGCACACCCGTTTATGCTCCGGCTGATGGTATCGTAACCTTATGGGTCGCCGATATGTATTATTCCGGTGGTACTATGATTATTGATCATGGTCATGGCGTATCTTCGACGTTTTTACATTTGCATGCCGGACACGTAGAAGTTGGTCAGCATGTGAAGCAAGGCGAGTTAGTTGCTGAGATTGGCGCCACCGGTCGCGTGACTGGGGCCCATTTAGACTGGCGTATGAACTGGAAAAATGTTCGTGTTGATCCCGCATTATTAGTGCCAGCCAGAAGCAATTAATTACGTTAAAAAATCCTCAAAAACTGTACCAAGTGACAGTTGCTTTAGTGGTATATTTATTTCAGATTGTTAACCAGAGAAATAGTGATGGAATTTGATATTGAGATGAGCACCATCATTGGAATAAAACCAATGAAATCCTCTGAGCTTGTTAAAATATATCGTGTGCTTGACGGATACGAACCTCGCGGTGTTGCCTACGAGGATGTATTAGTTGATACCTTGATGGACCCTGAACGACTTCGAGACTTGTTGGACAAGTACCATTTTTATTTTACTCAGGTGGGAGACTCAGGACGCTACATTATTAACCGCCAACATTATAAACGCGGAAACATCTATGAAGTTATTGACAGTATTGAGCGACGGAATATTCGATTTGCAATCGCGAAGTTTACGCCTATCTTCCTAATCGGTTTAGTGATAGCCAGCAGCACCTTAGGTTTTATTCTTTCCGCAGTGGTTAATAAACATGGTGGTTACTGGTAGTAACCGGGCCGTTAGTAAGGGGTTGTCTTTGTTGCTAACAACGCACCAAGTCGTTAGCAACAAACTTTAGATCAACAGCACAATGGTTTAGCTATATCGGTTTAACGTGAAGCAGAAAAACGAGTTTGGGTGTGGTAGCAAATAGACCATATTGAACTTTACCTTTTGTGGCCCTTGCTGATAGATTCTGATTCGATTGTAATGGCATGGCTAATCACCAAATAACTAAACACCGAATAGTTAAGCACAGCAAAGCTATACACTACAGAAATAACCGTTTTTTGCTTCACTATCCAATATCATCTTTGCTTGAACCCAGAACCCAGAACCCAGAACTTAGAACTTAGAACTTAGAACTTAGAACTTAGAACTTAGGGTTGTTTAACCAAACATCTCTAACAATGACATCGACCGTTTCTAAATAGACAGTATCTTTTTGTGCCGGATGTATCTGCATAGGCAGCGCTAGTAAACGTCCATCCCTTAGCACATGGAGAACACTAGATGTTTGGTCTAACAGCCTATCAAGAATGCTCTGAAGGGTTGTTTTGGCTACCTGCCAATTACCGAGCGCAATAATTATATCGCCAACATGCAGGCCAGCTTCGAATGCCGCTGTTGTTTCCAACACTTGTGTGACTTTTACCCCCATAGGTGCTTCGGTATATTGCGCGCCAAAATCTACCAGCGCTGTTGTTTTTGATTTATCACCGCCTTTATCATTGTTGGCATTTCTTGCTCGCAATTTGGTTGAGACACCAAAATCAGATAATAATTGCTGTGTTGGCAGTGGGTCGACACCATAGAGAGCAGCTACAAAAAAATCAGCTAAATCGATATTGAACTCTTGATGAATGATTTTTTCGATGGTGTCTATCTGTGAACCGATATTGTGACGACCAAACTGCTCCCACAATTGTCTGACGACATCAAATATCGTGGTGGTGTTATCACTTTTTTGTCTCAAAAGTAAATCAAGGCACAAGGCAATTTCTGCACCCTTAGCGTAGTAGCTGACAATATTGTTGGCAGCACTTGCATCTTGCTGGTAGAAGCGTGTCCAAGCGTCGAAACTAGATTCTGTTACCGTCTGTTTTTTATTCCCTGAGTTGCGCTTCAAACGTGTCATGGTTTGACCTAAAAGCTGCAGATAGCTATCGGCATCGATAAGACCCGTTCGGTATAAACTAATATCATCGATATAGCTGGTGAACCCTTCATAAATCCATAGTTGTTCGGTATACACTTCGCTACTCAGATCCATATCGATGAAACATGCGGGTTTATTACGTTTTACATGCCATGTGTGAAAAAACTCGTGACTACATAGACTTAAAAATGTGCGGTAACCATCGGGTATGGGATCTCGTTGGGAGGTGCTTGGTAATTCTTCTCGGCTATATTGTAAAACCGTTGAGGCACTGTGCTCTAAGCCGCCAAACCCAGCTTGGCATAACAAGGTCATAAACCAGTATTGTTTAATCGGAACATCTTTATCGAACAAGGCCAAGTGGTGTTCACATAACTTGGCAACATCGTTGCAAATTCGTTCTACATCTGCGTGATGTTCACCAGTTAAGACAAACTTAAAATCTACAGAGCCTACGGTGAATGACTGAATGTCTAAGTCACCCATCAATACTGGATGGTCGATTAGCTCCTGATAACTATTGGCCACGAAGTCGCTACCTGAAGCGTCCTTTTTGGGTGTCATGGCTGTTGCAATTTGCCATGGTTTATTGCTGCTATCAGGTGTCTGCAACTCCACCGTATACGGGCCTGAATAACCTTGCCACTCCAGAAATACACTGGTGCCATTAAAAAAAGCATATTGGTCGTTGATGTAAGCGCTGCGAACCGATAAGTCATAGGCATAGATGTGCAGCTTTATTGTCACTGCCCCTTTTCCAGGGGTGACTACCCAAGTCTGTTTGTCTTTTTTAGTCACTGCCAATGCTTGTAAGGCTTCATCAACAGCAACAAAGCTGACGATATTTTTGGCAAAGTCACGGATCATGTAGCTACCGGGTATCCAAGCTGGGAGCCGTAAAATAATATCTTCGTCCCCATGGCCTTGAATAGTCTGCTCTACCTCGAAAAGATGGGCGGCGATAGAGTTTACTTTTACGCAATAGTTAACGTGTTTGTTTGTCAAAATATTCGGTCCTTTGTGCATTGTAGGGTTTAACTCAATCTTGCGTAAAACCCTTAATTTAAGGGTTATCATAACAGCCTTATTGAGCAAATAGTTGTTGATATGACGATCGACAAGTCACTGTATTAATCGATTTTCAGCCTATAATTTTAACCCTAAGCTATTTAGTAGCAGCATAACCAAATAATAATCACTTCAGTTAAAGTTGTTAGTCGCCGATTAACGTGTTAAACATGTTATAAATCAATCAATAAACGCGATAGCAACCTTCGTCATAAAAATAGAAACAGGATAAAACGCTAGTGGCTATTTTAAAGGAAAAAGTAGGGTTAACCAGAGAGGATCTGCGAAAACTTCGTAGTATGCGTCCCGGGTTGTCACTCGATCTTCAGGTAATGGCTGCTGCGGGTATCAAGCGAGTTAAAACCGAGTTCATCGGTATGGATGGCACCCGAGCCTTGATCATTAAATTTCCTGACGAGTCCCGTTGGGGGAATTTACGAGAAGCAATATATTCCGACAGTAGTTTGGTCATTCGATACATTCATGAAGAAGATGCAGGTGAGGTTGTCGCTTTTAAAGTCAAGACAAATGTGATTTTAAGTAAGCCTGGCAACTATATTTTCACCAGCTTTCCATTGGCCGTGCAATGTCATGCACTTCGCAGTGAGCAGCGCGCTCAGTCCCATGTTCATGTTACTGTGGTTGAACCTCAAACAGATAAAATGTTGTTTGACGGTTTGATTGTCGATTTGTCACTCAGTGGATGCCGTGTTTCTGTTGACCGAGCATTGGTGAAACAAAAAATTCCAAGCAAAGAAACCATCGCATTAGCAATTAAAAACCCAGATGGCAGAATTTCTGAACTTAAAGCCATGGTGATGAATCAAAAGGCTGATGAAACAAGATACTATTTTGGCTTAAAATTCGAGGCATCTGAAGATGTAGTCGAGGGATTACTCCATCAGTTGATGTTAAGCTAAATAAAATTACGATTAATTCAACGCTAGTTTTTTAAACAATAATAAAAATAGAAAATCTGAGTGAGGACAATATGCGTAGAGTCGATGCCCTATTAACAGAATATGGCGAGAGCCACCAAAATAAAACCAATATTCTGATTCACGTCGTTGCGGTACCTGCAATATATTTTGTGTCATTGGCACTCATATGGGCAGTGCCAACGCCTGCATTTTTAGATTATTTTGATGTGACTTGGGCCCATGTGATCGCCTTGCCGGTGTTGTGGTACTACTTTAAATTATCTGGACCGATTGGCGCAGCAATGACGTTGCTAACTATCGCGTGCTTTGGTGGGGTGCAGCTAGTCGAACGCTCAGGGATCTCTGTATGGCAATTTTCGGTGGTGTTATTCGTGGTGATGTGGATCCTGCAGTTTATTGGTCATCATATCGAAGGTAAAAAACCGTCATTTTTTAAAGATCTTCAATTCTTGTTAATTGGCCCTGCTTGGTGGTGGGGACACTGGCTAAAACGCTTAAACATCCATTATTAAATTGGTTAGACATTCAACACATAGTGACGATTTGCGGCCAATTGAACCCAGCTTGGGATTAACAGCAAGTTTCTTTGTCAAACTATGAATATAATATCCTCAAGGATGTAGTTTTTACGAGATTAACTTTGATAAATTGGCAAAAGCTTTTCGAAAATCGAGAACGCTTATTTTGGACTTTGCACACTGGCGGCTGGTTGGGTTTTGCGCTGGTTTACTATATTGGTTCCTTTTTAAAAGACTTTCGCGGTATTTGGATTTTCGTCATCATTCTAAATGCCATGGCAGGGTGGTTGTTAACTATCCCTCTTCGTTATGTCTACCGCTGGGCTCGACAACAATCTGTTTGGAAAATGTTGGCGATAGTTGTCGTCAGCGCTTATTTTATCGCGTTGTGTTGGGCAGTATTAAAAAACATTAATTACTGGGAAATATACAAACACGGCTACCGACCAGAAGTTTGGTTTATGTATTTCAGCAATACCATTAATTCACTCATTATGGTGGTGTGTTGGAGTGGTTTGTATTTTGGTATTAAAAACTACCAGATGTTGCAAAAAGAAAAGCAAAATGCACTGAAAGCATCAACCATGGCACATCAAGCTCACTTGAAAATGCTCCGATATCAGCTTAACCCGCATTTTCTATTCAATACTCTCAATGCTATCAGCACGTTAATTTTGGTTAAGGACAATAAAACAGCGGAAGCCATGGTCAGCCGTCTGAGTGATTTTTTGCGTTACTCGCTAGACAAAGATCCGATTAAAAAAATTCCACTAAAACACGAAATCCAAGCATTAGAATTGTACTTGGAGATTGAGAAAGTCCGTTTTGATGAGCGATTAGATGTGGAGTGGGAGATTGACGAAAGCTGTAAAGAAGCATTAGTACCCAGCTTGATTTTACAACCGATTATCGAGAATGCGATTAAATTTGCCATTTCTAAGATGGAAAAGAACGGCAAAATTGTAATTGTGGCTAAATCATTTGGTCGCGATTTAATGCTTGAAGTGTCCGACAATGGTCCCGGTGCAGATATTAAAAACGGACAATTAACTCGCTGCAATGGGGTCGGTTTGCCAAATATTCATGAAAGACTAAATTCATTGTATTCCAATAACCATTCTTTTGTGATTTCTCACAATCAGCCTTCAGGCATCAAAGTCAGTATTAGAATTCCTTTTGAGGTGGGCGAAAATGACAACTAAAATAACCGCATTAATCGTTGATGATGAGCCGCTAGCTCGCAAAGGGCTGAGCTTTAGACTTGCTGAATTTGAACAAATTGAATTACTAGGTGAATGCCAAAACGGTCTGGAAGCGGTCACTATGATCCCTCAACTTCGTCCTGATTTGGTCTTTTTAGATATACAAATGCCGGGATTAAATGGATTTCAAGTTATCAACAAGTTACGTGAACTTGAGCAGCCAATCCCCATGATTGTATTTGTAACTGCCTACGATACCTATGCGATTAAAGCGTTTGATATTCATGCTCTAGACTATGTTTTAAAGCCGATTGATGAAAAACGTTTGGCATTGGCCATAGATAAAGTTTCAGAGGTATTCAAACTTAACCGACAAGGCAATCATAAGGTGAAATTAGCAAAATTAGTTGCTGATTATAGCGGTGATGATTGTGAAGAAATCCTCAGACGTTTAGCATCAGGTGAAGCCTTGGAAAGCACTAAGTACCCAAGTATCTTAGCGATTAAAGACGGCTCTGAAGTGACCCGTGTTGCGGTCGATAATATTCAATGGATTGATGCTGCAGGGGATTATATGTGTGTGCATGCTGATGATGGCACTCATATTATGCGTAGAACAATGAAGGAGCTTGAAGAAGAATTAGACCCGCGTAAGTTTGTTAGAGCGCACCGTAGTGCCATTGTTAACATTCAATATGTGAATAAAATGGTTAGTCATATTAGTGGTGAATACCACCTTGTGTTAACCAATGGATCTGAATTAAAAGTGAGTCGAAGCCACAGGGATAAAGTCAAAGAGATGATTCGAATCTAGTAATAAAGGGTGACCTACAGATAACTGGTTACCCTTGCTTCTAGCTCACAAACCAGCTCAGTGTCCATGTATTTATATTCGTCTGGTATTTCTAACACGTGAATTGGTTTGTAGCTTAGAGCACGAGAAAACTGGGCTTGAAGCCTGTTTTTGTGCTTAGATTCCATTACAAAAACGATATCTGCCCAGAAAATATCCTTGATAGAAACAGTTTTTTGAGCTCGAGGACTAGTACCCGCAGAGCGAGTACTAAATCCCTTTTGCTTAAATACGACTTCGGCGGTTGGACTGCGCCACTGGTTTCTGCTGCATATGAACAGTAATTTAGGTTGATT
>JAOMVH010000044.1 GCA_028356795.1 Aliiglaciecola sp. | reverse complement strand
ACATTTATTGCTGATAAGGGCTATGACAGTGATGCGCTTAGAGCCTATATTGAATCAGTTGGCGGTGTAAGTGTGATACCCAAACGGAATTATGGGCAGGATTTAGACAAGCAAAGTATGGATTGGTGCTTATATAAGTACCGTCATTTAGTTGAAAATGCCTTTGCAAGGATTAAACATTTTCGAGCTATATCAACACGCTACGACAAACTAGCAAGAAATTATGCCAGTATGGTATCACTGGCATTTAGTATGATGTGGTTGCCGATGTATTGTTGACCAAAATTTGTACGCAAAAGATCAACAGACCTTAGCAATATCAATAAAAAAAGTTTCATTCGTTAAATCCTTTTAAACGTTTGATACAAGTATTTCGAATTCTATACGGGTAATAATATACTCAAATAATATCAGTGAGTTGGGGATAAATGCCAGTAATTCATATTCGCTGAGGTTCATCAACCTAAATCCTGGAACAGCCGCGCCTCTCAATAACACTCTTTATGTAATGGGTTGCAGAATTTCTAAAACAGCTGTTTCGCCCAATCTACACAAAGCCCTCAATGATCTAGCGCTTTTGTAACTTTCATAAAGCAACAAACTATGGTTCAAACTTGTTTTGACCTAGCTATCCTAGTTTTTCTTAGCAGGTTGCATGTCACCGTTCAAATATTGTGCTATCTGGCTAGTCAATTTGTGGATATAGTCCATGACTCCCGCTTTAACTGGTAGCATCTCTTGTTCAGTAATATTTTTAAAATCAGCGGGATCAGAAAAACCGTCTAACAAGACATTCTTACCGCTATAGATAGTCATATCCCACAGCGCATCTAACATACCTAAATCAATCGCAGGATTGAGGATTTCAGCACTAATTTCAAAGCTAGAGGATGCGTAATAACGATCCATACCAAAAAAACTGCGGGTAAATAGACCGACACCTTCACTATAGAACTCTGCACACCCATATTGTGAACAATTAAGTTCAGCCAAGGTTCTTGTCTCTCGAAGTGCAATAATGGCTTGAATCCCCTGCTCAGCAAGTGTTTCTCGTAATGCTGTTCGCCTTTCTATGTAAGACCATTGCTTTTCGCGCACTGAAACAAAATCTAAATCTGCAAAATCAGAAACCAAAGGAGCGTTCAATGCCACAACCTCGAGTCCTGTTTGCAGCTCAATCTGTGTTTTTATTTTGTCAAAAAGAGACTGTTTGAGTTGCCAATCGTATGGATACCGCTTGACATGATTATTAAAAATTGTGGTACCAATATGGGTATGAGTTGGGTGTTCACCAACATCAATAAACACACCTACTTTGGCAGTTTTTGGCAAGGCAACATTGTCAACGGGTGGCACGAATCGCGTCGCACATCCAGATGTAAGCAGCCCAACTAATACCAAAAATACAAACTTATTCATTCCTTAACCCTTAATTCAACTACAAGGCAGCCTTGGCCTCAAAACACAATTTATTAATGATATAGCGTGATAATGCCAACAACAATACAAACTCAAAAAGAGATACAACTTGCTGCACAAGGAAGGTAGTTACAATATCTTTTGATACAACAATGATTCACTTTCATCATGTGTGATCGTTTTAATATACGCAAACCCTAGCTTTTCTATCAAATTCACCGATGCCAGGTTAGCAGGCGAGATGATTGCATAAACCAGCTCCAGTTTGAATTGCAATTTGGCTTGCTTAAGAACAAGTTGGCAGGCAGAAAGTGTAAATCCCTTGCCGCGAAACTCAGGCAATATTGCGTAACCAATATCAGGGTGTAAAAGAAATTCACGCTGCAACAACCCGCATAAACCAATGGCGCGATTAGGTCCTTGAGTCTTGCTTTGCAGTTCAACAATATACATACCAAACCCATGTCGCTGATAAGAAGTAAGAGGACCAGATTTGATAAACTGCTGTGCGTCTTTTATGGAGTGAATATTACGATCTCCTATGTGCAGCTTCCATAGTGGATCATTAACTAACTCATGAATAAACTCAGCATCATCCAAGTTAGCATGACGCAATGCAATGCCAGAACATGCTTGAGAGTTTGATAGGTTGTCTAAGCTCATTGATTAACCGATTATTGAGCTTTGGCAGGGGTTGAAAATAAAGAGCGTACTTTATTTTTTCCGGCATTCTTTGCCATATACAGAGCTTTGTCCGCTTTCTCGATTAGTGCTAAGTGACTTTCACCTTCACTGATTCCGTGGCCAACGCTGATAGATACCAGACAATCTTTGTATTTATCATTCAATTTGTACACTTCATTTCGCATTCTATCTGCGACCTGTAGTGCGTCGTTGTGGTGAGTTTCAACTAGAATAACCAGGAATTCATCGCCACCAATGCGACCGACATAGTCCACATCTCTGACATGCATTTTGATGGCATCGGCAATCTCAACGATTATTTGGTCTCCAAAGACATGACCAAACGCATCATTAATGTGTTTAAAGTTATCTATGTCCACCATCAATAGTGATAAGTGGTGAGCAAACCTTTCACTTCGAGATAATTCTCGCTCCAATATCTGATCGATGGCTCTGCGATTGAGCAATCCGCTAAGATGATCTTGTTGGGATAACATTTGAAGCTGTCGATTGTTACGATTTAGCTCTGACAAGATTTCGAACTGGCGAATACGCATTCTTTCAGTCAGGTTGGCAATCACGATGCAAGCAACAGATGTGATGAAACTAATGGCAATAAGCGGGGAATAGACTTCTGGCCCTGTTGTAAAAACCAATACGATGGCCAGCGTCCAAAACGCTAATGCAACAACACAACACATTAATTTAAATTGCCCTTGTAAGGTGAAACTTATCACCATCATGATGATGGCAAAGGGAGTCACACCTAACCCGAAGTTGGCACTCAGTCCTGACAACAAAACGGCCAAAGCTGCCATAAAAAAAGGAAAGGTGAATTCGATAAAACTCGCTACCGGCTCCAATGCAGGTAAATTGCGAAGTTTGCTTAAAAATAAAATGTTAAATGCGGAATAGATAATGGCAAAACCATATAACAATGTATAGGGGATCATTTCAGGATTAAGAGCGCCAAAACCCAAGCGAAAATGGTGAATCAGGTGTATACCAAAAACTAAGCAAGCAAGCATCGAGAAGTACATGACATACTTAAGATTATGCGTGTTGCAGCTCATTTCATATTCTGCTTGAAAAGCAGGTTTGGTTCTTGGGAACAATGAAGACATACTAACTTGTTGAACCTAGCATTGTATTCGCATCCATACATGTTGCCAAATGATGGCAAAAAGCGCTTGGTGCTTTTTTAAGCACTTATCCTCAGTGTAGCAAAAAAAGTAGGCGATACAATTACTTTTACCCGTGTACAAGGGGTTTTTAAACGGTAGTTGAAGAAATTTTGCCCGTGATCTGGTATTTCTTTACCCAGCCTCTCTGAGTTATACCAATTAGGCTCTGTCGATTGCAAAACTGACAACGTCAGTTATCGAGGATTTATTCAGCGCAAGCATCATCAACCTATCGATCCCCAAGGCAACACCAGCGCATTCTGGCATACCAGCTTCCATTGCCTCGATAAAGCAAGGATCAATAGCCATCACTTGTTTTCCCTTAGATAAGCGTGTTTGATTGTCTCGTTCGAATCGCTGTTTGAGTTCTGCTGAATCACTCAATTCATGGTAACCGTTGGCAAGCTCAATACCTCGAAAATACACTTCAAAACGGCGCGCAATTCGCGGGTCAGATGGCTCTAACCGAGCCAAGGCCGCTTGTGATGCAGGAAAACCAACAAGAGCGACCGGCGCTTCACGACCAATATTAGGCTCAATGCATTCACAGCATAGCAGTTGCAGAAGTACATCAATGTCCTGTTCATCATTGGCAATCAACTCAAACCCCAATTCACATGCCCGTTTGCATACGGTTTCAATCGTGGCTTCAAGTGGATCGAATCCACAATATTGAATGAAAGCATTTTGATAGGTAAGCACACTCAATGGCTCGGTCGCCAGCGTGTATTGCAGCAAGGCATCAACTTCATCAATCAGTTGCCAGTGATCAAAGTCGGTTCGATACCATTCAAGCATCGAAAATTCAGGGTTGTGGTAGCTGCCCGCTTCTTCATTTCTGAACGCTTTGCTAAGCTGAAAAATACTACCACTGCCAGCAACTAATAGTCGCTTCATAGCAAATTCAGGTGATGTTTGTAAAAATAGCGGACAATACTCAACGGCTTGGGGATGCAAAAAGTCGGTCTTAAACGCGCTCAAATGCACGTCTGTGACGCCATGATGGCTTAACGCAGGGGTTTCCACCTCCCAAACTTCCCGTTGGGCAAAAAACTGCCTGATCTTAGACGTGATCTGTGCTCTTTGACGAAGCGTCTCGATAGATGAGGATGGTTGCCAACTAGAGGGAGATGTCACAAGTTATTGACCTAAAAATTTGGCGCTTAAAAAGCATCGAGCCAGTTATGCACCGGCCCGGTTTTGCACGAATTACTTCTGCGCTCTTGAAACGTATTCACCACTGCGAGTGTCTACTTTGATCACTTCACCGGTTTGCACAAACAAAGGCACTCTTACCACCGCACCTGTTGCCAGAGTCGCAGGTTTTCCGCCTGTACCAGCCGTATCACCTTTAAGTCCAGGATCAGTTTCAGTAATCTCCAACTCAACAAAATTCTGTGGGGTAACCACGATCGGACTGCCATTCCAAAGTGTGATTGTGCACTCATCGTTCTCTACCAGCCACTTAACGTTTTCGCCAACCGCTTTTTCATCTGCCGCGATTTGCTCAAATGTGTCGTTATTCATAAAGTGATAGAATTCGCCGTCGTTATACAAATAGGTTAGATCTGTATCCATGACATCGGCACCTTCAACTGAGTCACCTGAGCGAAAGGTTTTTTCTAGTACTTTTCCAGAAATTAGCTTACGAATTTTTACGCGGTTGAACGCTTGTCCTTTACCTGGTTTTACATATTCGTTCTCAAGAACGTTGCAAGGTTCGCCGTCGAGCATTATCTTTAGGCCCGCTTTGAACTCATTTGTGCTGTAATTAGCCATAAATCCTCTAAAAATGTTTAGTGAGTACCCGTTTGGCGCTGATAATACCTAAAAAAGTGATTGCTGTAGAGAGCAACTGGCAAAAAGAACTTGCCCAATGTTATACCGATCCCAAAAAACTGCTGAATTTTTTGCAAATATCGGCTGCTGACCATGATAAAGACGGGCAGGCAAGAAAGCTATTCCCAATGCGAGTACCAAGACCCTTTGCGCAAAAAATGCGAAAGGGAGATATCCATGACCCTTTGTTCCGACAAGTCTTTCCCTTGTTTGACGAATTCACTGAATACCCCGGCTACAACGAAGATCCCTTACAAGAACAACAAAATCCGCAACAAGGAATTTTGCATAAGTATCAATCCAGAGCACTACTGATGGTTCGCGGAGGGTGCGCGGTGAATTGTCGTTATTGTTTTAGGCGACATTTTCCTTATCAAGATAACAGTCTCAATAAAGCAGGTTGGCTCGAAGCTCTCAAACATATTCAAGATCACACGGAATTAAATGAGGTGATTTACTCAGGTGGTGATCCACTGATGGCGAAAGATGATTTCCTATTGTGGCTTACCCAGCAAATAGAACAAATACCTCATATTAAACGATTGCGATTACACACACGTTTGCCCGTGGTGATACCCCAACGAATTGATCATGAATTGCTACATTGGATATCTCAAACGCCATTGAAAGTTGTGATGGTGTTACATATTAATCATACTAATGAAATCGATGATGTTCTGATCAGCAAGCTGGCGAAGCTAAAAGACGCTGGAGTTACCTTACTCAACCAATCGGTATTGCTTAAGGGTATAAATGACAACACTGATGCCTTAGAGCAGCTTAGCGAGCGTTTGTTTGACGGCGGCATATTACCCTACTATTTACATGTACTGGACAAAGTAAAAGGGGCTGCGCATTTTGATGTGAGCGAAACTATTGCGAGAGAATTGATGGCCGGGTTGATAAAACGTTTGCCAGGCTTTTTAGTCCCAAAACTCGTTAGAGAGATTGCAGGACAACCTGGCAAAACGCCACTTGATTTACATCTACATCCTTAAATTAAGCGAACGTATTCACGTTCTGCCCAATCGCTGGATCAGAAGAAACTTTTGGTACGTCAGCTGCAGATTCTAGCAGCTGAAGCGTCGCTTGGCCTTTTGCCTCTTGATCGGATTTCGCAAGTTGCAAAGCCTTAACTTCTAACGACGCACCGGTAGTTCCAGATGCATTGACACCTTGAAGTTCCATACCAATTACCTCATTGCTTGTAGCAATTTAAAAAAACAGGCAAAATTACCCGTCTACGGGGCATATCGGCCGAATTCGACTATCCTTTAGCTTTTTTTTTAATTATTTTGAGATCCGACTAATGCAGACGTTATCCGATGATGCCAAGCGCACATTGTTCGAAAAACTCGCTGAAAACATGCAGCTAATCTATCGCAAAGCCATTGATGCAGACGATTCCCTCGCCAAACTTCAGCAAGGAGGAAAAGGTAAATTTAACCATGTGTTTGCCGACAATGCTGGCTTTTCAGTACAAAGTAAACGCTTCATGCCCTATGTAAAGGAAGTGGCCAATCAAGTGCTAGAACTAGAAAATGCAGCGCCTGAAACATTAGAATTGGAACTGGCAACCATAGTCAAAAAAATGGAATTGCTGCTAACCACACTCAGTCAATTTAAAGTGACGGTTTAAACAACACAGTTGTGTTTGTTTTTTGTGCAATTTGAACCATAATTAAGGTGTGTGAAGCTATCTTTAAGATGGCTAACTTTGGTATTGAGCTGCGGGTAATTGAAGATGGAAATTGGTGTTAACAACACATTCAATAATCAACTATTGGCGACGAGTACGACCGCCAACGAAGCGGCTCGCCCTGCTAATGCGTTTGGCATTGGCCGGGCTAATCAGGCAGAAGTAGAGTTGTCTCCGCAAGCCCGCATATTGCAACAAAACGAACAAACACAGACCGAGCGCAGAGATGCCATAAATCAAAATACCAACAGTGAGGAATCGGCTACCAACGATGAAGTAGCAGGTACCGATTTTGTCAGGGTATCTAGCAGCGTGGGTAGTGCCGCGAAAAACAATTTAACCTCAGAAAAAGCCACCGAGGTCTATCAGTCCATCCAAAAATTGTTGTGATACAGACACAATAGCAAGCACACTTAATTTGCCTGATATAACGAAAGTGCATCTAGTCGACCATTAATAAGCTGTAACATTGCAAGATAAGCCTTGCTGTTAACGTGCTGGTACTGAGATGCAAACTGCTCTTTGCTCACTCCCTCTGGTAAGCCCTCAATTGATGCAAAAAAGACCGATTCTGAAGTGGCTGACGCCAACGAAGATTGAACCTTTAGAGCCGAATTTGGTGATAGCGCAGCAACTGCCAGTTTCACGCCGGCCATATCCGCAGCCAAATCAGCAAAACTAAACCCACTTCCTCCTTCAGCTCTATCCATCAGTTCTTTGAATTCACCGATTGCAGAACTTATACCTTGTTGCGATAAAATTTTAATCGCTGCTGAAATAACAAAATGCTGAGTTAAATCAGAACGTTGAGATAGCATGGGCCGATAACGGGGCAATACCACTTTGCCAGGGATCGGCTGTACTTCACCAATGAAATTAGCGAGTCGATGATGGCCAGTATAAATAGCCAATGCCAACAGAGCAGCTTCATTTTGCACTTCAGGCGAAGAGCCTATATTGCGCTCTTGTGCTCGTTGAAACAAAGGCCCAATAAAATCAACCAATGAAAGCCCAGGTTTATCCTGTGGAATATCCAATTCGGCGAGAAACGCGAGGTAGTAGACAATTCTCAAACGCAATGCTTCATTATCGCCGCCACTCAAACCATTTTTAATTTGATTTAGTTTCACCAAAAAGTCATGAATTGGCACCAACGACACCGATATCGCATCAGTTTTTATTTCTACCTCAGAAACTTGCATTACAGCCAAGTCACCAAGATTACTATTGCTGCGCAGGTTTATTACCGTTTTGATCAACGCCATTACCCAATTTCCCGGTACTGGTACCTGACCTATTTTAACTTCACTTAGTTTAACGCCTTTGGCACTTTCCAGCTGTCCTTGCAGATTGATATAGCGAGTCAATCCGGCAAATTTAATTTGATAGGTTGTTCTAAGGGAGGCCGCATTTTCTTGCATGACCAGTTCACCCGAAAATTCCGGTAAAGCTCGCTGCACAAAGCCCAACAAACTATTGATCTGTGGGTAGGACATACTCACTTCCTGTGGCGAATAACGCTGGCGAGTGATATATCTCAGTTGGCCTAGCAGCGCGTTGACCGAATCGGCATCATCGACTTGTTGATACCCTTGCGTAATGGCAATGGGTTGCTTTTCTAACATGGCAAAAGCGATACCAAAAGCGGTAACCAGCAGCAACAGAACGATAACAAAAAAGATTTTAGTGAGTGTTAGGATTGTCAATGTGGACGACCGTGTTAGCGTTTAAGTCATACTTTACGGCTTTTGATAGCATCCAGCCGTCGTGCTTTTGTGGTTATCAGTGTGACATAAATATATCTTCGAATCGAACAAAGAAACACACTTGTCACTTAGCAAATTATATAACCCCTACCCTGGATAAGAAATGTCGACATTTTAAAAAAATAAATGCAAAAAGAGCATTATTGGGAAGTGTTTTTTATGGCGATAGGGATTATTCACCCCAACATTTTGCCACACAGCTCTTTATAGAGTTTTATGGCGACCATGGCGGTCATATTATTGATATCTCTGGTGGGATTGAGCTCGACAATATCTGCACCTATAATTGGCACATCCAAACTATGGATCACATCTAGTATCTGCCTAACGCTCATTCCACCTGGTTCCAAGTGAGACACTCCGGGCGCAAAAGCAGGATCTAACGCGTCGATGTCAATGCTGATATAGACCGGCTCCTTAATATCTAGTTGTTCCGGGCCTTGCCAATGGCGCATTTCATGCACTTCAACATTAAAACGCTGCGCCTGCTCTCGTTGATGTGCATTGAGCGTGCGAATACCCACTTGCACGAGGCGACTGGCTAAGTTGCTCTCCATAATTCTGGCAAACGGACACGCATGAGAATATCGATTCCCTTTAAATTCATCGTATAAATCAGGATGAGCATCAAAGTGCAAAATAGTGACATTGTCGTGCTTAGCAGCAACGCCTTTTAACACCGGATAGGTAATTGAGTGGTCGCCACCAATTACGAGAGGTTTGCGACCGCCCTCAACAATTTGACTGACGGTATTTTCAATTACCGCAAAGGCCTGGTCGTCTTCGGGCCATGTAATACTCTCAATAAACTCGATGTGTGGATGCTTTTTGAGGTCAACCCCTAGCTCGGTGCTGGAATTTGCCGAACCGTTTGATAATGAATCGAAAAATACCAATGGCGCCTTTGCCGGTCCTTTTAAGAACGATGAATAAGCATCGAACGGCACCCCGAATACTGAAACGGCATTGGTCGGTTTTATATCAGGATGAGTCACCTCACACTTCAGCCATGTTGCCTTTCGATTCTAGCCACACCTTTCTGTCGGAGGCACGTTTTTTCGACAACAACATATCCATTAATTCAAGCATTTGCTCAGCATCGCCTTCAGTAAGCTGAACCAAACGGCGAGTATTCGGATCCATGGTAGTTTCACGCAATTGCATTGGATTCATCTCACCCAAGCCTTTGAAGCGTTGCACGTTCACTTTACCGCGCTTTTTCTCAGCTTCGATACGATCTAAAATACCCTGTTTCTCGCCTTCATCTAGTGCGTAGTAAACTTCTTTGCCAACATCAATTCTGAATAAGGGCGGCATAGCAACATAAACATGACCACGATTCACTAAGGTTCGAAAGTGCTTAACAAACAAGGCACACAATAAGGTGGCAATGTGTAATCCATCTGAATCGGCATCCGCAAGAATACAGATTTTGCCGTAACGTAATGCCGATAAATCGTCTGAGTCAGGGTCAATCCCTAATGCAACAGAAATATCATGGATCTCTTGAGACGCCAGCACTTGTGATGAGTCAACTTCCCAACTGTTTAGGATCTTACCTCGCAGTGGCATGATGGCTTGAAACACACGGTCGCGCGCTTGCTTTGCTGATCCACCAGCAGAATCACCTTCCACTAAAAACAGCTCCGAGCGCTCAATATCTTGATTAGTACAGTCAGTTAATTTGCCTGGTAGTGCCGGACCTTGTGTGATCTTCTTACGGGCCACCTTTTTACTTTGACGTAAGCGGCGCTGCGCATTGTTAATACACATTTCGGCCAACGACTCAGCCACATCTGTGTGTTGATTAAGCCAAAGACTGAACGCATCCTTTACTACACCTGATACAAATGCTGCAGCCTGACGAGATGACAAACGCTCTTTTGTTTGACCAGCAAACTGCGGGTCCTGCATCTTAGTTGATAAAATATAAGCGCAGCGATCCCAGATATCCTCAGGTGACAGCTTGACGCCTCTGGGCATTAGGTTTCTAAACTCACAAAACTCTCGCATAGATTCAAGCAAGCCCTGACGCAAGCCATTGACATGAGTACCGCCTTGAGCAGTAGGGATCAGGTTTACATAACTTTCAGTAACCAGCTCACCACCTTCAGGAAGCCACATAACCGCCCAATCCGCCGCCTCATGATTACCGGCTAATTTACCAACAAAAGGGGCATCTTCGGGCAACGTCACATAATCGCTAACCGACTGATAAAGGTAGTCTCGCAAACCATCTTCAAAGTGCCACTCTTGGGTTTCTTTGGTGATTTTATTGTCAAATTTAATTCGCAAACCCGGACACAAAACCGCCTTGGCGCGAAGAATATGCAGTAATTTGGAAACCGAAAACTTGGCAGAGTCGAAATAGGAAGGGTCAGGCCAAAACTTAACGCTGGTACCTGTGTTTCGCTTTCCACAGCTATCAACAATACTTAAGTCTTCAACCTTGTCACCATTTTCAAATGCCATATTGTAAACATTGCCGTCTCGGCGAATTGCCACCTCAACACGGGTAGACAAGGCATTCACTACTGAAATTCCGACACCATGCAAACCACCAGAGAATTGATAGTTTTTATTCGAAAATTTACCACCCGCATGTAGCTTAGTCATAATCAGTTCGACGCCTGAAATACCCTCTTCCGGGTGAATATCTACGGGCATACCACGACCATCATCCACCACTTCAATGGATTGGTCATCGAACAAGGTTACTTTGATATTTGAAGCAAACCCAGCCAATGCCTCATCGACACTGTTATCAATCACTTCTTGAGAAAGGTGATTAGGGCGTGTGGTATCCGTGTACATTCCCGGTCGACGTTTGACTGGGTCTAGACCGTTTAAAACTTCAATTGCTTCTGAATTATATTGATTTGACATGCTTATTATTCGATTTATGGTGTCATTGAGAGGTGAATTCTTCACCGCGAGTACAATTGATGGTACCAACTCATTCGTCGCTGAGCAACGAAGATCAACAAGTAAAATAGCCCCTGACAAATAGCTAGAAGTAAGTTGTTAAAAGCCTAGCATAAGAAACTCGCTCGCTTGATTTTGCCGCGGGCTAAAACAACTGTAACCCACAGCTCTTGTTACAGTTCACATTAACTCGACAAAAGGCGGCATTGGGCAATTTATACATAGCCGTCCTTGCACTATCTTTTTTCAGCGAATGCCTTAAAACTTTGCATAAACTTTAATGACTCTTTTTTGAATGCAAAAGGCATTAGGAACATCATCAGTTTCATCATGAATTTGTCGCTGCGAAATTCATTATACGCTGTCCACTTGGTGGTTTTTTCGTCCACTTCATCAAAGATGTTTTTGACTTCATTCCACATACCATCAGTTACGTAGGTTGCCGTGAACTCGACTGGCATATTTCTAACCGTTATGGTTTCAATCATTTCACAGGAACGTTTGCCCATGCTGACAACGAATTTCGATTTAGCGCCTACCTGACCAGGCTCTCCGCTAACATGATCAAAACTGACTAAGCTAGGCATCCACTCCTTTAAGTTTTCTGAATTATCAAACAGCTCAAGCATCTGCTCTCTGGGCTTGTTTATTTCTATCTCCACAATATATTTCATTTTGAACCACCTATTACAATGTCTTGTGCAAATTTCACAATTGCATGATTAACAATTGTGAAATTTGTCACTAAGGTTTATCGCCAATCTGTACTTAACGCAGCTATTCACCCTCACTGCCCAGCTTGTTCAAAAGCAGTTTGTATCCTAAGTCGGTGCTATTTAGCTTTTAACCATTAACGAGATGCTTTGAATACCGGCTACTTTTGCCTGGTTCATAGCCTTGACGATAACGCCGTGTTTTGCTTTTGGGTGGGCATTGATGGTCATGGAATCAACGGTATTTTCAGCCAAGAATGATTGCACATTGGCAACCAAACGAGCGAGTTCAATTTGCCGGTTATTCAAGGTGAGTTCGCCTGATTCGGATATTTGTAGATTTAGTCCTGGAACAGCCTCAGACACACCAGTCTGTGGTCGCTTGACTGTCAGCCCCGTCTCTTTCACAAACGAGGTGGTTACGATAAAGAAAATCAACAAGATAAACACAATATCCAGCATCGATGTCATATCAATATTGGTATCACCAATGGGTAGGCGTCTCATCACTTTTTTCATAGGGCTTCCTTATTTGATTGTCTCAACGTTAAGGTTAGTGCAATTGCACAATAAGACCAGTTCGGCTTAGCTAGGATTGGGGTTAATTGAGATATTTAGGGCCCCGAAGCCGCTAGTTTTCGAACAAAAATGTGCATATCTGCGGTAAATAACGCTCAAATCCTTGAAAACTATGATCGCCTCCCTGCTCTACAGTTAATTTGCTGTTGGCATATTTAGCCTCTGCCTGACGATAATCAAGGGTTTCGTCATCGGTTTGCAGCAGCGCCCAATAGCGGCTCGGCGAAGTCACAACGGGAGTGTCTAAAGCAAGGAGCTGTGCAATATGGCTTTCATCCAAGGTGAATGTTTTGTTGGTATATGGGTTAACGTGTTCACCTAGGTAATCCACCAATAATTCATAAGGTTTGACGGCAGGGTTAATCAGTACCGCGCGACCACCATATTTTTCCACCAAGTAAGTGGACAAGAATCCCCCCATTGAACTCCCTATAAAACGCAAGGGATGCCCCTGATATTTGTTAACCAAGCTCTCAAGGGCGGCAATCGCCAGGTCAGGGTAGTTTGGCACCTCAGGAATGTCTACCACCAAATCGGGATAGTGGACAGTTAGAAAATCGAGTGTTTGTTGGGCCTTTACTGATTGTGGTGAGCTGAGAAAACCGTGAATATAGATGAGAACGGGAGATAAGGGAGTATGAGTTTGTGTCATGGCGTCGTAAATTGTTCCTGATTGATTCGTAATGTACTGATATCAAGCTCACCGGCTAAGCCTAGTCGAATGATATTAAAACCCGGTGGTTGTTTTGTGGTGCCAAAATTGTCAGTTTGTGAAAATTGCCAACAACTGGACGGGCATGCGGCAAACGTTATATGTGAAAGCCGATCGCGTTTTTGACCATGAATGTGACCATATACCACACCTTTGACCTGTTGCTGAGCCGTCAATAAATCTACAAAGGCCGATTTATTAACAAATGCATGTTTGTCCATCCAACCACTTACACTTACGGGATGATGATGACAAGCGATCAGGTGATTGTATGGCAAGTGACGTTCAATGTTTTGTTTGAGTGTGGCGAGTTGATGAGTTTCTAGTAACCCCAAGGTTCCCTCATGCCGTGTGTCTACTCCGTGCACCATCCAATCATTGATGACCAGAGGTCCCCAGGTAGCTAAATCATACTTCGCCAGATACTGCTCAAAATTAGCTGAATTATCATGATTTCCAGCAATCACCTTGAGCTTAGCACTAAGGCCATGCTGCTCCACTAAGGTGAGAAAGTTAACGTAACTTTGTTTGCTATCATCGCCGGAGATATCGCCTGTCACTAACAGCACGTCAGGCTGATGACTGGCAACGTCACTGAGCACCTGTGCGAGGCTATCAAAAGGATTAATGTCGTTGTAACCGGTTTTGCTAATGTCGCCAAACAAATGACAGTCAGTTACTTGGGCAATCATAGGCATGAACTTATCAACCGCTCGTGTCAATCAACGGATGATCGGGTTGTTTCCAAATGACGCAGGCAAAACGCCAACCACTCGGCAAGAAATCGATTGGTCATTTCTTTTTCATTGGGTTGATGCATGTTGGTATTCGGATACGCGTAACTTGGTTTTAATGACCCAATATGCTGTGCGCTAAGCACTTCTGCTACATCGGCGTCATGATAAAGCCTGACTTTCATCACCGGACGAAGATAATCTGGTACACCTGCTGTTAATTGAGCTAGCTCAACGGTGCTGGTGTAGCGACTACTATCAAGTATTTTTACACGATAGAATAACCCTTCAGTGATTTCAAAGGAGTAACTTAGCGTAACGGTATCGCAATCGGGAAGAATTCGTAACAAACGGGCATAATTAGCCTCACACACCGCGAGTATGCTGGGTAAATGAGGGACATATTTGTTTGACCTATTTGTCACTTTCGCTCCATAACGTTTGCAGCTTTTGCTGATTAAGTAAGTACCATTGTAGCGCGATCACCGCCGCGGCGTTATCAATTTTGCCATCATTTAGCCATTCGATAGCATCATCAACGGCAACTCTACGAACTAAGATATCTTCATTTTCATATTCCAGCCCGTGTACGCCATGAGCCTGAGTGGCATCCACTTCACCGATATAAATGTGCAAGCGCTCAGTTGTTCCACCAGGACTCGACAGATAACTCAACGCTTTGTGCAAGCGCAAAATGTCGACACCAGCTTCCTCTTTTGCTTCTCGACGACAAACCTCTTCGGGCAGCTCTGACTCATCGATCATACCGGCCACAACTTCCATCAACCAAGGCGAGTCACTGGTCTGCATAGCACCAATACGAACTTGCTCTATCAATACAAATTCTTGGCATTTTGGATCATACAGCAACACAGCAACCGCATGACCCCGTTCAAGTATTTCTCGACTAATGGTTTGACTCCAACCGCCTTCAAACAAACGATGGGTAAATTCGTAACGTATTAGCTTAAAGAAACCACGATATAAGGGCTCTTTTTTACTAATTTTGACATCTTTATTGTTAAAAACTGGGAACGCTTTCAATCTTTACTCCGCTGAAGTCAGTACTAATCTGATGTTGAAGATCCATTAATTGTCGTTGGCTAGCGATTTGTTCAGCTGAACAACCTTGACGAATTTTTTTTCGCCACCACAATACGATACAACACTATAGCAAAAATATTCTGTTACACTTGATGGCTTGATGTTACGACTAACTGATTCCCCTTAACGTTTGATTTATCTAGAATTTGATGTGAATAAATACAAACGTTAATGTGTAATACCAAATGGTAATAGAAGACGCGTTACAATACGGAACATAAATAGGAAATCAAATGAAAAAATCCATTCTGTCTTTGCTTGTTGGCTTTAGCGTGGCCTCACAAGCGTTCGCAGATGACCTCCATCAGGTTTATCAACGCGCCTTAGAGCAAGATCCTACGATCAACCGTGCACAAGCTGATCGTGACGCCGCATTTGAAGGCATTTCCATTAGTCGAGCCAGCTTGCTGCCTCAGGTTTCAGGCGTGATTAGTTATACTGATAGTTCGCAGGACCAATTCAACACAGATACGATTGAAAACCCGAATGATCCAGATAACCCAACAACCATTTTTTCTGTGATCAATAACGAATCCACTAACTTGGGTTGGGATATCAACTTTACGCTTTCTGTTTATGACCATCAAAACTGGGTCGGTTTAGATCGCGCTGAAAAAACTGCACAACAAAGTGACACCAATTTTGCTTTGGCAAAACAAGACCTCATAGTGCGCACTACGCAAGCGTATTTATCTGTTTTAAGAGCCCAAGACGGTTTGGAATTTGTTAAAGCCGAAAAACGCGCTATTGAGCGTCAATTGGAACAAACCAAACAACGTTTTGAAGTAGGCCTTACCGCCATTACCGACGTTCACGAAGCACAAGCTAACTTCGATAATACCGTTGCTCAAGAAATTGTTGCAGAGAACTTAGTCGAGTTACGCCTTGAAGAGCTGCGTGAAATAACAGGAAAATACCACGACAACCTATCGGTTCTTAATACCGATAGTTTCACCGCTTCTCGTCCATCACCGGAGCGCGTTGACGGATGGTTAAGTATTGCGGAACAGCAGAACCTAGATTTGATGGTGCAAAAGCTGGCCAAAGAAATCGCTAAAGATGATATTGAAAATGCCAAAGCGGGTCACTACCCAACATTAACATTGTCAGCATCCATTGGTAGTGATGACACAGAAGTCAATGGTAACAGCAGTTTCCCTGCCAGAGACAATGACTCTATTGGCTTGCGTTTGAATGTGCCTATCTATTCAGGTGGTTCAACATCTGCATTAACAGCTCAAGCTAGGTACCGTTATATCGCGGCAAGTGAAAACTTAGAATTAGCTCATCGTTCAACAGTTCGTTCAGTTCGTAGCTCCTACAATGATGTGGTTGCCGCTACCTCTACTATTCGCGCTTTAGAACAAGCGGTTGTTTCAGCTGAAAGTGCACTGCAAGCCACTGAAGCAGGCTTTGATGTAGGTACACGTACCATTGTTGACGTGCTCAACAGCACACGTAACTTGTTTGACGCCCGTCGCAATTTAGCAGGCGCTCGTTATGACTTTATTGCAGCAGTTGTGGCTCTTAAGCGTTCTGCCGGCAACTTAACCGAGCAGGACTTGGTAGATATTAACAGAGGCTTACGCCCTGCCACTGCGTCTTAACTAACCTGATTACAAAAAAATCTGTTGTAGTGCTAACTACAGCAGATTTTTTTTGCTTTTTTTCCGGTAGAATCCTCACTTGCGCTAAAAAGCGACAGACGTCTTTTAGCTAACAACTGATCATTTTACCCATTGATGGACGCAGGTCGACATGCAAGCTTCAACGATACAATCTAAATTTATTCGCATACGCTCAAACAAGCTATTTGAATTGCTCGTCATTTCAGTCATTATTTTTTCAGCCCTATTAGTGGGTGCAAAAACCTACGAAATGTCAGATACCCTCATCACAGTGGCTAAATTTTTAGACTGGTTTATCACTATATTTTTTCTCACTGAAATTAGCATTCGATTTATTGCAGAGCCTCGTAAGCGAGACTTTTTCAAAAACTTCTGGAACATCTTTGATACCTTAATTGTATTAATTAGTTTGATCCCTGCCGATGATACCGACATGGCGATCATAGCGCGCCTGGTGAGAGTATTCAGAGTATTGCGGATGATCTCTATCATCCCTGAATTACGTTTATTATTAACCTCATTGGTCAAAGCCATGCCCCAACTTGGCTATGTTATGTTGTTAATGTTCATTATCTTCTACATATACGCAGCCATTGGTAGTACTTTATTTGAGAGCATTAACCCGGTGCTGTGGGGTGATATAACCGTTTCGATGCTAACGCTTTTCAGGGTCATGACGTTCGAAGATTGGACTGATGTGATGTATGAAACCATGGCTGTATATCCCATGAGTTGGGTATTTTATCTGACGTTTATTTTTCTCAGTGCCTTTGCGTTTTTGAATATGGTAATTGGCATTGTGGTTAACGTGATGGAACAAGAAAATGAAAAAGCCAGAGCTGAAGCGATGGAAGAACGCGGCGAACCGACCATTGTTGACTTGTCACAACAACTGACGCAAATCCAACAACAACTAAATGAACTGACCGCTCAAACCAAATCAGACAAAACCAAATAAAAAGCCTGACGCCTAAAAGACGCTGCATGAAGGCGTCTTTTAACGGCTTATGGCTTTCTATCTGCACTAAATCACTGAGAGTAATTCTGCCGACCTACTGGCATTAAGAGGCAGTGCAGCACGGAATTTATTGCGGCCTTCATTTTTGGCACGATAGAGTGCTTCATCCGCTCTAACAATAAGCGACTCTTGTCCCTCGTTAGCACCACCTTCGGCCACGCCAAAACTTGCGGTAACATTGATTAGGCCATTTTTTGTTGCAAAACCATAGTTAGCAAGAGTTGCCCTAGCTCTTTCAGCCACCTCGCAGGCAACACTTAGCTTAGCCCGTGGTAATAAAATAATGAACTCTTCACCGCCCCAGCGGGCCAGAATATCGCCCTTGCGAAGCTGAGACTGAAGCAGTTTGGCCACTTCACATAGAACTTTATCGCCCAGAGGATGGCCATATTCATCATTGATAGCTTTAAAATGATCGATATCAACCATAATAATGCTTTTGCCAGTGTTTTCTCGGTTTGCAAGTCTAAAGTGCCAGTCGAAACTTGCCCTACTTGGTAATTCAGTGAGAGGGTCTGTTTGATGTTTTTTCGCAAACTCCCCTTGTAAATAA
>JAOMVH010000043.1 GCA_028356795.1 Aliiglaciecola sp. | reverse complement strand
ATTTGAGCGGTCAGACAGTCCTTGTGGTAGATGATTCTGCTACCGCCAGATGGCAAATTCGCGATACATTAAAACAGCTCGGAATAAATATCATTGAAAAGCGTGATGGTTTGTTAGCGTTAAATCTCCTGAAGCAATGGGCAGATGAAGGCAAAGTCGTTACAGATGAAATCTTAATGATGTTTACTGATGCTGAAATGCCAGAAATGGATGGCTATCGGCTCACTGCAGAGGTTCGTTCAGATGAACGTATGCAGGACTTGTTTATTGCGTTGAATACCTCTTTAAGTGGCAGTTTTAACCAAGCAATGGTAGAAAAGGTAGGCTGCAACCGCTTTATTTCCAAATTTCAACCTGATTTGCTAGTGGATGTTGTACAGCAACGAATGCGTGAGAAACTCGAAAACGCCATGTAAATAATTCTAATACCTCTTTTATGGCAAGCTAATGATTATGATATACATTTAATTGCCTAACTTTCTGAACTTTTATCATCTAATTTTTTCTATTCACGTATTTCTTCGCAAAGATTATGTTTACAATAGGGATGATATTTAAATTTGGAGTATTCATGAAAAGGGTTTCGTCTTTCTTTAGCGTGTTTTTTATCGTTCTGTCCGCCAGTGCACAGTCGCAGAAACCTACCAATATCATTATGGTGGTTGGCGATGGGATGGGACCGGCTTATACAACGGCTTACCGATATTTTGCTGACGACAAATCTTCTCCTACGATAGAGATGACCGTTTTCGACCGACATTTAGTTGGAATGGCCAGTACCTATCCTGCCAGAACCAGCGGATATGTCACTGATTCCGCTGCAAGTGCCACCGCCTTGTCTACAGGCTACAAGTCATACAATGGTGCTATTGGTGTTGATGCTAACAAACAACCTCAACAAACCGTGCTTGAATGGGCTCGATTAAAAGGGATGAAAACTGGCGTAGCGGTTACCTCTCAAATAAATCATGCAACGCCCGCGTCCTATGCTTCACACAATGAATACCGCCGAAATTATGATGCTATTGCGGACAGTTATTTTGACGACCGCGTTGATGGGAAGTTTGTTCTCGACGTCATGTTAGGAGGGGGCTGGAAATACTTCATTCGTGATGACCGCAATCTCGTTAATGAATTTAAATCTGCTGGTTATCAATATATCGATGATATTAATAATTTAGGTAGCTTGGATCCAAAACAACCGGTATTGGGTCTATTCGGTGATGAAGGAATGCCTTGGGTGCTCGATACGCAGAGTCAACCGAGACTACCTGCACTTGTGAAAACCGCTGTATATCATTTAACTAATGACAAAGGCTACTTTTTATTGGTTGAAGGTAGTCAGATTGATTGGGCTGGGCATGCCAATGATGTGGCTTCAGCGATGGCCGAAACTCATGATTTAGCACTCACCTTGGAGTGGCTTGAATCGTATGTTGAAAACAGTCCTGACACCTTAGTGGTAGTAACTGCTGATCACAGTACAGGCGGCTTCACCATTGCTGCTAACAAGGACTACAGATGGGATCCCGAGCCGCTAAAAACGTTGAAGGCGTCACTGGTTACAATTGCTACACAAATGAGTGCAAGCGACCAACCCTATAAAACCGCTGAATCCTTGATGGGCACTACACTGAGTGAAAAAGAGAAAGCGCTTTTGGCAAAAGTTGAAATCGGTGATATTCGAGCTTTGTACACCCAACTCAAACGCATCATGGATTTGAGAACTAACACAGGCTGGACGACTAGCGGACATACTGCCGTAGACGTGCAAATATTTGCAATGGGCAAGGGCGCTCAATTATTTAACGGACATATGGACAATACTGAAATCCCGAAAAAAATATTCGCTTTGTTGGGTAAGCCATAGTCCCAAACCGCTCTTGATGAGATTAAAAAATGGGCCTATTGAGGTCCATTTTTTGTTAATACCCCGTCAATTCCATAAAGCCGACTCCAGTGTGGCTACCTTGCACCGTCACAGCACCCTCATAGTAGGAAAAAAGCGCATCATTCCACTGATCTTCCTTAAACGCCGTGACGTTTAGCTGTATATTGTGTTTAGGGATTTGAATGTCCCAATCCAGTGGTATCTGTCGGCCCCGAACTAATTTGAATGTTCGTTCACTGGCGATAATATCTTGACCATCCAAGTGAATTTGTTGGCCATTTTCAGAGATATAAGTACCGAACCATGAGTCTGCTAGTTGGGTATGTCTCACTCTGAACACCATTAGTTTACTGTTATTAGACAAGTGCAAAGAAAACCAATCCCATCCCGCAGTATTTTCATCGGTTAATCGTGCGCTCCACTCATGATCAAACCAGCCTTTTCCTGAAACCTCTACAACTTTTTCAGGCAGTTGAAGGGTTCCACTAATATTGATGAAGGGCTGACTGTAATACATAGATGCATGCCCGCCATCTTGTTGTTTAGCGCTGTAGCCATTGTTTCCGTTCAATACATAAGGCCCAGAGCTAGACATGGATAAATTAACGTTCACCGATTCAGTTAAGTCAAAAGATAAACTTGCTGGTAATAAATCTATATCACTAGAAAGCCACTGCCAGTCATCGATGAAAGCACTAAACTTATTGCTATCATTTAGTATGCTGACCCCTGCGTTACCAACGCCGCCTCTCGCAAACTTTTCGCTGAACCAATTGGTTGATTTAGTCATCAACTTGGCGTGAGCCATGAATTGATCATTGTCGTGCCAGGCCGAGGAGGACTGTGTGCCCGAAAAGCGGAATAACGTCCATTGCAGTGGGTATTGATTACCCTGTTGATCAAATAAATTGGCCGTTAAGTACCACCACTCAACATTGTATTTAGGATGAGATAGATGGTCATCAGGTAGCCTAATTTCTTGGTTGGGCATGACTTGTTTGCCAACGTCTAGAGAAGTCAATGCATTGCCGTATAGGTTGTTTTGTTCCGGCTCTTTTTGTGGCGTACACGCGGTCACTAACAACCAAGCCGCAATGTAGATTGCTGTTCTCAAAAACGTCATCGTTGTAACCATTTTAACTCGCGCAACAAGGGGTATTTTGCGGTTTTAAACGCAGGAATAAAAACTGTCAGAATGATGAGGGTGATACTCGTCCAAACCACATTAGTTAATACACTAATGTTAGTTACAAGAGGGTAAGTCCAATGGAAGGCATGCACATTTACCAAATTAATAAGCAACCAACTCAGCCCAAGCCCAAACGGAATAGCCAATAGACAGATTAGTAAACACAACATGCTGTACTGGGTTAGTGTGGTGACCAACAATCTATTTGCACCTACGCCCAATGACTTGATTAACGCACGCTGAGGCGCGTTATCTTTGTCAATGATCAGTATCGATGTAGTGAGCGAAAATGCGGCAACCAACAATGTGATAATATTGAGACCCTGAGTGATCACAAACGTGCGATCAAACGTCTCCATAGATAGCACTAACAGCTGTTCTGTTTTTATTAAATCACTTTGTTGATGTGTGTCTTTGAATGTCCCCATTAAGGCGTCAAACTGGATTCTTGCACCTTCTACCTGTGGCAGATATAGAGCAATAATATTTCTACCGTTCTCCGGCTCTTTTACTTTGTTAGGAGGCAAAAGAAGCTGTTTTTGAGGGTTACCATAATCGGGATAAATTCCCGCTACCAATAATTGTTGTTTCCCTAGTGTCTCAGTATTGATGGTAAATGACTGGCCAAGTGATAAATTCTGAGATAGTGCAAATTGTTGATTAATTAGAGCGCCATTCTTATTTGAAAAGGCTTGCCAGACATTCTCAATTGCTTCCTCAAATTTCAAAGCGCTTCGACGCTCTTTCGATAGTGGGAAAGAGCGAACTTCAATTGATTGTTGTTGAAAGCTTCCTTCCTCTTGTTGTCGAATGACTGTTTGGATATCCGGATATTGTTGAGCTATCCAATTGGTAATTTTCAACGACTCATTAGTATAAATATAGGCATCGGCATCTAAGCGCTGTTCGATCCAGCTTTGTGTCGCTGTACGAAAACTGTCAACCATCAAGTTCATACCAATATTGGCAACGACTGCAATAAAAAAGGCGCAAAATGCGATATTACTTTTGCTAGACACTCTAAGCGCATCGGAAATACTCCAATGGATGATTGGGTAGTTTGTCGAAATTTTGGTTTTGACCTGTTTAAGGATCCAAGGGATGCTGGCGATAGCGAAAAAACAACCCGCAAATATGACCAAGCAAATCACTATAAAAGACCGTAAAACGTCATCCACTGTGAATGACAGAAATAAAGCCAGTGCTAATAATAAAATTGAAATCCAAAACCAGCGATTAGGATTGGCTTGTTGTGAAGATAACGACGTCAGTTTTTGATTTACTTGTTGTAAAGGCAGAAAACACGCGGCCAGGCCACCTAACAGGCACGCGCCCCAACATTGCAAGAAAATTTCTAGTAATGATAGTTCTGCTGTTCCAACACTGACATTGTACAAACTGGCTAGTGTTTGATTTACTGCCGGAGATAACAAAGACGCAAACCACACACCTACTACAACACCCATCACACTGCCCACCGAGCTAATTAATCCTGTTTCCATTAAGCTTACTGTGGTTAACGTTCGAATAGGTACACCCATTTGACGAAGTATCTTATAGGTACGAATGCGTTTGTTCATGAGTAAGTGAAGCGCATTCATGATCACGAACAAGCAAACTACAAACATCAACAGTCCCATAGCAAACAAGTTCATATGAAAACTGCTTGTTAAGGTTTTTGCATCCTCGCCTGTTACTAAGGCTTTTAGATATAGGTGTGGGGGTAGGGCTTGGGATAGCATATCGGCAGACTGTTTTTCGCCCACCACCAACAGATATGATAGTTGACTGTCTGGAAAATCCTCATACACAATACCAACATCAGCAATTAATGATGGGCCCATACCTGTACCGGCAAACTCAGCAACGGGACCTATGGATCTGTCTGCTAATTGGATAAATTTGCCTTGTGAGTTAGTCTCAAATTGTAAGTTATTTTTGATATCAGGATGAATGAAGTATCTGGCTGTTTCATCGAAGATGATATTTGATACGGGATTTTGAGGAGTAACCTCTTTGTTGTTTGCCAAATTTATCAACGCGTAATAATCGATTCCTAGAAGCTGAATCGATTTGTTATCAAGTAAAGAAAAGCGCTTTTCTGTCACTGCGACTAAACCCGTATGCCCCTGCCTTCTAAGTTTGGCATAGTCAGCTTTATCGATACGCTCGCCATTTTTCGGGGCAACAACATAATGGACATTGGAAACTAACGGTTGGCTTGCCATATTGTAACTTTGTTTGGCTGTCTCATTAATGACCAACACAGACGTCAAACCCGCACAACCAATGGCCATTGCTACTATTATGGCAGCGCCGCGAATAGGGTGTTGAATATGCTCTTTGAACAGCACATGGAGCACTTGTATGAAGGTGATTTTATTCAACATGAGCTGGATTGATTTGGCCATTGCGCAAATGCAAATGTCGCTGGGCTTGGTTAGCTAAGACATGGCTATGAGTCACCATAAGCAAGGTTGTATGATACGTCTCGCAGATCCTCATAAGCAACTCAGCCACTTTTTGACTGTTTTTTTCATCTAAATTGCCAGTAGGTTCATCGGCTAAAATTAAATCAGGTTTGTGGGCAAGTGCTCTGGCAATGGCGACTCGTTGTTGTTCTCCCCCAGATAAGTTCTGGGGATATTTTTTTAGATGGGAAGACAAACCAAGATCAGCTATCAATCGATTGATATAGTCTTTGTCGACATGGCCGTTGAGCCTAGCAGGAAAACAAATATTGTCCCAAACTGAAAGGCACTCAATAAGATTAAAATTTTGAAAGATAATCCCCAATTGCTCACGTCTGTATTGATCAGCGCCTGAAGTAGTTAAAGTGGCGAGGTCCTTATCACCGACAAAGATCGCACCTGAATCTGGATTCTCTATAGCGGCAAGCAAATGTAAAAGGGTCGATTTCCCGGATCCCGATTCACCGGTTAGCGCAACTCGTTCCCCTCGACATATGCTTAAATTTAAATTGCACAATATCGCTTTGCTGTGTTGACCATCTTGGAATGATTTGTTGATGTGTTTAATGGATATCAATAGCCATTCCTCAAGCAATTAAGTGATTTCTTATTCCTCTTCGTGAAAGAATGAGAAAAAGTCTTCGCCCGTAAGGCGTTTCATCTGGGTAAAAAGATAAGCTAGCGCAATAAACATCATGATGACACTTGGAACCATGATAACGGGGTAGCTCAATGCCGTCATTCGACCAAGTTCTTCAGTGTACGCTGTTGTACCGGGTTCACTAACTAATATGACTTTTGCCAACACATAGTTCAAAACTGACGACAGAAAAAATGAACCAGCCAGAATATAAGAGCTAATTTTAATTTTTGCAGTAAACGCAGCAATATTATTTTTCTTTTCCAGTGCATCATTTAACGCAGGCCAATTAATCACATTTTCATTTAAAATGAGTAATTTGACCAAATTCTTCTTGGTGTATTGAGAGATAAGCACTGCAATTCCCAGTAACCCTGGGATGGCCGCTTCTTTGATTGCGATGTATTCTGCGGGTAATTCTAAAAGGGTTATGCCACCCGTTAAAAATACACTGACTATTCCCAGCACCGAAAAGCCATTGACCTTACCGGATTTTTTTAAATCCCACAGACCAAAGCCGATAGGAAAAATCAATGCACAAACCACACTCCAAGCTGGACCTAGATAATCCTCGCCACTTAAATTAGTTAAAATCAGCACAGGAATAACAATGTTGAACGCCAAATTACCTAAGAAACCACCATTTTGTTGACTCTGCTTTGGGGTCTGCGTTTGCGTGCTATTGTTAGTCTGGTTCGTCATATAAAAATTTACATTACCTAAAATTATGAAATTGGGAGTATACCCAATTTGCTATTTTACCACTATGGCTATCGAATTCATTTACGTTTCTAACTGTGTCAGTGTTTATTTGGCCCACATTTTAGCTGCAAAAAGTCCAGCTACAAAACCAAACAAGTGTGACTCCCAGGATATAAATCCTTGTGATGGTAAAACCCCAAAAATCAGCCCGCCGTAAAAGAAAGCCACGACGATAGAAATTACAATTAACTTAATCCGTCCAGCAATCAGTCCTCCGAGCACTAAAAACCCTAAGTAGCCATACACCAAGCCGCTAGCTCCGATATGCATGGCGGGGCGAGCAAACAACCAAACTGACACGCCAATACACAACATTAAAAAGCCAGTAATGTAAAAGTAGTGCTTTACACCGTACTGAAACATCAGAAAACTGAATATGCCAAGAGTCACTATATTGGAAGCAAAGTGTGCAATGTTGCCATGTAAAAAGTGACCCAATAAAATGCCTCGCAAGCCAAAAACTTCACGTGGATAGTTACCCAATATATTAAGACTGCGACCAGTCAAAAGATTGATAATCTCAATAACAGTAAAAAACCCAAGTAGTGCGATGACGAATTTAAACTGTCCTGAGGAGTTACTTAGTTGCAGTTGCATTTGAGGTTATCCGAGTATGATATGAGGTAAATAACGAGACATATCTTGGGTTATAGGTGACGTGTCTTCTCGAACTGAGATGCCCGCTGCCTGATCATTGACCAACCATGAGCCGATCAATGTGTAATTGTTTTCGAACCGTGGAAGCTCAGAATAGGCTTGATAAATGAATCCTTCTTCACCGTATGGACCCTGTGCTGTTAACAAGGGTTTGCCATTTTCAAGAATAGAAACATTGGCTCCTTCCCGAGAAAAGATAGGTTTTTTAACAATTTTGGTGTGCTCGCACTGTGCCAGTTCATGTTCAAAGTAGGCAGGTAGAAGGTTAGGGTGGTTCTTAAATGATTTCCATAACATTGGCATGAGCGCTTTGTTTGATAAAACGGATTTCCACAAGGGTTCGATCCAATTGGTTTGCGACCCAACAATATGCTCTGAAAATTCTTCTCTTTGCATAAATTCCCACGGGTAAAGCTTGAACAAGCTCACAATTTCATGATCTCTGGCATCGGTAAAACGGCCCGATTCGCCTAAACCAATTTCTTCGATAAAAACAAATGGTGCATCTAAACCGGATTCAGCCGCACAATCTTGTAAGTATTGCACTGTACCGCGATCTTCAATTGTATCTTGGCAGCTAGAAAAGTGGATTTGATTAACCTGATAATGATCGGCAATTTGCGATAAACGTTCGATCAATTTCTCTTGTAGAGAGTTGAATTGATCTGAGTGGCGAGAAACTTTATTTGTATCAACTTGGTCTTGTAGCCACAACCATTGCCAGAACCCCGATTCATAGAGACTGGTGGGGGTGTCAGCATTGTTTTCATATAACTTAGCTGGGAGCTTGCCGTTATAGGCAAAGTCTAAACGAGAATATAGTGATGGATCGGCGTTCTTCCATGAATCTGCAACGGGTTGCCAAAACGCCTTTGGGATCTGAAAGCGCTCTAGGAGTTCTTCGCTTTTACACACCTCGTCGACCACCTGTAAACACATTTGGTGAACTTCTTCCGTGGGGGATTCAAGATCACTTTCTATCTGCTGCAACGTGAACTGGTAGTATGCAGACTCATCCCAGTATGGCTCGCCATACATGCTGTGAAAAGTGAAACCAAAATCCTTGGCTTTTTGTTGCCACCCTTTCCTGGGCGCACTTGCTATCCTAAACATGACAACTCCATTTTTTCGCCTTTAGCTATCCACCCCAGCCACTTTTGCCGCTTTTGCTGCCCCAGCTTGATTTCGCTCGAACACTACTGCCAAAACCACCGCGTTTTATGGTGCGGGTAGCGCTTGGTTTGGCTTTAAATGCGTCGGGAGGAACACGATATTTACGCTTTCTAATATCGCCATAGTCTAGGCCATCTGCAGTCATCCACCGATATCGGTAAGGTGAGTAGGGCGAGTAGGAAGAGAATAGCGGTTGATACATATAACGGTTCGGCGACAATAAATTACTGACCATGTAGCCAGCCATAAATGGCATGAAAAAAGAGCCAGAACTATTGTTTACATAGCGACACTGGTTTGAACCAAATTCACTTTCACAATCCGATTGGGTACTGTATTTGGGACCTGTACGCTCTGCTTCAGCCAAGGCCTGCTGATAAGCCGTTTCACAGGCTTGTCGTTGCTCAGGATTATCTTGTGCGCAATCATCGGCATTGTTGTAGACCACAGCATCTTGCCTATCACTCGAACAAGCGGCTAAAAATACACTTGCGACACCGATTGCCAAAGGCTTTGGCGAAAAGTGTTTGCGCATGCGGTTGAGATTAATGTGAGCACTGCGTTTGCGTGTCATAATCGTCTCCTAATAGCTCATGCAAGCTGCGTTAAGCAAGCCAACGCCAATTGACATGGACGCAAGCATAATACCTGCAGATACTTCTTGGTTATCTATGCGCTCAGCGATTTTAGGCATAAAAGAGTAGCGTAAAAGTAAAAAAGCTAAGACTTGCGCAATTAACGCAACCAATCCCCAAATGGCAAAATCAATTAATGATTCTGAATTGGATACTGCACCGGCCAAGGCGATACAAAAGCCCACTATGGCCCCACCAAATCCGACTGCTGCTGCCGTATTGCGATCGTCTTTGACCAGTTTCCATTCATCGTGCGGTGTCACGAGTGCATATGCGATTTTGAAAACAAACAGCAAAACAATTGAAATACCAAAATAGAGGGCAAAATTACTTAAGCCTGAGAGTGATTCTAAAACTGCATCCATAATATTCTCCGTGTATGGAAGGGTATAATAATGACTAGCCGTTGATCCGAATATCAGCTGGGGATATATCGAATCCCGTGCTCAATACTAGACAGCGGTCGTGGTTATTGTTAACGATTTTTTCTTCAGCACAGACTAACAGAGTCTCAGATGTGGTGTCATCTATGTGCCTCTCATAAAGCATGACAAACTGGTCGGTTTCACTCACATCGCCATCTTGCTCGTAGGTTTTTTCAGTCATCGCAACGGGTGGAGAGTGATCGCCGATGGCATTCCAGACTCGTGAAAACGAGGTGCCCTCTAAATCATAATCTGGCACTGATATTTGGTCTTTTATTAACGATTGCCATTGAGCATTAGAACCCACGGTTTTGGTTTCATAAAAGTACCAAAGTTTGACATCGCTGATGTGATTTTCTGTATCACCACCATCAAGCACCACTTGTAAAAAGGCATCATCGTCGGTGTAAAAACGCAATATTTTACCGCCAGTATCGAGATGTGCTTCACCCACGGCTTGGATTAAATGCTGCCTTGCTGCTCCTTCTATGGTCAGCGATGGCTCTACCAGTTTGAGTTTTAAATCATCCAGTTCAAATGAGCCTCCCAAATAGAGCCCCATAATTTCCGGGGCTTTTGGGCCCGAATCTTTGTCTTTTTTAGCAAACCATTTAGAAAACATAGTGATTCCTGCTGTTACTGATCAGTCGCTAGCTAGCGCAGCCCAATCAAATTGATTGATCCTTTGCTGGGCGATATAAAATAATTTGTAGCGTGCGTGAATATTGTCTGTCAGATCTGGATTTAATGTGACTTTTGCTGGCACTGTGGGTTCAACATACCCAATAAATGTCGCGTTGTAGTCTCGTTTCAGCAGATTAAATACTTTTTCTACACTAAATATCGAGATGTCTTCTGGCACTTCAATGGAGTACTGGGCCTGGCCATCTTGCACGGTTAACAAATCATGCTGAATCAAACCTGATCCTGGATCAAAGGCTGATTTGGCGAGCATTTCTACTGCAACACTGGGGGTACATTCAATATTCGGGCAATGGGTTTGTAATAGCTCAACTAGGCTTTCATCTTTAAAGTAGGCGAGCAAATGGGCATTTTTGTTTCGTTTACTGCAATACAACGCGGTTGTCATGGTGACATCATCTTCTGGATTGTCCATGACGATAACTGAGGCTGTCTCAATACATGCCCCATTCATTTCACTGTCATTGTTAAACGAAGCGACTTTAATAAAATCGACTTTTCCAGGCATTGGATTTTCAATATCTGCCTTTACACATAAAACAATGTCTGGATGATTTTCTGTTTCCGCCCGCTCTTTAAGCAGCATATTTAATAACTGTATGGTGCGCTGGCCATTCCAACCAATCACCAATAAATGGTTGTTTACGTTTAGCGGTTTCAAACCTTTTACTCCCTTTTGCCATTGCAAAGAGACCCATGATGCAACTCGACCTAGCACCAGAGCGAAAATGCTTAATCCCATTGGGATGACATAAAATGAAACGAGGTATTTGCCAAAAGGCGTGGTTGGAGACATGTCGCCGTAGCCTACGGTAGAACCCGTGACAACAATCCAATAGATAAAGTCGGTGACGCCAAGTAAATCTTGTTCACCTGCAGCATAGAGCAGCAGCCAAGTGCTAACCCCATAAAACAAAAGCGCCAGTACAATACTGTACCAGCGCATTTCTGAAAATACTCTTGCAAAGACCTTACGAACTTTTTGGTATAATAACATTCGTTATCCGTCTACCTTTACTGTCCCAAAATACGCTTAAGTTCGTCGTCAGCCGAGCTTTTTCCGCCTTGAATCCCTGCCTCTGCTAGACGCTTTTCTAGGTCACCGGTTGAATCATCGGACGCTAACTCTTCAGCCGCTTCAAGTTCTGCGTTGCGAAGCTTTTGCTTTTCTTGAATACGACTCAAAGATTCAGTCGCCGTTTTCATCTTGCTGTTAGCTCCCATATGACGAGATGACACCGCAACTTGTGCTTTTTGCACTGATTCAGTGGCTTTCACCATATCAACTTGCTGCTTCAACCTTTTAAGGTTTGCTTTAGCTTGATTAATATTGCCAGCTAATTGCTTTTCCGATTGCGTAAATTGGTCAAGGTAAGTTTGCTCTGTTTCCATCTCAACACTCAAGTCCGACACTTTTTGTGCACAATCAAGCGCAAGTTGTCTGTCGGTATCAATCGCTTTGCGCGCATGTTCTTCATATTGGCTGATAGAAGCTTGCAAGCTGTCTACTTTTTGTTTTGCCAATTTGCACTTTGCTAAGATCTGCGTACGAGCATGATCTGATTTGCGTAACTCTTCTTTGGCTTCGCGAATTTCTTGTTCAAGGATTCGAATAGCCTGACCATCAACAACATTTTGTGCCGCTTCAGTTGCGCCACCTTTAACCGCTGTTACTAATTTTCTCCAAACAGACATATAAATCTCCTAGTTACCTAACAATTACTGTAAGTGTTCCTGATAAGCATCTAAAAATGCTTCAACGTTATGGAACAGTGCAGTTAATTCAATCATGATACTTTCTGCTTTTGACTGAGAACTTAGCGCGCCAAAAGCTGTGTAATAATCTTGTCCAGCAACGTTCGAAATACCTATCGTTGTTAGCGGGAACAACATATGGGTTTTCAGAATTTCTTCATTCAACGCCACACTATCTTTTACTTCAGAGGTTGAAAACAGTAACGATTCTATGATGATCTGCTCGCCACTAATGGCCAACCATGCATCTAGTCCATCTCCATTTCCAATCAACAAACAATTTTCCTCTGGGGTGACAACTAGGTTGTCATTTTCTGAAAAAAGGGTCTCAAGTTGATTAAGGTCCCAAGTCATGCCTACTCTCCTGTCAGTGTTATGACTATAGTATGTTACCTTTACTGACGAAAAAACATGGTGAATGTTCAATTCATTTGTAAGTTTTTTCGCAGCGGGATAGATATTAACGCTACAATTTGGTTTGTGTCAACTAAATTTTTCCACATTTGGTATTTATAATTATTAAATGTGACGTATAATTTACAAATGAGTGTTTTACAAGTTTAAGGTGAAGTGAATGACCACCCACAAAAATAATGCTGATTGGCGACAAATGATACAGCGGCTGATAAAAGCGGAAATGTCCAAACGTGGCGTTAAATATCAAGACTTGAGTGACCGATTGGCACAAATTCAGGTAGTACAGAGCGCTGACAACCTGCGAAACAAAGTAAACAAAGGCATTTTAGGCGCAGACCTTCTCCTGCAAATCATGTATGTACTTAATATGCGCAAGATTGAACGCGAAGAGCTGATTGATATCTTTGCTGATATGGGTGTTGAACTGGATCAAGATTGATCAGTCGGCCTAGTCATTAATTGTCAGGCAAAAAAAAGCCCGACAAGGCGTCGGGCGAATAATCGTTTGGGAGAAACGTCGAAAAACTTAAGATGGTTATAATTTAGTCGATCCAAAATTTTACTCAAGCATTAGTGGGTATGGCGAAAGCATTGCACGTATATTTTTTAATACGTAAAATGACTGGATATTTTTTTTGAAGCTGCTACGGGAATATTATGAAGCTATCTGATTTTCACTTTGATTTACCAGACAATTTAATTGCCAAATACCCGACAAAGCAGCGTACTGCAAGCCGTTTGCTATGTTTGGATGGCACAACTGGAAAAGTGAAACATTCTGTATTTAAAGAGTTTGAAGCACAATTAGAATCGGGTGACTTACTTATATTTAATAATACTCGAGTGATTCCCGCTCGACTTTTGGGTCAAAAATCTACCGGCGGCAAAGTTGAAGTATTGGTGGAACGCATTATTGACGAAAAAACCTTGCTTGCTCATGTCCGTTCGAGTAAATCCCCCAAGCCAGGCGCTGAGCTTATACTTGAAGATCAAATTCGTTTGCAAATGGTGGCAAGAAAAGAGCAACTTTTTGAATTGAAAGTATTAAATGACGAGCCAATATTGTCATTACTTGATCAATATGGGCACATGCCGTTGCCGCCATATATTGACCGACCCGACGAAAACTCCGATAAAGAGCGATATCAAACCGTTTATTCTGAAAAACCAGGGGCTGTTGCAGCGCCCACTGCGGGCTTGCATTTTGATGATGCCATGTTGGATAGGCTCAGAGCCAAAGGGGTTAAAACCGAGTTTGTGACTTTGCATGTTGGTGCTGGCACTTTTCAACCTGTGAGAGTCGCTAATATCGAAGAACATCATATGCACTCTGAATTCGCTGAAGTCCCTCAATCTGTGGTGGATGCCATTGCCCAGACCAAGACCGCTGGCAAACGTGTTATTGCGGTGGGAACAACCTCGGTTCGCTCATTAGAGTCTGCCGCTGCCGCTACTATCAAAAAGGGAAACCCATTAGCACCGTTTTTTGACGATACTGATATTTTTATTTATCCGGGTTATCAATTTGAAGTTGTCGATGCAATGTTAACCAATTTTCATCTTCCTGAATCTACCTTGATGATGTTAATTAGCGCGTTTGCTGGACGGGATAATGTGATGTCCGCTTATCAACAGGCGATAGAGCAAGAATATCGTTTTTTCAGCTATGGCGATGCCATGTTTATCAGTAAGGCGGTTTAACCCCTCAGGGCAGGCTTCAAAATCGAAATAAAAAGCTCTCTAAAAGCATAATTTTAGGGAGCTTTTTGTTTTTTGTCTCAGATAAGCGAACTTGACGATTTCAGATAGCTCACAATTCCTTTATAATCGCCGCTGTTTTCGGCACTGGACTGTATTCTGGTTCGCAGAAATTGAGTAGGAAAAGATGAAATTTGAATTAGATTGTACCGACGGCAAAGCTCGTCGAGGTCGCTTAACGTTTGAGCGAGGCACAGTAGAAACCCCTGCATTTATGCCGGTTGGTACTTATGGCACTGTGAAAGGCATGACGCCAGAAGAACTAGAAGAAACCGGTGCACATATCTGCTTAGGTAATACCTTTCATTTGATGTTGCGTCCGGGAACTGAAATTATGAAGCAGCATGGTGACTTGCATGATTTTATGCACTGGCACAAGCCAATCTTAACGGACAGTGGTGGTTTTCAGGTATTTAGCTTAGGTGATTTACGCAAGATCACTGAGGAAGGGGTAACATTCCGTTCTCCTATCAATGGCGAGAAAATTCTATTAACGCCAGAAAAATCCATGGAAGTACAGCGAGACTTGGGTTCAGACATCGTCATGATTTTTGATGAATGTACGCCTTACCCTGCAACGGAGCCAGAAGCCAGACGTTCTATGGAATTGTCATTGCGTTGGGCAAAACGTAGCAAAAAAGCTCACGAAGGTAATGAGTCGGCATTGTTTGGTATTATCCAAGGTGGAATGTACGAAGGTCTTCGCGATCAGTCTTTGAAAGGATTGGAAGAAATAGGCTTTGATGGTTACGCCATTGGTGGATTATCAGTGGGGGAACCCAAAGAAGATATGATCCGCGTTCTAGATCATACAGCAGATAAAATCCCTGCAGAGAAACCCCGCTATTTGATGGGAGTAGGGCGTCCAGAAGATATTGTCGAGGCAGTGCGCCGCGGTATCGATATGTTCGATTGTGTGATGCCTACCCGAAACGCTCGTAATGGTCATTTGTTCGTTACCGAAGGTGTGATTAAGATCCGAAACGCGAAACATAAGACGGATACAGGTCCTTTGGACGAAAAATGCGACTGTTACACTTGTAAAAATTATTCACGGTCATATCTACATCACTTGGATAAGTGTAATGAGATACTTGGAGCCAGGCTCAACACCATTCATAACTTACGATATTATCAACGTGTTATGCAGGGTTTAAGAGACGCGATAGCCGATCAAACTCTTGATGAGTTTGTTGAAGAGTTTTATGCACAAAAAAATATGCCGGTACCGGCGCTATAACTAAAATAAGAGGAATCTATGAGTTTATTTATTTCCAATGCGTACGCACAGCAAGCCGGTGGACCTGCAGATAGCGGTTTTGGCATGCTTATCATGCTAGGTGTGTTTGGTTTAATTTTCTATTTTATGCTTTACCGCCCACAAGCAAAGCGTGTAAAAGAGCATAAAAATTTGATTTCATCTATCGGTAAAGGTGACGAAGTACTCACTCAAGGCGGTATGGTGGGTAAAGTCACCAAAGTTAACGAAGAAAAAGACTTCATTGAGATCGCGTTAAATGACAATACCAATATTGTTATTCAAAAAGGCGCGGTGTCAGCGGTTTTGCCAAAAGGCACCATGAAATCAATCTAAGTTAGTGAATAAATAGGCAAACATATGTTTGCCTTTTTCGTTTTGCAGTGAAGGAAAAGCAAGTGTTAAATCAAACTCCCCTGTGGAAGTATCTCTTAGTCATGATTGTGATCGCAGTCTGTACTTTGTATGCGTCCCCCAATCTTTATGGTGAAGATTACGCCGTGCAAATATCAGCCAGCCGCGATGCTGCTGTTAATACCGCCGTTATTGATCGCATAAATGAACAACTCGAAAATGCAGGTATTGAGAAAAAAGCGATTGTTTTGGAAGATGGACAAATTCTGATTCGCTTATTTGATGATAGTTCTCAACGTGTGGCCCGAGATAAACTCAGTGCAGCGTTAGGAGAAGATTTTATTGTCGCCATGAATCTTGCACCTGATACGCCTGATTGGCTTGCTGGTATTGGCGGCACGCCTATGAAACTGGGTTTAGATTTGCGTGGCGGTGTGCACTTTTTAATGGAAGTGGACATGAATTCAGTGATGACTAAGTCATTGAAAGATATGGAAGGGGATTTTAAAACCTCATTGCGTGAAGAGAAAATACGTTATCGCCGTGTGACCATTGTAGATGATGAGGTCCAGATTCAATTCAGAGACCAAGAATTCCTAGATAGAGCGGAATCTTTCCTTAAAAACCGCAACCAAGATATTACTTTGGTTGAACGTGGCGAACTGACACTGATAGCGACTATGTCTGAGCAAAAGCTCTCTGAGATCCGTGATTATGCAGTGAAACAGAATATTACCATTATGCGTAGCAGGGTAAATCAATTGGGTGTTGCAGAACCACTCATTCAGCGCCAAGGTGCCGATCGTATTGTGGTGCAGTTACCTGGTATCCAAGATACCGCGCGTGCCAGAGAAATTTTGAATGCCACTGCGACACTAGAATTTAGAATGGTGGATTTAGAGCACGATGTGCGTGATGCAATCAACGGTCGTGTCCCTCCTGGTTCTGAATTGATCAACGATCAGCAAGGCATCCCGCAACTGCTTAAAAATAAAATCATGTTAGAAGGCAGTCACATTATTGATGCCAATAGCGGCGTTGACGAATACGGCATGCCAAAAGTCAACATTTCATTGGATTCTGCTGGTGGTAGCAAAATGTCGATGGGGACCAAAGGGAATATCGGCAAACCCATGGCCACTGTGTTTATTGAATATAAGACCACTGGCGAGCGTGATGAGAATGATAAACTGATATTCATTCCTAAACGTGAAGTGGTGAGCGTTGCAACTATTCGTGGCCAGCTTGGCAACCGGTTTGAAATCACCGGCTTAGATTCACCTAAAGAAGCCCGTGACTTATCGTTGCTGCTAAGAGCTGGTGCTTTGATTGCACCAATTTCAATCGTCGAAGAGCGTACTGTTGGTCCAAGCTTGGGGGCTGAGAATATTGAATTAGGTATGACGGCAATCATTTGGGGTTTCTTACTCGTTCTAGCGTTCATGCTTGTTTATTACAAAGCGTTTGGCATCGTTGCGAATATTGCACTAACCGCCAACCTAGTGATGATCGTGGGTGTAATGTCAATGATACCCGGTGCAACACTGACCCTGCCTGGTATGGCCGGTATTGTATTGACGGTGGGTATGGCTGTTGATGCCAACGTTCTTATTTTCGAACGGATACGAGAAGAGTTAAGAGATAGCCGAAGTCCGCAACAAGCCATACATCATGGCTACGACAGTGCATTTTCAACTATTCTTGATGCCAACATCACCACCTTTATTGCTGCGTTGATTCTGTTTGCCATTGGTACTGGGCCAATCAAAGGCTTCTCAATTACTTTGATGATTGGAATTGCAACCTCAATGTTTACCGCAATTGTTCTGACTCGTGCCATTGTGAATGGTGTATGGGGTGGAAAACGCCTCGAGAAACTTTGGATTTAGGAGCCGGATATGCAAATTTTAAAAATGAAAGAAAGTGTCAACTTCATGGCCATGCGCATTCCAGCAATGTTTTTGTCTGGATTGTTGATTTTGGGCTCTCTAACGTCTTTAGCCATTAATCAACTTAATTGGGGCTTGGACTTTACTGGCGGTACACTGATTGAAGTGGGTTACCAACAGCCAGCACAACTTGATGTTATTCGTGCTCAGCTCGACTCAGCTGGCTACGGCGATGCCGTTGTTCAAAACTTTGGTAGTAGCGAAGATGTCTTGATTCGTTTAGCGCCCAGAGAAGGCGTTAAAGCTGAGGAAGTAGGACAGAACGTGTTAGCAACATTGCAGTCTTCTGGTGATGCAGTGGACATGCGTCGCATCGAGTTTGTTGGTCCGAATGTAGGTGAAGAGCTAACGGAGATGGGCGGACTGGCAATGCTAGTGGCGCTCATTTGTATCTTAATTTATGTTGCAATACGTTTTGAATGGCGCTTTGCGCTGGGCTCGGTCATCGCGCTTGCGCACGATGTTATTTTAACCCTTGGGCTTTTCTCAATCCTACAATTAGAGTTTGATTTAACCGTACTAGCGGCTGTGCTCGCAGTCATTGGTTATTCATTGAATGATACTATTGTGGTATCTGACCGTATTCGTGAAAACTTTCGAAAGATTCGTAAGGGTGAACCGGTTGATATTATCAATACTTCGCTCACGCAAACTTTAAATAGAACCATCATCACGTCATTAACCACTATCTTGGTGCTATTGGCGTTATTTTATAAAGGCGGCGCCTTGATTCATGGTTTTGCAACGGCATTGTTGTTTGGTGTGGTTATCGGTACATACTCGTCTATTTATGTTGCTAGCTTAGTGGCATTGATGTTGGGCATTAGTAAAGAAGACTTAATGCAGACAGTAGTAGAAAAAGAAGGTGCAGACATGGATCCT
>JAOMVH010000042.1 GCA_028356795.1 Aliiglaciecola sp. | reverse complement strand
GGCTATCTCTGACGCACAGTCAATTGCGTTGGGCAGAGATCATCAATATATCGAACCCGTACACTTAATGACTGCACTGCTGAATCAGCAGGGGGGCTCTATACGGCCGCTTTTTGATAGCGCAAATGTGAATGTAAATGTATTGCGGTCTTCCTTATCTGAAGCCATAGAGCGCCTGCCACGAGTTGACGGTATTGGTGCCGATGTGCAGTTGAGCAAAGACTCAATTGTTCTACTAAATATGAGCGACAAAATTGCACAAAAACGAAAAGACGAGTACATCAGCTCTGAAGTTTTTGTGTTATCGGCAATCGAAGACAAAGGCAAGTTGGGTGAAATCCTCAAACAACTTGGCATAAACCAATCGCAAATTGAGAAAGCCATTGAGCAAATGCGTGGTGGTCAAAAGGTGACGGATCCCAATGCTGAGGATGTTCGCCAAGCCCTTGAAAAGTTTACGACTGATCTGACAGAGCGAGCAGAGCAAGGCAAGCTAGACCCGGTTATCGGTCGAGATGATGAGATTCGCCGCACTATTCAAGTATTACAGCGACGCACTAAAAATAATCCAGTACTCATTGGCGAGCCTGGTGTAGGTAAAACCGCGATTGTTGAAGGTCTAGCTCAGCGCATTATCAATTCTGAAGTGCCTGAAGGTCTTAAAAACAAACGTGTGTTATCTCTTGATATGGGTGCCTTGGTCGCGGGCGCTAAGTTTCGTGGCGAATTTGAAGAGCGATTAAAAGCGGTTCTCAACGAATTATCCAAAGAAGAAGGCCGAGTTATTCTATTCATCGATGAACTTCATACTATGGTAGGAGCAGGCAAGGGCGAAGGCGCAATGGATGCTGGCAATATGCTCAAACCGGCGTTGGCCCGAGGTGAATTGCATTGTGTTGGTGCTACTACTTTGGATGAGTATCGCCAGTATATCGAAAAAGACGCGGCGCTTGAGCGACGCTTCCAAAAAGTGCAGGTTGATCAGCCTAGTGTCGAAGATACTATTGCCATTCTTCGTGGCTTGAAGGAACGTTACGAGCTTCACCATTCGGTCGATATCACCGACCCTGCTATTGTTGCTGCCGCATCTTTGTCTCATCGCTATATATCAGACCGACAATTACCTGATAAAGCCATCGACCTGATTGATGAGGCTGCCTCAAGTATTCGATTACAAATGGATTCAAAACCCGAGGATATGGATCGTCTGGAAAGACGAATTATTCAGCTCAAGCTCGAAGAGCAGGCTTTAGCAAAAGAAAAAGATGATGCCAGCCACAAACGTTTGGAGTTAATTGAACTAGAGCGTGAACAAGCGGAAATCAAGTTTGCTGAGTTAGAGGCAATTTGGAATTCTGAAAAGAGCGCAATGCAAGGTACGCAGCATATTAAATCTGAACTGGAGCAAGCTAAGTTAGATTTAGAGATTGCCCGCAGAGCCTCTGATTTGAATCGCATGTCTGAGCTGCAGTATGGCCGGATCCCCGAGTTGGAGTTAAAACTCGAACAAGCTTCAGAGAGTGAGCAAACCGAAACCCAGCTGCTTAAAAATAAAGTGACTGAAAATGAGATTGCAGATGTATTGTCTCGCTGGACTGGTATCCCTGTTAGTAAAATGCTTGAGGGCGAAAAAGATAAGTTACTTAGAATGGAAGACGTGTTGCACAGCCGAGTGGTGGGTCAATCTGAAGCCGTCAATGCGGTCTCAAATGCCATTAGACGGTCTCGGGCTGGTCTATCTGATCCCGGACGGCCCATTGGTTCGTTTTTATTTTTAGGGCCAACCGGTGTCGGTAAAACCGAATTGTGTAAAGCGCTCGCTGGCTTCATGTTCGATACAGAGCAGGCGATGGTGCGAATCGATATGTCTGAATTCATGGAAAAACACTCTGTTGCTCGGCTTGTGGGGGCACCTCCAGGTTATGTGGGTTATGAAGAGGGCGGTTATTTAACGGAAGCTGTTAGACGTAAACCTTATTCAGTAATTTTGTTGGACGAAGTGGAAAAAGCCCACCCGGATGTATTTAACATCCTATTGCAAGTGCTCGATGACGGGCGTTTAACAGATGGCCAGGGAAGAACAGTCGATTTTAAGAATACCGTGATTATCATGACATCGAATATTGGCTCTGATGTGATCCAAGACAAGCATCAAGAAAGTCAGTATGAAGAGATGAAGTCTCAGGTAATGCATATTGTGTCACAGCAATTTCGTCCAGAATTTATCAATCGTATCGATGACAGCGTGGTATTTCACCCTCTTGGGTTGGAACAAATCAAAGCCATCGCTAAAATACAACTGCTTGGTTTGCGTCAACGCTTGAATGAAAAAGGATTTAAACTTGAGATATCACATTCTGCATTGGAGAAGATTGCCGATGCTGGATTTGATCCTGTGTATGGTGCGAGGCCTTTAAAACGTGCGATACAAACCGAGATAGAAAACCCGCTAGCACAAAGCTTGTTGGCTGGCCGATTGGAACCAGAGAGTACCATTCGAATTGATATGCACAACGACAAGTTAGTCATCAATTAATAATTGGTAGAATGAAAACAAGGTAAAGCTGCAGTGGCTCATAGCGGATCTGGCATTCATAGCTGATAGGTTTGACCTAGATTGTCAGATAGCTATGGGTCATTACTAATCATTCGCTGCTCCAGTTTGAATAGTACCTGCGCATTCGTCTGTATATGTTTGATTGGACGCTGCGAGCGCGAGTGCTTCACAAGTTTTAAGCACAGCGCCTGGCAGTTGGCTTGGCCCTACACAGGTTCCAGAACCTTCAACTTTCGGCTTATCCGGCATAGTACTTCTGTTAATAGAGAGACTGCGCAGAAGTTAAACACAGTATTTTCACTTAGGCAGCTATGGCTGCCTTTTTTGTGTCTTCCACCCAATTATCTATCTCTTTATATAACCATATTTAAATTGAAGTAACACACAACTTGTTGGGTTTATCTGAATCACCCGGAGGTTGGCCACACAAGCTCCAAAAAAGCTTTAGATGAAAAATGGGTAATGAGTGATGGGAATGAAATAATTAAGTAACAGCTTTTCGCTTTAGTTATGCCGGAATTTTACAAGGAACCCGTGCGAAACCAGGAATAATCAATTATTCTTAATAAAAATCACTCAAACACCGCTGAAACTCGATGAAATTTAAAAGTCACGGCGATTTCAACATAGAGTTGCGAGGCAATATTCTGATCACGGATGCATTTGGTCCGTGGAATCGAGAAACTGCTATAGAGTTTGCCAAAGAATGCGAAAAGGCTCTTGCGCCCATATTTCACCAAAGAGCTTTTGCTTTGCTGACCGACATTAGCTGTTGGGAGCTTGGGACCCCCGACATCGTGCAGATACATGAATTCAATCTGCAGAAGTCTATCGAAGCTGGGTGTACCTGCCAGGCGGTTGTGAATTCGACCGGCAAAATTAAATTTGAGCAATTCAACCAGCGATCACCTATAAGCAAGCAGTTTGAACGTAAATTCTTCGATACTAAATATTTCGCAGTTGAATGGCTATCAATACAAGGCTTTTATCTTTTCTAATTCTGTATTACCCGTCTAACAATGCCTACTCGAAATATTCCATTACTTTTAGTGATTTAACTAACTAGGTTTTTAACGTGTTCTATCAACTATCAGTCAAAAAGCTTACCTTCGAGCAAATTGAAGATGTGACAGGCTTGGCGTACTGAATGACCGTTACACGAAGGCAAAAAGGAGCCGTATTGATTTAAGGTGGCACGGGCACTCCAAGATATAAACTTAAAAATAGAACTATAATGAGTTTATAAGGGAATTTAGTTCAAACACTCAGTTGAACTAAAAGAGAAATATACTTTTGAAAAGGTAATGGTATGAATGCGCACGGTGAATATGAAATAAAAAAAGATGGTTTTATCGTTCACGTATATCCAGCTGGGGCTTTCAATTATGAAGGTATTATCGAGTTAAAAAGCGAGGTCTTAAATATTGTTTCAACAGAGAAAAAATGGGTGCTTTTCGGCCACCATACAAATCAAGCATTCGTTATCCCCGAAGCCTTGGATGCTTTAATTGATGCGTTTAATGAATATGCTTTACATGGGTGCATTGCCATATTTCAAGAGGCTTCAACAGTTAGAGCAGATACGCTAGAAAAATTAGTCAAACCAAGCGTAAATATACCTTTTGAAATAAACGACGATAAAAATTTATTATTGGTTAGAGCCCGCGAAGCGTTTGAACGATCTGATTAAATATTCCAGATGTTATTATGACGATTAGAGCGATAAGTGAAAGGAAAGACATACTTTACAAGAGGACATTCAAATTTGTACAACTTAACAGCGTTATCGGTTTTCAGAAATGTAGGAGGTTTTCTGTAAAACCGAAATGTATCTCCATAGTCATTATTTGAGCCCTCCTTCGTCTCCTCTCATTTGCATGGCAACAGTTGCCGCGGATATTTTCGACGCTCCGCTTTGCCGATGAGAGCAGATATACATCCACTATTTTCAATTGACTGTCGGCCTATATTAATCGACCAAGAGAGATGGCGGTCCCATCGAACCTTGTGCCGTTAACATGAATGTAAATTTCAGTTGTTCTTACGTCACTGTTACTATTGAAGCAATTAAATGAATGTTGCGAGTTCAGGAATAGATAAAAATCGGACAGACCGCGAACTCTCAATAATACACCGTAATTAGTCTTAAGGATCTGAAGTTGAATAAGTTTCTTCTATGCATAATTTGTATTCTAGCTTTATCTGGATGTGCTAAACCATTACCGGAAGATAAACTTCATTATGTTGGTGAATGGCAAAGTAATGAAATGGCGTTGTTGATTTTGGCAGATGGTACCGTTGCTTATAAAAGGTTAAAAGGTGGAGGCACTACTTCTGTAAATGGCCCTTTGAAGGAATTTCAAGGCGATAATTTCATCGTCGGTTTTGCTTTTTTGACTACAACGTTTAAGGTCACACAAGCGCCCCATGAGATTGATGGCGTCTGGAAAATGACGGTGGATGGTGTATCACTAACTAAAGTCTAGGGAGCAGTCTTTGAGTTTTATAAGGTTGAAAAAGAATTTGAGATTTATATCTCGGTTTAAGATGTCACATAGCAAATCATTCAACCGGACCCCATTGTCATTTCGTAGTAATCGTTGTCTGGATTAACTTCGTTCTCAGTCTAGACATGCAACCGTTTCGCGACGAGACAGGTGTCTTTTAGTAGGGGCGTTAGGCAGCTCTAATCAAGGAAAGAGTCAGTAGTGCGTAAATTTACAATTCAAATATTTTTGTTTTTATTTCTAAATGTTATAAGTTTTATTTCTTTCGCCAATAATGAATCACAAAACAATAAAAATTCTTTAGTGGGAAAGCTAAATCAAATTTTGTCAATGCAAGATGAAGATAAACCAGGAGTTAGTGTTCTTGTTAAAAAAGACGATGGAGTGATATTTAAATTAAGCAAAGGGCTTGCAAATAAGGGGGATAACCTATCGATTAATTCCAATACGGGATTTAGAATTGGCTCAATCAGTAAGCCTTTTACTGCGCTGGCAATTATGCAGTTAGTTGAGCAGGAGAAGCTTTATCTCGACGATCATGTTACCAAATACATTCGAGAACTACCCACAGGTTGGAATGATATTACGATTAAGCATTTGCTATCTCATAGGGTATATATTTCTGACGACTTCTTCTCAGACTCAAACTTAAACTTAGCAAATTTATCTACGAATCAAGATGTTATAAAATTTATTTGCTCAAATAAAATTAAGGTTAAAGCACAAGCTTTCGAGAGTGGGATATATTGTAATAGTTGTTACGTATTGTTGGCTGAAGTTATTGCAAAAGTTAGCGGGGTGAGTTTTTCTGATTATATGAGTGAGAATATTTTTGTTCCTGCAAATATGAAAAATAGCTATATTGTCGAGAAAGGCGTCACGATTAAACTTGGTGACGCACTTAATTATGCTAAAACGGAATCTTTTTTTGGAATAAATCAATATACCACTGGGGCAATGGCACAAGTCAGTAGCATTGAAGACCTGAACAACTTTATAGTTGCATTGAAAGAGGGCCAAATAATTAATCAAAAATCGTTAAGTTTAATGACTAAAGTTCATAGTGATGGCGGCGATGATGGTACCTTTGGTTTAGGTTGGACTATTGGTTGGGGTGATGAGCCTTTTTATTCTCAAGGCGGTTCACAAGATGGTTATCAAACAGAACTGTTCTTTTATCCGAAGCACAACCTTGAAATTGCTATTTTAACTAATGGTGGTGATGAGACTTATAAGCTTCAAGCTAAGCTAATGAGAACAATTATTACTCACTACAATTAAGTTTGCATTAATAGCGCCTTACAAGAGTTTCAAACGGAAAAAATGAAGTTGGCTTTTTCACTCCGTTAACACTAAAGCCAACGATATTTTTGCGCTTAAGTAGGCGTTAACAAAGGAGATTTACCGCAATGAAATGCAAGTTCTTATTTTTGTTTCTGCTATTTTTCGGTCATCAGGGTGATGCTTTTTCGTTAGAACCATCATTAGAGCAAACTACTGAAGAGTTGGAGAATAAAGTCAACAGACTGGAGTCTCAGGTTAGGCACTTAGAAGATGCTCAAACCACTGCCGAATCAGAAATCTCCCAGTTACAAGAATCAATAGAAAGAAACGGACTTGCTTTGATTTTATTTGGTGTCTTTTGTGCGTGGTGGGCAAAAACAACGGGGCGTAGCGCATTATTATGGTTTTTCCTTGGGCTACTATTTCATGTCTTTTCCGGAATAGCGCTTTTAATAAAAACTCAACGTAGCACATAACAATGCATTAGCGACGTGCGCGGGAAAGTTACACATTAGGACACAAACAATCGCCAAAGCCTGAAGTAGTATGGGGCAGCTTAACTCAGCGAAACTGACCTTCAAGGTAAATTAAGCCATCTTGGGTTACTCGTTGTGAGCCTGTCAGGTTTGGGGAAATTTGATATTTGCAATATGAAGGATTGAGTATCTCAGTCATTCATTTAAGCCGAGTGACACGATTGTGTCACTCGGTTTTTCAATTATAAGCTTTGCAACAAGCTTTCAGCATCATCTCTTTCATTAAATAGCTGGTTTGTTTTTAGCGCTCTATTGAGTATATCTCGCGCCTCTGGGATTCGGTTCAATTTGTGCAAAGTATATCCTAAATGATATTGATTGGCGGGATCATCCGAATTCATTGCGAAGGCTTTTCTCAAAACGGTTAAGGCTTTTTCATGTTGCCCAATGAGCGACATTATCCAACCTTGTGTATCGTAAAGTGCAGCTGCTTCAACCCCCTCTTGCAACGCCCGCTCAATGTACTGCTGAGCCTGATTTAAGTCTTTGTCGATATAAATATTGGCCATATTATTCAAGACAAATGCTGTGTTCGGTATGGATTCGACTTTTAGCAAGGCTTCATAGTGGGGAAGTGCTTTTTGATATAGTCCTTGGTTGACGTAAAAATCGGCGAGCAAGTTTCTTTGAAAGTGGTCTTGCGGGGTTTGCTGCACTTGTTTGACAAGTAATTCCTCGAAGTCGTTAACGCGAATACCCTGTGAAGAGAGTTGATACAATTTAATCAGAGGGACGCGGTAATTGGAAGCTAATTTAAGGGCGTTGAAATACTCTTTAGCAGCTGTTTCTTGTTGGTCCTGGGCCAAATAAATATCGCCAGATAAAACGAGCAATTGCGCTTCATTCGGTTTTTTCACTATCCATTTATCCAGCATCGATCTTGCCTTTGTCAGATCATTGACCGCCAAATGAGTGCGTATGTATTCGATTGCTAGGTATTGGCTGTCAGGGATAAGGTCATAGGCCGCAGCTATACTGCCTTTGGCGCCATCAATATCATTTGCTTTAAATTGGATTTTGCTTAATTCCACAAGGCCCACGGGATCATCTTTTACGAGTGCCCCTATTTTTCTTATTTCCCGTTTTACTCGCTCAAATTGTTTAAGTGCTAGGTAAAGTTCGACGCGTTGCATCTGGAAGCGAGGTTCTTCAGGAACTGTTTTAATTGCAATGTTTAATTGACGTACCGCTCTTTCAACTTCCCCTTGTTGTGCATAAATCGTGGCAAGAAGCTCCAAAGCAGTTAAATTATCGATGTCTTTTTCAAGTACCCGCTCAAGATTTTTGATTGCTGGTTCAATAATGTTGGCATTGTATTGATTTCTGGCCTGCAAGGTCATGACATTGATGGTGTCGGGGCGAATTTCATTCAATTGCTCTACTATTTGCAAAGCTGATTCATGCTGTCCCCGTGTACTTAACAAGTTGGCCTTGTTAAATCGAGCAGAAAAATGATCAGGATTAATCGCTAGTGCTTGATCTAGATATTCTTCAGCTGTGGTTAAATTTCGCATGCGGATTTGAATCGCCGCCTTTAGGTTTAAGAAATCAATATTCTGAGGTGACAATTCTAACAACTGGTCGGCAATACCGTCAGCATCATCCATGCGACCAATATCCATATAAAGTTGGCTGCGAGCAACTATGAATCGAACATTGCGTTTGCCATGCTCAGAGCTATAAAGTTTTTTCAATGCTTGTTCGTATCTACCTCGAGAAGCCATAGTCTTGATATCTAATAGCTCAACACTGGGGTTGTTAGCATGCTTTTCTTGAAGACGAGAGATAATTTCTACCGCTTTGAAAGACTTACCGGTTGATAAATACAACTCTGCAATTAACAGGGCAGTGTCGATTTTTTCCATCAATTTACGTTCATGTCGCTGCATCGCCTCAAGCGCCAACTTGGGTTCATTCAGCTTTACATGGGTTTGGGCAAGTAAAGCAACGGCTTCAATATTGTTTGGTTCAAAATTTAAATACTGAATAAAGTAGGATCTAGCCTGAATATAATTTTGCAGTGCAAAAGAGGATAAACCACTAATGTAGATTAATGATGGATCTTCCTGCAAGGTTTCGCCAGTCAAGCCAGCCAACTGCGCACTTAATGTTTCCAATTCACGCGCCGCGTCATCGCTCATTTGATTTTTTGCCAACAACCAAGCTTTTAGCAGCAGCCCGGTAGGGTCACCAGGTGTTTGTTCCAAAATTTTATCAAGTAGTGCTTTAGCAGCCGTAATGTCTTGATTCTGTAAATGAGCCGTAACTAGAGATCGCTTGATAAGCGGGTCAGCCATATCCAGCTCATAACCTTTTTGGTAAAAAACAATCGCTTCTTCGATACGTTTTTGGCGCAAATACAAATCGCCTTGCAATCTTAATGTTTGGGTATTGTTGGGTTCCAGTACTAAAGACTTATCAATAAGCTCTTTTGAAGTTTGGTAATTCTTCTCACGCATTTCAAGTGAAGAGAGTGCGTTAATCGCTCGTATGTTTGAAGGATCACTTTGAATTGCTTTCAAATACCCGGCACGTGCACCTTCAACATTGAGAAGGTTGAGGTTGGCTGTGGCGACAATAATTTGCCAATCTGTTGCACTCTGAGAGGTTAAATTATCAAATTCACTATCGATGACTTTTTCATTTTGATCGGTAAAAAGCCACACTTTTCCTAGCGTATCGACCACTAAACTGGGGTCAGCACCTTGGGTCAGTGCCTCTTGCAGTGTTTCTTCTGCTTCGATCATATACCCACTTATCATGAGTACTTTGCCCATTAATATTTTAGAGGGCAGATTATCTTCATCTTTTTGAAGGCTATTCTTAAGGTGAATATAAGCCGATTCAAAGTCTTCTTGTGCAAACGCAACCAGCGCTTTTTCATAATATTCACTGCTAGACTGGGACAGTGCGTTGAAAGACAAAAATAGGGAAGCACTTAATAAAACACTCAACAGTATTTTTAACACGTCAGCTCATACCTCAAAAGACAATTACGAAAAAGCAATGGATTCATAACATACATCAAAGTCAGTTTTTTTTACACCCAAACAACAGGTTTTAGATAACTTCGAATGTGTCACTTTCTTACAGACATAAAAAAAGACGGCGAACCGTCTTTTTTCATTAGATGGTTTTAAGCAGCAAATTTGCGTCTAAATGCCAATGCTACACCAGCAAGCATTAAGGCCAACGTTGTTGGCTCAGGGATTTGTGTCTGAGGCTGAGCTTTGCGAGTTTTGATTTGGCCCAATTTTATTGCATCCCAGTTGTGGTCTGCATTAGTACCACCAGAGAATACTGAGTTATATACACCAACTAACCAGAAACGAGATTCGAATCCAGGAGAGATAGTTGCTGTGTTGTTAACTCCAATATTGAACTTGTCAACATGATAGCCCCAACCTTGATTGACAATGTCGCTCCACTTGTCGTTTGCTGCAAACGGGCTATTGCTAATATCGTTGGTACCTTGATATCCTAATACGCTGATATCTGAATCATTGCTGCTCCAGCCAGCACTAACACCGGTTAGCTCTACTGCAGTGTCAAATTCAAACAATACCATGTCATAATCAACCCAACCGTGGTTGCTTCCATTGTTGTCTAATGCATGGTGAGGAGAAGAATCGCCCTCATCGAGGTTGATAGCACCCATACCACTGCCGTTATATTGAGTAAGCTGAGCACGCTCAATGTATGGGTCTCGGTCGTAGCTATCTAAATTGTTGTTACATTCTGGACCCTGCGTACAAGCTGCATTGCCTGAAGACGACCATGCCGAAGCTGTCACTCTAACGCCGCTATTTGTGAAGGTAATCGTATTGTCACCTGTCACATTACGATTGCTTGAGCTGCTTTTGAAATTGAAGTTTTGGTCCAAATAAGTCGTTGTCGCTGCACTCACATACCCTGTGAATGTCAAAGCGAAAATACTTGCTACTACTTTTTTAAACATATCGATTACCCTAAATAACGGTTGTTCACGATGGATTAATCCTAATTCATAGCCTCTATGCAATTAATGGGCCTGGTGTTAAAACTTCTTTCTATTCAATTGTTTGTGTTAATTTTGGAATGCTGTTTGAACTTGTGTGTAAAATTAATCGACACTTTTTTCATTATGCGCACCACCCTTACTGATGCCAATAGTGGGACATCTATCCTCGTTTGTTCGATTAAACTGCTTCCAATTGTGTCGAACTCATCGCAATTGGCTTCTCCACTGATGCCAGCCTATGTTATCTTATAGTTCGCGTTTTTAGGAGGATGAATGACAGATTCAAAACGTAAGGGCGTTTATTTGCTGCCCAATTTACTTACCACTGCTGGGCTATTTTCAGGTTTCTATGCTGTTGTGTCGTCGATGAATGGACAGTTCGAAGCTGCAGCAGTCGCAATCTTTATAGCAATGATTTTTGATGGCCTGGACGGCCGCGTTGCTCGCATGACCAATACACAAAGCGACTTTGGAGCCGAATATGATTCGATGGCTGATATGGTTTCTTTTGGGGTTGCGCCAGCACTGGTTGCTTATAATTGGGGGCTTTTTGACCTTGGTAAAGTTGGTTGGCTAGCGGCATTTATATATGTTGCGGGCGCGGCATTAAGGTTAGCGCGATTTAATACTCAGCTTGGTATCGCTGATAAGCGATTTTTTCAAGGCTTAGCCAGTCCTGCAGCGGCAGCACTTGTTGCCGGTATGGTCTGGGTTGGCGGCGAATATGGCTTTAAAGGTAATGATTACGGAATAGTTGTCGCGCTAGTGACGGGGTTAGCAGGTCTGTTAATGGTTAGCAATTTCAAATACAACTCATTTAAAGAAGTAGATTGGCATGGAAAAGTCCCTTTTGTGGCCATGTTAATTATTATGCTGGGTTTTGTTGTCGTGGCCACAGAACCTTCATTGGTACTATTTATTGTGTTTGCACTTTACGCGTTAGCCGGCCCGATCAATACTTTCAGAAGTGTCGATAAAATGAGTTTGGAAGATGTCGTTGGTGATCATGAGGAGCTTGACTCCGACTTTACGCCATTAGATGAAAGTGTTCCAACCAAGACACAGAAGCAAGATGACACGATTGGGCGCTAGTTCCGTCTGTTTTTTTGAATAACATAATAAGAGTGTCAAAATTTTTAACGAAATTTTTGAATTTCGACTCCGAGTTTTTTTAAGCTTTTGAAAATAAACAAAAAATAATGTTGGTTCATAACTTGCATCAAACTTTGCCCGAGACGACTCTGAGTAAGATGAGTCGTCACATAATAATAAAAAAAACTAAATCGTTTAAACAATAAGGTTCACTATGAAGTATTTAAAGAAAGTTCTACTTGCAACAGGTCTTGTCGCTAGTACCCTCGGAATGTCAATGTCAGCAAACGCTGGCGCAATCATCCAGCAAGATATATACGGCGATGTTGAAATTGATTTTGATTTTTTCGGAATTACCGCTGGTTTTGACCAATTAATTGGTTCAATCACTTATAACACTGACTTGGCTGATGATTTTGGTTTCCTAGATACCGATTCAACATCCCTTGATATCACAATTGGTGGTGTTTCATTAACATTGGCAGACAGTGATTCGGCATTTTTCGGCGACCCTATTGTTGCAGGTTTTGACCCTCTTGATATTACTACTGGTCTTGATTTCTTCAACGAAGGTTTTTTAACGCCTGATGACCTAAGTATTTTCCTTGATGTTGGTCCTCTTTCTTCAGGCACTTTGATTGTTGAAGATTTATTCCTTGGCGATGTTAGCTTCGGCGGCGCTCGTTTTGGAGATGTAACATACGTACCAGAGCCTTCAGCACTCGTTCTAATGTTAGCTGGTCTTGGTCTATTAGTACGTAGAAAAGTAGCTGCTAAATAACTACTTACTTGTTGAATACGCGCTTAAAAAACCCGGATTAGCCGGGTTTTTTTATGCTTTCAATTTAACCCCAACCCTGGATATGCGGTGCTTATTCAGCATTGGGGTTATTTAGATGTAGGCGCTTACCTGCCACATATTATTGACAGGTCAACAGGTGTCAAAAATAAGTCATATACAATTGGCTCAATAGTTGCAAAACCCTCCCTAATCTTACGCAACTGTCAATTATTCGTTATATGGAACTTGCAGGTTACTTCAACCGTGTTGATAAACAGCAAATAAAAAATTTCACCAATGGTATTGGTGCGCCGCTGGTCCTGCTAGCGATTATGGGTATGGTAATTTTACCAATGCCCGCTTTCCTACTAGATATTCTATTTAGCTTCAATATCGCTCTGTCACTGATGGTCATACTCGTTTCGGTGTTCACCAAAAAACCGGTTGATTTTGGTATTTTCCCATTGGTACTGCTGATTGCAACGGTTCTGCGTTTAGCGCTTAATGTGGCTTCTACCCGAGTGGTTCTGCTTGAGGGGCACCAAGGTGGCGATGCTGCTGGAAAGGTTATTCAAGCGTTTGGTGAGGTTGTTATTGGCGGAAATTATGCGGTCGGTATTGTGGTGTTCGCGATATTATTGATTATCAATTTTAAAGTTGTTACCGCTGGTGCTGGACGTATTTCAGAGGTAAGTGCGCGCTTTACCCTTGATGCGATGCCAGGAAAACAAATGGCGATAGATGCTGATTTGAATGCGGGTTACATTGATCAAGACGAGGCCCGTAAACGCCGTATTGAGATCACCACTGAAGCCGACTTTTATGGGTCAATGGACGGTGCATCGAAGTTCGTGAAGGGTGATGCCATTGCTGGTCTGTTTATCATGCTCATTAATATTGTTGGGGGACTTTTCATCGGCATGATTCAGCATGACTTGTCGTTTGGGAACGCCATCGAAATATATACCATCCTCACGATCGGTGACGGGTTGGTGGCTCAAATACCGTCTCTGTTGCTCAGTGTTGCAACAGCAATTATTGTCACCAGAGAAAATGATTCCCAGGAAATGGGACAAGAAATGAAACGTCAATTGGGCAACCAAAAGGCCTTGTATGTGACCACCGGCATTTTGTTTGTTATGGGTATTGTACCTGGAATGCCTCATTTTGCGTTTCTAGGCTTTGCTTCGATTGTTGGCGGCGTAGCATATTTCAATGTATGGAGTGCAAAACGTAAAGCCGAGGAGCCTGAAGTACTTGATAATTTGCCAGAGCAAAGTCAGCAACCTCAAGAAATTAAAGAGCTTGGTTGGGATGATGTGCAGCACGTTGACACAATTGGTTTAGAAGTTGGATATCGACTGATTCCGCTGGTGGATAAAACTCAAGGTGGGGAGCTGCTAACGCGGATAAAAGGTGTGCGTAAAAAGTTATCACAAGAACTTGGTTTCTTGATACCTCCGGTTCACATCAGAGATAACTTAGATCTCAGTCCAAATAATTATACCATTGCCATGCTTGGCGTTACGGTTGGTGATGCCGAGATCAGTCATGATGACGAACTTGCGATCAACCCAGGGCAAGTGTTTGGCAAATTAGAAGGAAAGGCCACTCACGATCCCGCTTTTGGTCTTGAAGCCGTTTGGATCAGACCCGAACAAAGAGAACATGCACAGACATTGGGCTATACCGTGGTAGATGCCGCTACTGTTGTTGCAACCCATCTGAGTCAGTTACTGACTAATAACGCCTACCAACTATTAGGACATGAAGAAGTTCAACAGCTTCTCGACATGTTAGCTAAGTCCAGTCCTAAACTCGTCGAAGGGTTAGTGCCTGAAGTTCTGCCATTGAGTACGGTGGTAAAAGTATTGCAGACGCTGTTGTACGAGGGCGTTCCGATTAGAGATATGCGCAGTATTGTACAGACCCTTTGTGAGTATGGCCCTAAAACACAAGATCCTGACGTGCTTGTGTCGGCTGTACGTATTTCGTTAAAACGTCTCATTGTTCAAGAAATCAATAATAATGAGCAGGAGCTTCCCGTCATTACTTTGGCGCCAGATCTGGAACAGATGTTGCACCAGTCTCTCCAAGCGGGTGGTGAAGATGGTGCGGGTATCGAACCTGGTCTTGCAGAAAAACTTCAAAATTCGCTTACTGAGGCATCTCAACAACGAGAGTTGGAAGGCGAGCCAGCAGTATTGTTAACATCAGGTATGCTGCGGCCTGTGTTGTCTAAATTTTTCAAACATTCGGTTATGGGGCTCCACGTTCTCTCTTATCAAGAGATCCCAAGCGATAAGCAAATCCGAATTGTTAGCGCGGTGGGCCAATAAAATGGCTCTTAAAATGAATTGCAGTCACTACGTTGGGGAACAATGTGAAAATTAAACGCTTTATCGGCAGAGACATGCGCGATGCGCTAAACCAAGTCAAACATGAGTTGGGTGGCGAAGCCGTGATCATGTCAAATAAGAAAGTGGCAGATGGTATTGAAATCGTTGCCGCTTATGATCAACCCGTTGCCCAAAATGAAACGCCTTCAGCAAGTAAAGTGGCGAGTCAATATGCAAAAACTGCCTCAACAACTATGCCTCAACAGCAAACTGCACAGCGCCAAGCACCGGCCAATAAAAAAGTCCCTAGCTTGAGTGAAATAATCGGTGATTCAGGTCCAGATAGTTTGCGAGAACTTCTAGAGAAACAAGGTTCAGCAACAAATAATGCAGCAAAACCTAAACAACATTCAGTCCCTCATACGACTAATTCTGCCACATCAAATGCGACTTCCCCAATCAATACCGCACAAGATAAAGATGCCATTGCGGATATTAAACATGAACTGAATGAGCTGCGTAATGTTTTACAATTTCAAGTCTCAGGTTTGTTAAAACAAGACAAGCATCGTGCTCACCCATTACAAAGTTATCTAGCTTCGCGCCTTGAAGGTATGGGGATCAGCACAGGTATTGCAGAGGATGTGGTTTCTTATACACCTGAGGAGTCTGATGAGCGTCAAGCATGGTTGTTTTTATTAAAATTGATGGCCAATCGCATTCAAACCACTGGTAATGCCATTTTAGAACAACGTGGTGCCGTGGCGTTAGTTGGCCCCACAGGAACAGGAAAAACTACGACAATTGCCAAATTGGCCGCTCGGGCTGCACAGCGATACGGTGCGGACCAGGTTGCCTTGGTAACGATCGACTCTTATCGTATTGCGGCATATGAGCAATTAGCAACCTATGGAAAAATAATTGGCTGTAGCGTAAAAAAAGCACAAAACGCTGAGAAATTGTCAGATATACTTTTCCAGTTGCGCAATAAAAGGTTAGTTTTGATTGATACGGCTGGGTTTGGTCAAAGAGACTCTCGTTTAATCAAACAGTTAGATACCTTAAATCAGCATTCATGTGCTACCATTAAGAAATATGTCATCATGCAAGCAAATGCGCAGCATAAAGTGATGGAACACACCATTAATGCGTACAAGTCGACCGAGTTGCACGGTTGTATTTTGACAAAATTAGATGAATGTTACAGTCTTGGTGAGGCAATCAGTGTGGCGGTTGAACACAATCTAGCCATTAGTTATGTCACCGATGGACAAAGAGTCCCTGAAGATATTAAAGTTGCAGACGCAAAATACTTAATTTCAGCAGCGGCGAAGCTTTATAAAAAATATGGTTTGAGACATACTGGTGTCGAGCATAGCAACACATCGGCATTGGCAGTATGATTGAGGACCAAGCGAGTAGCTTAAGACGAATGAATCAATCTCGATTAATAAAAGTTATTGCAGTCACTGGCGGAAAAGGTGGTGTTGGTAAAACCAATATCACCCTTAATACTGCAATTTCTATGGCAAAAATGGGCAAGCGCGTGATGGTGCTCGATGCTGACTTAGGGTTAGCAAATGTTGACGTCATGTTAGGCTTGCGTGTCGAAAAAAACTTATCCCATGTACTTTCCGGCGAGTGCACTTTAGATGACGTGTTAGTAAAAGGTCCCCATGGCGTACTAATTGCTCCCGCAACGTCAGGCACTCAGTCTATGACTGAACTTAGTCCAACCGAACACGCGGGACTAATTCGTGCGTTTAGCGAGTTACGCACAGATATCGACGTACTGATTGTTGATACTGCTGCAGGTATTTCTGATATGGTGCTGAGCTTCTCCAGAGCATCACAAGACATAATGATGGTGGTATGTGACGAGCCGACGTCGCTAACCGATGCCTATGCCTTGATCAAATTGTTAAATCGCGAGCACGGTGTGTTCAAGTTTAAGATAGTGGCGAACATGGTTCGTGACATTCGAGAAGGCCAAGAGTTATTTGCCAAATTATCAAAAGTTACGAATCGATTCTTAGACGTAGCTTTAGAACTAGTTGCGACTATTCCTTATGATGAAAATATTCGTAAGTCGGTGAGAAAGCAAAAAGCGATTGTTGATGCATTTCCGTCTTCTCCGGCTTCATTAGCAATTAAAGGATTATCCGAAAAAGCGATGCAATGGCCAATTCCCAATCAGCCGGGGGGACATCTTGAGTTCTTCTTAGAGCAGTTGGTTGTTGATAAAGTGGTAGGTGGTCAAGGGTGAATAGAAAAGCTGCAGCTTATCAACAGCAGGCCGATAGGGCTCAATTGGTAGAAAGGCATGCTTCACTTGTAAAGAGAATAGCGCATCATTTATTGGCCAGGTTGCCTGCCAGTGTGTTGGTGGACGATTTGATTCAGTCAGGCATGATCGGATTATTAGAAGCCGCTAAAAATTTTGATGGCTCTAAAGGGGCAAGTTTTGAAACCTTTGCAGGTATTCGTATACGCGGTGCCATGCTAGATGAAATACGAAAAGGTGATTGGACGCCTCGTTCGGTACATAAAAATGGTAGGGCCATTACCGAAGCAATTAATCAAGTTGAGCGAGAGACGGGTAGAGATGCTAGAGATGTCGATGTTGCAGAAAAACTAGACGTTTCGTTAACTGATTACCACCAAATGCTCAACGAAGTTAACGCAGGCAAAATAATTGGAATTGAAGATTTAGGCATTACCGAAGACGTTATTGAAACGGAACAGACAAAAGGTAGCGACGCACCTTTTCAAGATTTATTGCAAGGTTCATTTCAAAAAGCGCTCGCACATGCTATTACTACATTACCAGAGCGCGAAGCAATTGTTTTATCATTGTATTATGATGAAGAGCTGAATCTCAGGGAAATAGGTGAAGTGCTTGAAGTCAGTGAATCTAGAGTGAGTCAAATACATAGTCAAGCCATGCTAAAACTGAAAAATAAAATGCAGTCTTGGCGGATAAATAAAGAATAATATAATACAATTTTGGTTTAATCCTCATTGGAGGCAGTTTTGGATAAAAATATGAAAATTCTTGTTGTTGATGATTTTTCAACAATGAGACGTATCATCAAGAATTTACTTAAAGACCTTGGTTTTACCAATGTGCAGGAAGCGGATGACGGTAGCACTGCCTTGCCTATGCTTCAGCAAGGTGACTTTGATTTTGTAGTCACTGATTGGAACATGCCGGGCATGCAAGGTATCGACTTGCTTCGAGCGATACGTGCGGATGATAGTTTAAAACATCTTCCGGTCTTGATGGTTACGGCTGAAGCGAAAAAAGAACAAATTGTTGCAGCGGCGCAAGCTGGTGTAAATGGTTATGTAGTTAAACCATTTACCGCTGCTACACTAAAAGAAAAGTTAGATAAGATTTTTGAGAGACTGGGTTAAGGTTTCCTATAACCACTTTTTAGGAGTAACTGAATGACCAGCTCTGATAACGCTCCGTTGTCTCTTGACGAAGCAAAAAAATTGGTCGAGTTAATTGAGTCCGGCGACAATCAAGCCGCCTCAGAATTACTCGAAGAGGCGTCGTTGACTAATTCGGTAGAGCTGTTCGCAGAGGTCGGTAAGTTAACCCGCCAATTGCATGACTCACTGAATAGTTTTCAACTAGATCCTCGCATTTCGAATCTTGCAAATGAGGATATTCCTGATGCGCAAAGTCGTTTGATGTATGTCATTGAAACGACAGAACAAGCAGCAAATACCACAATGGATGCGGTTGAAAGCAGCATGCCTATTGCTGAAAAACTGCATGTAGGGATTGCAAAGGTGTTACCGGAATGGAAAAAGTTAATGAATCGCCAACTCGAACTTGGTGAATTCAAAGCCTTGTGCTATGACTTAGATTCGTTGTTGGAAGAGTCGAGTGCTGACACTGAGAAGCTTAATGTTTTGTTAACAGAAGTGTTAATGGCACAAGGTTTTCAGGATTTAACGGGTCAAGT
>JAOMVH010000041.1 GCA_028356795.1 Aliiglaciecola sp. | reverse complement strand
TCGTTGGATAATATTGCCAAGTTCGGTATTGATAGAGCGAATCAATATGAGTAAATCACGGTGCTGTTTTGGCTGCCCTTGTAGCAAAGAATCAATTTGAGAAAGCTGCGTTAAGCAACAAGATTTAACATCTATATTATACTGCTCACCTAAAAAGCTCACTAGCTGAGACGTATCGGTATTTCTTGCTGAATATGGCTGATTTTTAGCATCTTCTATTTCTTTTCGCAGTACTACTGTGCGCTCGATTACTTGCTCTAAAAGCGCTTTCGCATGTTCTACTAGTACTGGTGAAAGCGCTTTAAAGTAGTCTTCAAGTTGTAATAGGGATTCATCTTTATAGCCAATAATTTGTCCTCGCTGATAAATATTGCGAGCCGCATTTTTTGCGTTGTTAGCGATAATGAGTATATCCAGGTGTTTCATTGGGTCATTGCGCACCGCAGATGTCAGTAGTGCTTGGCTTTGCTGAATGGGTTTTTGAGCATCACTAATCGTAGACTCACGAAATATCATTGAGTCTGTTTTTTGTTGTTCTTGCTCACAGGCAAATAACGTTGTTACGCTTAATAGAGTGAAGAATATTCGATACACGTTGGTGTTAATCCATGTTTTGTAACAGAAGAATGAAGCGAAAGCGTCCCATTTGTTCGAGTAAATGTTACTATACTCCAGAGTATAGGTCTTAGGATATTATGGCTAAATCTGAAATTTCAAAATTATTGGAAAAACACGACAACCTCACCCATTCTGAAATGTTGGAGGTGGTTTCCCATGTTCAACGCACCGAAGGTGATTGGATCATCAACACTATTATGGTTAAAGGTTACGATGTACCTTTTAAATTTCGGCGTAAAAAAAGTTATAAAAACTTAAATGGAAGCCGTGTGAACTTGACCTATTATCCAATCACCGAAGAAATTGCTGGGATGGAGTTTGAGGCAATGAAAGTGGTTCGTATAAAAGTGGCCTAGAGCAACAATGGGCATTAACCAACCATCGTTTTATGATGGTCTAGTACTGCATCGCAGACCCTATCGCGAAACCAGTTTAATCGTCGATTTTTTTACCCGGGAACTAGGACGTGTTTCAGCGGTATGTCGGGGTGTTCGCGGCGCAAAAAGCAGTAAAAGCAACGAAAAAAAAAGTATATTGCAGCCGTTTCAACCTCTTAGGTTAAGTATCAAAGGCCGCAGTGAACTAAAAACCTTAACCCAAATAGAAAGTAATGGACGGGGCTTTGAGTTTAAAGGCTCAGTAATGTTTAGTGCGCTGTACGTGAATGAAATTCTTAATCGCGTTATCCCCAAAGAAGTTGCTTATCCAGAAATTTATGATCTTTATCTGGCCAGCCTACTAAGATTGTCTGAGCAAGAAACAATTGAAACTGTGTTAAGAGAGTTTGAGATTAACTTGCTGTTGAACCTTGGTTACGGCTTTGATTGGCACCAAGATTGGCGAAATCAAACCTCAATTGCAGCAGGCAATTACTACAGTTTTGTATCAGAACGTGGTTTTCAACAGCTACCCGGGTTCGAAAATCAAGGCAATTGTTTTGATGGTAGAGATTTAAATGACATTGCCAATTTTGTATGGACAGACACAAGTCTGAAAGCGGCAAAACGTATTACTCGAATGGCACTGAGGCCAATCATTGGTGATAAACCCCTGAAAAGCAGAGAGCTTTTCCAGAAGTTGGAGTAGAGTAAATGAAAGATATTTTTTTAGGTGTGAATATTGATCATATTGCCACCTTGCGAAATGCTCGTGGCACCCAGTATCCAGATCCTGTGCATGCCGCCGATATTGCAGAGCGCGCAGGTGCAGACGGTATAACGGTACATTTACGTGAAGATCGCCGGCATATTAAAGACCGTGACGTGGCAATACTTGCACAAACCATCAATACCCGCATGAATCTAGAGATGGCGGTAACAGAAGAAATGTTGATGATTGCCACTCAGACTAAGCCCGAATTTTGTTGTTTGGTGCCGGAAAAACGTGAGGAACTCACGACAGAAGGCGGCCTAGATGTAGTGGGTAATATCGACAAAATACGCACTGCCTGCGGACGACTTAATGCCGAGGGGATTTTAGTTTCATTGTTTATTGACGCTGAGAAAGAACAAATTGACGCAGCTCTTGAGGCCGGAGCGCCCTATATTGAAATTCATACTGGACAATACGCAGAGGCCAAAAATGAGCAGCAATTGGAACTTGAATTAGTCAAGCTGCAACAAGGTATTCGCTACGCCCACAGTAAAGGGCTGAAGGTAAACGCGGGTCACGGTTTGCATTATCACAATGTAAAACCTATTGCCGCAATGCCGGAAATCATAGAGCTAAACATTGGCCATGCAATTATTGCCCGGGCAGCCTTTGATGGATTGCATACAGCGGTTGCTGACATGAAACGTCTAATGTTAGAAGCGCGAGGTTGATTTGGCTGTTTTGGGGCTAGGCACTGATATCGTCGAAATTGCGCGATTAACGCAGCAGCTAGAAAAGTCAGACCGATTGGCTAAACGAGTCCTTACCGAATTTGAGTGGGATATATTTAGCCAACACAAGTTTCAGGTTCGCTACTTGGCTAAGCGGTTTGCTGCCAAAGAGGCTGCCGTAAAAGCATTAGGTACAGGAATAGGTAACGGCGTCAGTTGGCAACAAATCGAAGTCACTAATGGTGATTTGGGACAACCGATTATTACCTTCAATGGACACTTTGCACATTTGTGCGAACAACGAGGAATTAATTCTGCGTTGCTATCCATATCTGATGAAATGCACTATGCAGTAGCGACTGTGCTACTTGAACAACGATAGAGACTTATGGCTAACTTTTACAAACCTAATACCTCATCCAAAGCACTCACTAAGTCAATTCAGCAATTGAGAATTAGTGGCGTTGATCATTTTGGAAGCGGGATATCGAGTGATCTCAATAAAGTCATATTTGTGTCCAACGCCTTGCCTGGCGAATTCGTTGAAGCTGAAGTTGTCAGTGGTAAGGGCGTTGCTAGTCAAGCCAATGTATTAAAAATCATTGAGCCAAGTGAACAACGCACAACACCATTTTGCCAACACTTTGAACAGTGTGGTGGCTGTCAAACACAGTATTGTGATGCACACGCTATGCTTGGTTATAAGCAACAAGCGGTCGATTCAATGATCCTTCACACAACTGCTATTGAGGCAGCAAAAAACAAACCCATTAAAAAAGGCAGTTTGTCAGCGCGCAGGCCAAAAGCTGCAAAGTCCATTACCATTAAAGATATTGTTGGCCAACTGCCGTGGGAAGCGGCTATTCATAGTGAAGGCCAACGCTATCGCTACAAAACGCGTTTAGCCGTTGATGCTAGAAATCCCAACGACTTGCGCCTAGGTTATCGCTCTCGAGGCAGCAAAAATGTGTTTAACCTAGAGGCATGCCCCATTTTAGTTGATGAGTTAGCCGCGCTTATTCAACCCTTGCAATCTGTGTTTCAAAAACTAAAACAGCCAAATAAAATCGGCCATGTTTCTATGGTAAAGGGTAATGATGGTGTTTTAGTTAGTATTCGAATTGTGAAAACCTTGGCATCTAATGATATCCAATTACTGACTGATTTTGCCCAACAACAGGCAATTTCACTATTTTTAGAAACGGATAGTGAGCTTATCAATATCAGCGATAAATCTGCAACGCTGCAATATTCACCATCACCAGACATAGCTCTGGATATGCATATTAATGATTTTGTGCAAGTGAATAATGTTGTTAATCAGCAAATGATAAAACAAGCACAGGATTGGTTAGCGTTAGAGCCGAATGACTCTGTGTTAGATTTGTTCTGCGGCATTGGCAATTTCAGTTTGCCGTTGGCTAAACACTGCAAACATGTCTATGGCGTTGAAGGTGTGGCCAAAATGGTGCAACGCGCTCAACAAAATGCACATAAAAATGGGCTAGAGAATTGCGATTTCATTCAAGCTGATTTAAACGAAGTCAAATCCTTGAGCAAAATAACGCAATATCAATGTAATAAAGTCATTCTCGATCCGTCTCGAGAAGGAGCAAAACAGACCATTGATGCACTGCCAAAACTCAAGCCTACCCACATTCTGTACGTGTCTTGTAATCCTGCGACTTTCAGTCGAGATGCCGCTGGACTTTTGCAGCAAAATTATCGACTGGTAAAAATTGGCTTGATGGACATGTTTCCCCAAACGAGCCATACGGAGCTGATGGCATTATTTATGCGTTCTGATTATTTAACTGACACAAACGGCGATTAATATGGTTTCAATTCGCACGGTTCATCAACCTGATAGACCACCTTTTGATGAGTGGTTAGATAGCCTGAGTTTGCCCGATTCAACAAAACAAAAGCTTCGAGAGACCTCAGCGTCACCGGAGATTTTGCTCATTGGTCAAGAGATGGTGGAAATTCTTCACGAACTAAATATGGATGATGAAACACTACAGGCCTCTCTAGTGTATCCCTATTGCGAATTACATCAGTTAGACGATGAGCAAATTGAATTAGAATTTGGTAAAGGTATTAGGCATCTTATCTCTGGCGTGCGACGTATGGATGCGATCAAGTCTTTGCATAGCCGCGCAGGCAAAAAAGCTGATGAAAGCCAAATAGACAACATACGCAGAATGCTGTTGGCTATGGTCGAAGATGTGCGAACTGTTCTGATCAAATTAGCTGAACGTATTTGCACACTGCAAAAAATTAAACAAGAAGATGAAGAAATGCGAGTGCTGGTGGCAAGAGAGTGTGCCACTATTTACGCGCCTTTGGCAAACCGCTTGGGTATAGGTCAACTTAAATGGGAGTTAGAGGATTTATCGTTTCGCTATCTTCACCCAGACACCTATAAACACGTTGCCAAACTATTAGATGAGCGGCGTGCCGATCGTGAACAATATATTGATAACTTTGTCTCTAATATGCAGTCAGAATTAGACAGGGTCGGCATCAAGGCAAAGGTGTATGGTCGACCCAAACATATTTATAGTATTTGGAAAAAGATGCAGAAAAAGCATCTGGATTTCGAGCAATTGTATGATATCCGCGCGGTACGAATTATTGCTGAGCGCTTGCAGGATTGTTATAGCGCCCTTGGTGTTGTGCACTCCATGTTCAAACATATTCCCCATGAATTTGATGATTATATAGCGACACCAAAACCCAACGGTTATCAATCTATTCATACCGTTGTTGCTGGACCCCAAGGGCGCTCTGTTGAAATCCAAATTCGCACCCATCAAATGCATCAAGATGCAGAGTTGGGAATTGCGGCCCATTGGAAATACAAAGAAGGTGTTAGTAACGAGCGCTCAGCTTACGAAGACAAAATTAACTGGTTACGCAAAATCTTGTTGTGGCAAGAAGAAGTGGCAGAATCTGGCGATTTAGTTGAAGAGCTGCGTAGCCAAGTGTTTGATGATCGGGTTTATGTGTTTACTCCCAAAGGCGACGTCATTGATCTACCGCTAGGCTCCACACCACTAGACTTTGCTTACTATATTCACAGTAACGTGGGGCATCGTTGCATAGGTGCAAAAATTAGTGGTCGCATCGTACCCTTCACATACCAGCTAGAGACCGGCGATCAGGTTGAAGTGCTCACCGGCAAAAACCCGAACCCCAGTCGTGATTGGCTGCATCCTGGTTTAGGCTATGTGCATTCATCACGTGCCAGAGCCAAAATTCATACTTGGTTCAAAAAACAAGATAAAGAGAAAAATCAACTCGCGGGTAAAGAGATCCTCGAAAGAGAGCTAAACAAAGTGAATGCTTCTTTGAAAGAAGCGCGTAAAGCTTGCGAACGATTCAATCTAAATTCCATCGAGGATTTATACGCGGCCATTGGTGGTGGCGATGTGCGAGTGATGCAGGTTGTTAACTATCTACACCAATTGGATGCGCCACCTCCACAAATTGATCCTCGGGTCAAAACCACTGCCAGTAAGCCTCGAAAACAAGGTAAAGATAGCGTAGTAGTTGAGGGTGTGGGCAACCTGATGAGTCAAATTGCCAAGTGCTGCCAACCGCTGCCCGGTGATCCGATTCAGGGTTACATTACAGTTGGTCGAGGGGTGAGTGTGCACCGAGACGATTGTGACCAATTAAGCAACCTGTTGGACCAGCATCCAGAGCGTCAAATCGATGTTAACTGGGCTGATGATTTGCATGGTGCATTCCAGGCCGGTTTAGACGTTTATAGCGCGGACCGGGATGGCATATTGCGCGATATTACTACCGTACTTGCCAATGAAAAAGCCACTTTGTTGGGGGTGAACAGTTTGAGTGACACCCATGACGGTACTGCCAAAATAAAACTTAAGTTAGAAGTTAAAGATTTGAACAGTTTGTCTCGGGTTACAGCGCGGCTTAATCAAATTAAGGGCGTTTCTGACGTCTTGAGGCTCGACAAATAAATGGCAGCTGCAGAAGCTTTTCCGCAAGTTGAGCGTTTATTGAGCATAATGGCAAAGCTAAGGGATCCTGATTCTGGTTGTCCCTGGGATTTGAAACAGGACTTTGCCAGTATTGTCCCCTATACGATTGAAGAGGCCTACGAGGTCGCCGATGCTATTGAAAATGGCAGTATGGATGATGTGCAAGATGAGCTGGGCGATTTACTCTTTCAAGTGGTATTTTATGCGCAGCTGGGAAAAGAACAACAACATTTTGACTTTGAAGAGATTGCCAAAACCGTCGCTGACAAACTTGTTCGACGCCATCCTCATGTGTTCGAGAGTAATACACAGCCTTGTTTAGATGAGCTTCAGCAAAATTGGGAGCACGTAAAACAACAAGAGCGTGCGCAAAAGTTTGCACAACAAGGCACAGCAAAAATAGATGAAAGTATTTTGGCTAATATTCCCAAAGGCATGGCACCGCTTGTAAAAGCCACAAAAATTCAGAAAAAGTGTGCGAAGGTTGGATTTGATTGGCCTGATGCCGAGCCTGTGTTCGATAAAGTTGACGAAGAAATCGGTGAAATTAAAGAAGCCATGCAATCACCAATTGAAAATCAAGATCATGTTGAAGAAGAAGTCGGTGATTTGTTATTCGCTGTGGTTAACTTAGCTCGGCATTTGGGTGTGGATGCAGAAACAGCCCTACGTAAAGCAAATTATAAATTTGAGTCTCGGTTTCGCCAAGTTGAAAAAACAGTGGTGGCAACTGGAGGTTCGGTGCAATCATCCAGCCTGGACCAGCTAGAGTCTATTTGGCAACAAGTGAAAGGTAAAAGCACGTCATAGGCGGCAGTAAGTAGTGGATTTAAAAAGCGCCTGAGGGTTCACTCAGGCGCATTGATGGTAAAAATCAGCCAATCTTTCTTCGTCTAAACAATATCAATGACATTGCTAACAACGCTAAAACGCTCACTGCGCCACCGCCACCACCAGAAGATGGCGTTGGGGTAGGAGTTGGCGTTGGGGCTGGAGCTTGAACCGGCGTAAATGTCAGGTTGCGCACACTGCCGCTATCATCTAATTCTGACACGCCTGGATCTTTACGGTAGGCAAACTCCACCAAGTGAGTCCCTGCGGGCAACGCAACTGTTTGTGCGGTAAAGGGGACTGCACCTGAAATGAAGGTTTGCTCTTCACCATTGACAATTAAATACAAAGCGTCAAAGGGTTCAGTGGGTTCATCAACATTTTCTTCTGATGAAACCGACCAATTAAACTGCAATGTGCCTTCGCCCTCGATTTGAACCACCAGAATGCTTTCTTGGCGGTCACTGATGTTTCCACTGGTGACACCGCCGGCGCCATTCACCACCCAACTTTGGTCGCCCCCACTAAAGACGCTAACCGCTGAATTGGAGGTACCAATGGCATTCTCTAATGCGCTTGCTGCGCCCACTGCAAAGCCTTGCACCGTAATGCCGTTGGTAGGGACTTCAGGAATATCTGATTCAACAGTCAAAGTGGTTTGTTTTTCACCTACGCTGCTGGCGTTGATGGCAATGCTCAATTCGCAGCTTTCACCTGCAGTTAAAAGCTCGCATGCACTGCTGTCCACATCAAAATCAGATGTGTTCGACAGGCTAAATGTTGGCATGACAGACACTGTCGAGTTATTGGTGATGGTATAAGTTTGCCCAAATGCATTACCCACTGGTGAGTTGGTAAAACGTGCGTCACCACTGACACCAACACCAAAACGAGTCGCTTCAATAAAACCAAGAAGTTCGCCCACTCTTGCATACACGCCGGGATAGCCTTGTGCCGCACAACCTATTCCCCAGCTAGTTATCCCAACTTGCTGCGGTCCCGTATTAGTTTCAACAAATAATGGACCACCACTGTCACCTTGACATGCACTCTTACCGCCTAAGTCAACGGCAGCGCAAATCATATTATCTGTGACGCCTGTTTGTGATGCTGTGGTATTGCGAGAATCAGCAAAAATGTTTCTGCATTGTGTGTTGGTCAAAAGCGGTAGTTCGACTTCTTGTAAAATATCAGGGAAATTACCAGTTGGACCTTCTCCAGGACCATAAGCCGTGCGACCACCCCAGCCAATGGATTTGGCAATTCGGTTGGCTTGCGTAAATTCTAGCGTGGTTTGTGCATCAGCTAAGGCGATGGCCGTGCCGTCTACGCTGCGAGTCAACTCAATAAGCGCAACGTCAAAATCAAAATCGTTTGAGCTGTAATTGGGGTGCAAATAAATGCGAGAAATGGGTACCGCATCATCAGCACCATCGGTTAAATCATATTCTCCGACATTAACGCGAAGTTGATCAGAGAAATCTGAATCGACGCAATGGGCCGCCGTTAGCACCCATTTATCGCCTATGAAGGTCGCACCACAACTTGAATCCTGTGTTGAGCCGGTTTCCACAGCCACGCTGATTGTTGCCGTGACGTTTTGCAGCTGCAGGATAATTTCACCATCTGCTTGTGAAATCCCTACAACCGGGATAGTACCGCTGAAGTCGTTACCTAAGGTACCACTATCCAATGGACCTTCCACATTGTTGTAAATGATAGCGCCAATACCACCACCGGCTTGACAATTTAACGCTTTGTTTGCGAAGGTAAATTCGCCTCGTTCTATCAAACAAATTTTGTCTTCTACCCCTTCACACACTTCGCCTGCAAGTCCACAGGAAACAAGTTCTGCGGAGGCTTCTCCAGAGGGGGCAAAGCTAAAATCAGAAGAATCATAATCAGTTCCATCAACATTGGTGGAGGTGTTTATTTCTTGGGATACAAATACCAAGGCTGACATAAATGGGTAATCACCTAAATCGGTATCTGATCCACCGACAATTCGTGCTGTTCCGGGTAATTGTTGTTGCGCTTGTGACTCGATTTGTCTTTGTATTTGTTCCGAGCGTAAGCTGGTGGCGCTGGCGTTGTAGCTGTAACTTAACACCAAAATAGTGGTTAAAAGGGCTAGGGACTTCATTGTTCACTCCAGTAATCTGTTCGCACTTCTATTGGTTCACGATTAGAGTTGCTGTAATTCGAAAGCGGAATATAACCTTAATCGTTGTTAATGACTATTCACTTTTTTGTAACATAACCAAGTTGATGGCGCTATTACATAGTTCTGTTTACGCATTAAATCGCAGAAAAGTTGCGATTTATCCTGCAAAAAGTGAATTCCCCCTCGCGTTTTGCATAAACTTCTGTATAATTCGCGCCCTGCCCAGTTACGCCCACTTTGGGAAAGTGGAAGAATTGATCGGCTCGAAGGGGTCAAATGATTGATTTAAGTGGTTTTCTGGAATGAGCGTTTTATGCCTATGCAGAAAACAAATGAGTAACAATTTCGATATATCGGGTAATTTAAACATGAAAACTTTTGTTGCAAAGCCAGAGACGGTAAAACGCGACTGGTACGTGGTAGACGCCGCGGACAAAACACTAGGTCGTTTGGCCACAGAAATCGCACTACGTTTACGTGGTAAGCATAAGCCAGAGTATACTCCTCACGTTGATACAGGTGATTACATCATCGTTGTAAACGCTGAAAAAGTAACAGTGACTGGTCGTAAGGCTCAGAATAAGAAATATTACTCTTATACTGGCTATGTTGGCGGTTTGAAAGAAACAACATTTGAAAAACTTCAAGCTCACAAGCCTGAAGCTATCATAGAGAAAGCGGTAAAAGGTATGTTGCCTAAAGGTCCTCTTGGACGTGCTATGTTCCGCAAAATGAAAGTGTACGCTGGTTCTGAGCATTCACATGCTGCTCAACAGCCTCAAGTTCTAGACATTTAAGGAGCGAGAAAAATGGCAGATACTCAATACTACGGCACTGGCCGTCGCAAAAGCTCTACCGCTCGCGTATTCCTTCGCCCAGGTAGCGGTAACATTGTTGTTAACCAACGTCCTTTGGACGAGTTCTTCGGTCGCGAGACTGCACGTATGATCGTGCGTCAACCACTTGAACTTGTTGAAATGACTGAAAAATTTGACCTTTACGTCACCGTAGCCGGTGGTGGTATCAGTGGTCAAGCTGGTGCAATTCGTCACGGCATTACACGTGCCTTGATGGAATTTGATGAGACACTTCGTCCAGCGCTACGTAAAGCCGGGTTCGTAACTCGTGACGCACGTAAAGTTGAGCGTAAGAAAGTTGGTCTACACAAAGCGCGTAAGCGTCCTCAATTCTCAAAACGTTAATCCAACGTTATTTGAATTTCAAAACCCAGCTCTGCTGGGTTTTTTATTGCCTCAAATTTACGGGGCGGTTTATCTTTGACTAATTCACCTCAATCCCGGATAAGCAACGCCTGTAAGCACCGCGATTAAAAAGCGTTTAATTAGAACAAAATTTATACCCCAAAGAGCAACAACCCCTCATAATGACGATTTTGTCGGCACTGATTTCACAAACCACCCACTAATTTTTTTATTTGTGCTTTTATTTTCGTAATTCCTTGTCTTTATTAGGGGTTTTCTTTTATCATTTGCTGCTATAGCTAACGATGTAAACGTCTTTTATCAAGGCTTATAATTTATACCGTTTGATATTAACAAAAACCGTAATTTCTTGTGCTAGTTAACTGATAGCCAATCCCTATCGGAACCAACTTTTTCGTTCAAGAAGTATCACTAAATCCGAACTTGGAGATAAGTGGATGAGCAATGTGTCTGTCGATTCGAATGATTCGTCTGTTAACGACAATCAGACTCAAGACAACCCGAGGCGTCGTTTTCTTACTGTCGCTACATCTGTAGTAGGTGCTGCTGGTGTAGTAGGCGTGGCTGTTCCTTTTATTGGGTCTTGGAGCCCAAGTGAAAAGGCAAAAGCCGCTGGTGCTGATGTAGAAATAGATATCAGTAAAGTAGAACCTGGACAATTGATTCGTGTTATTTGGCGAAGTAAACCTGTTTGGGTAGTCAGACGCACACCTGAGCTACTGGCTTCATTATCACAACATGAAGAACAACTAAAAGATCCTAACTCTGAAGTTGAACAGCAGCCCGCATTTGCACAAAACCCTTATCGTTCTTTGAAAGAAGAATACTTGATTTTGGTTGGTATCTGCACGCACTTAGGGTGTTCTCCGCAGCACTTGACTGACGGTGCGTTCGAACAATACGCAGAAGGTGTCTCTGAAGGTTTCTTTTGCCCTTGTCATGGTTCTAAATTTGATATGGCTGGACGGGTATTTGAAAGTGTTCCTGCACCATCGAATTTACAAGTTCCACCTTATTTTTTCGTAGATGACAATACCGTGATTATCGGTTCACTCGGCGAAGGGGAGGCAGTATAAGATGTTTAAGAATCTATTAGACTGGATTGAATATCGTATTCCAATGATGCGCGTAGCTAATATGCACGCCATTCAATATCCTGCACCTAAAAATATGAACTTTTGGTACATTTTTGGCTTTTTAGCCACGATTGTATTAGTAAATCAAATCGTTACCGGTATTTGGTTAACCATGAACTTTGTACCAACCGCTGAAGGCGCGTTTGCCTCTGTTGAGTACATTATGCGTGATGTCCCTTACGGCGATATTTTACGCTACATGCATTCTACCGGCGCATCGGCATTCTTTATTGTCGTTTACTTGCACATGTTTCGAGGCATGATGTATGGCTCATACCAAAAACCCCGCGAGTTGTTGTGGTTGTTTGGTATGTTCATCTACTTGGCATTGATGGCCGAAGCCTTTATGGGATATGTACTTCCCTGGGGCCAAATGTCTTACTGGGGAGCGCAGGTAATTGTATCCTTATTTAGTGCTATCCCTGTCATTGGTCCAGATTTGGTTGAGTGGATCCAAGGTGACTATGTTATCTCTGGGGCAACGCTAAATCGTTTCTTTGCGCTTCACGTTATAGCGCTTCCTCTGGTTATTGTTATCTTGGTTTTCCTTCACATTGTGGCTTTACATGAAGTGGGCTCTAATAACCCAGACGGTGTTGAAGTGAAACGCAAAAAAGGTTCTTTGAGCGAAGATCAAAAAACCAAATTTGAAATGCACGAGTATTACACCAACAAATACGACATTATTGACGACGTTGTACCTTTCTTCCCGCACATTGTTTTAAAAGATCTGGTTGCGTTTTGTGTGTTCTTAGCACTGTTTAGCTGGGTGATGTTCTTTAATCCAGCCATGGGTGGGTACTTCCTAGAAGCGCCAAACTTTGAAGTGGCAAATCCGTTGAAAACACCTGAGCATATCTTCCCAGTGTGGTACTTCACGCCGTTCTACGCAATTTTGAAAGCAGTACCGGATAAATTGGGTGGTGTAATCATGATGTTTGCAGCAATCATTGCCTTATTCCTATTGCCTTGGATTGACCGCGGTAAAGTGAAATCATGGCGTTATCGTTGTGGCTTCCACCGTTGGAACTTATTGATATTTGCTGTTGTGTTTATATTCCTAGGTTATTTGGGTGGAACACCACAAGAAAACTGGAAAATAACCGCATCTCAAATCGCCACATTTATGTATTTTGGTTTCTTTGTTTTACTGTTTATTTACAGCAAAAATGAAAAAACCAAGCCTGTGCCAGAGAGGATCACAAAATGAAGCAGTTGATTATAGTTTTAGGATTCTTTTATTCAGGTTTGGTGCTAGCTGCAGGTGGTGCGGGTGTGCCACTTGACAAAGCAAACAATGATTTGACCGACAAAGGCTCATTGCAAAGCGGCGCTATGTTATTCAACAATTACTGCTTAGGTTGCCACAATATGCAGTATCAACGTTATGAGCGCAGCTTCAAAGATTTGGATATACCAAATGATATTGGCCAGCAATACCTGCAATTCACAGGTGAAAAAGTCTCAGACCATATTAAAAGTGCCATTCCAGCGGAAAATGCAGCTGTATGGTTTGGTGCACCGCCACCTGACTTGACTCTAGTAGCAAGAGTACGGGGAGCTGACTGGTTGTATACCTACTTGCGCACCTTCTACAAAGATGACAGCAAAACATTTGGTGTAAACAATAAAGTGTTTCCCAGTGTTGGTATGCCACACGTATTGCAGGAGCTTCAAGGAATGCCCAGTGAAACCACTGAGCAACGTATGATTGATGGTGAAATGCAAGACGTGTACGTGGGTATCAAAACCGATGGCACGGGTACCATGAATGAAGAAGAATATGACAACGCAGTTCGCGATTTAGTGAACTACCTAGTTTACGTCGGTGAGCCAAATCGTCTCAATCTTGAGAAGACCGGAAAATGGGTTATTGCGTTTATTTTTGTATTATTTATCTTCGTGTACTTATTGAAGAAAGAATATTGGCGTGATGTGCACTAATTCGACAAAAATTAGGGTATAATCACCAAAGGGGCAAATCTGCCCCTTTTTTTAATCGGCTCGAATAATATAGATTCGAGCAGTTGAGATTTATATGCTTAGTAATGTATTACGCATACTCAACATACATAGTTGATTCTGGAGGATAGTTAATGGCTGTAGCCGCGAATAAACGTTCAATCATGACGTTGTTCTCAGACACGAGTGATATTTACAGTCACCAAGTGCGTATCGTACTGGCGGAGAAGGGAGTAGGGGTTGAAATTAGTTATACTGATCCCACTGAACTGCCTGAAGATTTATTAGATCTCAACCCGTATGGCACCGTACCCACATTAGTGGATAGAGAGTTAGTGCTTTATAAATCTCACATCATCATGGAATATCTTGACGAGCGTTTTCCTCATCCTCCGTTGATGCCTGTTTATCCAGTCTCTCGTGGCCAAAGCCGCTTAATGATGCACCGCATCGAGCAGGATTGGTATTCAATTGCTGACCGAATTGTAGCCGGAAAAGGCGATGTAGATGCCGCGCGCAACGAGTTGCGAGAAGCTTTACTTAGTCTGGCCCCTTTGTTCGCTGAAACGCCATTCTTTATGAGTGAAGAGTTTAGTTTAGTGGATTGTTATTTAGCGCCTTTATTGTGGCGTTTACCTGCACTTGGTATTCAGTTGACCGGTGCTGGTAGCAAAGAAGTCATGGGTTATATGAACCGTATTTTTGACCGCAGTTCTTTCAAAGCGTCCTTGACTGACCAAGAAAGAGAAATTCACGACCCTTTATAAGGGTTGAAGACGCGAAATGATGACATCTAATCAGCCATATATGCTTCGTGCCTTCTATGAATGGATAGTGGATAACGATCTTACTCCCTATCTTGTGGTAGATGCATTGTTACCAGGTGTATCTGTTCCAGAGGAACACGTTAGAGATGGTCAAATTGTGCTAAATGTATCACCTAGTGCATGTCAAAATTTAAATATGACAAACACCGATGTGATGTTTGAAGCCCGCTTTGGTGGTGTTGCTAGACAATTAAACGTCCCGTGCAATGCCGTGCTTGCTATTTATGCCAAGGAAAATGGCGCGGGTACTGTCTTTACACCTGAAGAGCTTGACGAGTCACAAAATATTGATGAACCATCAACGCCAGCGGATAAGCCAGATAAAAAAGGTCCTCCTACGTTAACGGTGGTTAAATAAACAAATAAAGGCGCTGCATAGCGCCTTTTTTATTGCTAAATTATAACTGTATTCGAAGCGAATTAAGGAATTTGAGAGCCCATGCGTTATTGGTTGATAAGTCTGGCGTTTTTATTGGTAGGTTGTGATGATGGCAATGTGGCCGATGAGTCCATGTGGAAAATTTGTGATAAATACGAGGATATATGTGACTCTATTCATTCGGGCGCTATGTGTTCCCTTGTTAGGGCAGATGTTATACGCAATCTAGCCATCCAAAAAGAACAATTAACCTCCATCAATACCTACGTGGCATTAAAATCTCTCGACGCTTACAAAGAATGTCTGGAAGATGCTTATGTGTCAGAAGCGGTTAGAAATAAAAGTGACAAACAATCGCAAATTATCACGATTAGGAATATCCCAGAGATACAAAAACAATTGATTGCCAGTTCAAGAAGTTTAGCTCGGCCTGAGGTGAATTTATGGTTGTGGACTTATACACAAAGGGATGATGCCTGGGAGTCAATGGTTAATGGATTTGAGACTGCTGCTGATGTTCACGTTGATGTTGTCGTTGCTCTAATGACTCAAACCGCGAAGAAAGACATGCTACAAGCGCTGGAGTATGCACGTATGGCACTCAAAAAAGCAGAGGTGATCAGCGATATACAGCCATCCGTCTACGAGTTCTATGTTGGTTACTACTTAGATAAAAAAGAATTTCAAAAAGCCGCTGTTTGGCAAGGATTATACAGTGCATTAGATGCAGAAAAAGCCAAAGTGAACGCAGAGTATTTTCGGATATATGAAAAGATAAGCAAGACACAGATTCGCGCTGCACAAAATAAAGTGGACGAATTGTTGTTTGATGCCAAGTGGCTAGCCAAAGATATGAATTCATTCCCACGTTTTTTGATATAAGTATAATTTAATATACCTATATGGTTTTTTATATAATTGAGTAAATTGTACACACACACTATGCTTTTATTTGAGAAGCTAGAGGACACTTACGCATGTTGAACAAACGCGAACAACAAAGCACAGATGATGAACAAAGCGGTAGTTCTCGTCGTGATTTTATACAAAAATTTGGTAAATTTGCTGCGGTTACGCCTATTGCGATGTCGGCCCTTATGAGCCCATCTACATCTGCTGCTCCTAAGTCGTGTCGCGGTAATGGTACATACCAATGCCGCAATAGATAGTACTTAAACGTAATTGAACAAACTATCACTAACTAATTTCCCTGTTACGCTCTATATCTTTGCTGATGAAGGTCTGCTTTACCACCATGTTTCTACTGAATTAAATACCGTTTCTGGAACCACTATCTGGTTGATATTATCGCTCGATGAAGATAATGATGTTAATTCACTGTCATTGGCATTTAGTCGCCGCACGGGCAAGTCTCTTAGCGAAGCAAGTCGAGATGTTGCGCGCGTTCATGCTTGTTTAAGTGACCACACCTTGGGCAAAACCTACCGAGATAGCCAATACCCTGAGCTCAACCAAGCACCTAAAACATCAACATCCAACTCATTTTGTATTTCAGTTGCGGAAACGAATTTTTCTATTACTACGCCAAACATTGAAATGCTTACTGATCTCAAGGAGCTTCTAAAGCCAATTGTTATCGGGGATAGCCCAGCTTCTTTCAGTTTTCAGATTGTGTTCAACAAGCCAGGTTGTGATCTGATCGTAAATAATGAATTGGTTGAAAGCGTTGAAAATTATAACCACTTGATACCTGTTGTTATTGATCGTATTCAAGTACTTGCATATCAAGTTCAAAAATATTCCTTTTGCTTTCACGGGGCAGCGTTACAAGCAGAACAAGGATTACTATTGCTACCTGGTTCTTCGGGTGCAGGAAAGTCTACCTTGGCAGCTTTAATGTCTGCACAAGGGGTACCCTTATATTCTGATGAAATGATTGCGTTTGATTCTTGTTTTAACGTCATACCGATTACTTTACCTATTGCTTTGAAGTCAGGCAGCTGGACGTTGATGCAACCGTATTTTCCAATGCTAGAAAAAGCGGCGATATGGGAGCGTATTGATGGCCGAAAACTTAAATATGTATGGCCACAAAAGTTTGCAAGCAAATCAACATCCAGGACAGCTAGGATGATTGTCAATCCAAATTATCATCAAAATACAGGATTGGATGGAAAACCATTTGATTCTACATGCAAGCTTAGCTTGGTAGAGACTCTATCTATGTTTACGCAAAGTGGCTATCAAGCGGGTGTAGAAACAAATCGTGAAACGATTGAAAAGTTGCTACATTATGTAGAGAATTCTAATCGCTTTTCACTGCATTATGGTGTTCAGCATCAACCCGATAAGATAATAAAGGCATTGTGGTAGTGACATCGGCTAACGAAAAACAAACTAAAATTACTCTGCAAACCGTGCATGATCTCGCCACTTGGCTGAGTCCTTTTCGCTTTGCTACTGAAGAGCAGCAAAAAAGGATACTTAGCGAACAAGGCCAACTATCTATTTTCTATTTAGCCAATCAATTTTGGTTAATGGGCGCATTGATGAACAAGTTACAGCGCCATTCTGTTTGGCAAGAATTCGATGAGCTCACTATCGAATACTTGGTAAGTATGGAAGCCTTCTATGCAGAACGTTCTGACAGTATTCAACAAGAAGCCATTAAAGTTTGTACCCTTTTCCAACAACAAAATATAGATATTATTTTATTAAAAGGGGCAGCAACGCTGTTCAATCGAATCAGCTCACCGACAAGTGTTCGGTTTATGAGTGATATCGATATTTTAGTCCCAGAATCTCAACAGGCACAGGCAGTTAAGATACTTGATGAAAATGGCTATCGTGAAGATGAAGTAGAGTTAAAAATTGACGCCAAGGGACATTATCACGCACCGCCATTAAAGCACCCTGACAGTATTTGCTACATCGAAATTCACCGTGCCGCACAAAAAACGTCGTTGCAGGAGCTATTGCCAACTCAAGATCTGTGGGACAGAGCTGTCCCATTGGAGTTAACGCAAGATCTTTGCGTTAAACAGCTTTGTCCGGTTGATCAAATTGTTTTATCCATCGTGCACAGTCAGCTTGCCGATGGCGGATTTGACGAGAAACAAATAGAACTACGCCAACTCTATGATTTCACGACTTTAATCAACCGGCATGGCAATGACGTAGATTGGGGGAAGATTACTCAGCGCTTTTCTGAAACACAAGATTTAGATGCCTACTACGGGCTGCTTAACCATGCTAACAGACTATTGGGCTATGAATACCCCATTCCAAAGCCATATGTGGATAGCAGCACTAAACACTACACCCAATGTATGTCTAATTTGTTGCAAGTTGATGGAGAAGATAAACGAGTTTCCTCGGTAATGAGAGTGCTAAAAGGCTATAGCAAAGAGACAATGATGAACCTTTACGGTAGCACAGACTTCTCCAGTATTATGCGAGCACGATTTAAGCACTTTGTTCGACATGTTAAAAAGAGCATGCGACTCAAGTAAATGGATAATATTTAAAGAGACTCAAACGCCTTTACAACCCGAGCCACACCATTGACATTTCTTGCAATATCTACCGCTATCGAGGCTTCAGAATCGTTAACTAGCCCCATTAAAAATACTTCCGAATCCTCTACTTCTACCTCAATATGCAATCCATCAATACGTTCATCTGTCACCAATGCACTTTTTACCTTACTTTCAATCCACAGGTCGTTAGCTGCGACACTGGCCGTGATGGGTTTGCTAATACGCATTTGATTGTGGATTTTTTTTAAGTTTTGAACACCTTGTGCGGTTTTTGAAATTTCTGCTCGAATCGCTTCCGAAGGGGCTTGTCCTGCAAGCAGCACAACGCCGTTGTAGACTGAAATATCAATATTTGCATCTTTCAACGCCGGATTATTGCCAAAGGCTGAAGAGAGTCTTGCTTTTGCTGTTTTATCATCAAGTTGAGTGCCAAGTGTGCGTCTGTCGTGGGCCGCTGAGGCCGCACCAACACCCGCTCCCACAACAACGGCTGCACATCCTTGCATAAACACGGCGAATACAACAAGCGTGATAAGACTTAACTGTTTTAATCCTTGCATAACGGGTTACTCAGCTGCTGTTTCTGGAAATAAACTATCATCGATACATTCACATAAATTATGAATAACCAACAAATGGACTTCTTGAATTCTCGCTGTGCGGCTTGATGGTACTCGTATTTCAACATCATTCAGCCCCATCAACCCGGCCATCTCGCCACCATCTTTACCGGTCAAGGCGACAATTGTCATATCGCGACTCAAGGCCGCTTCCATGGCATTAATCACATTCCGAGAATTACCACTGGTAGAAATTGCCAATAGAATATCGCCTGCTTGGCCTAACGCCCGTACCTGCTTGGAAAATATTTCGTCGTAACTGTAATCAT